>CADASK010000029.1 GCA_902790495.1 uncultured Eubacteriales bacterium
CCCGTGGTCGTTGGCTGTCCGTTCACGTCAAACCAAGCTTCGTAGATCAGCTGTTTCTTGTCGTTGAACTCACGGTGGCTTTCCGCTGCACCATTCTTCTGGGCAACCAGATTGCCCTCGGCATCCAGGTACTGCATCAGGTTCACGTTGCCGTTCTCGTCATACCCACGACGAATCGCCACGTTCGTATTACCCGTGGTCGTGGGTTTGCCATCCACATCGAACCAGGCTTCATAGATGCACTGCTTCTTGTCGTTGAATTCCTTGTGAACCTCAGCCATGCCATTCTTCAGTGCAATCGGCTGATCATTCGCGTCCAGATACTGCTCGTAGTTCACATTCCCGTTCTCGTCATAACCACGACGATAAGCCACGTTGTTATTGCCCGTGGTCGTTGGCTGTCCGTTCACGTCAAACCATGCTTCGTAGATCAGCTGTTTCTTGTCGTTGAACACACGGTGGCTTTCTGCTGCACCGTTCTTCTGCGCAATCAGGTTGCCCTCGGCGTCCAGATACTGCATCAGGTTCACGTTGCCGTTCTCGTCATAACTGCGACGAATTGCCACATTCGTGTTGCCCGTCGTTACGGGTTTCCCGTCCACATCGAACCAGGCCTCATAGATATTCTGTTTCTTTTCATTGAACTGCCTGCGAATCTCAGCGGCGCCGTTCTTGGCGGCAATCGGCTGGCCCTGCACATCGAAATAGGTTTCGCGGATCCTGTTCCCGGCATCATCATAGGCGTACTGAACAAAGGCATAGGTATCATTCCGGGTGGTGAACTGCATCTTTTCATCGCACCAGCCCTGCATGATCAGATGCTTTTCGTCGTCATAACGCCGGATGATCATCGCGTATCCGCCGCTCAGGCGAATCAGCTGCTTGTCCGTTCCGTAATAGCTTTCGCTCACGGCATTGTTGTTCTCGTCGTACTCTCGGCGGAGAATGGCGTAACCGCGTTTGCCCAGCGTCAGCTGGCCATCCGCGCTGTAGATAGCCTCCATCGTCAGGTTGCCGTTCTCATCGTACACGCTGCGCTTGGCGGCAAAGCCATCCGCAGCATCCACACGGCAGTACGAGGTATCCAGGCGATCCTCCTCCGTCACCTTCTTTTTCTCATTGAAGGTGCGGCGGAGCGTCGCATAGCCCTTGACCTCGTTCAGCATCGGGCGTCCGTCCAGCCCAAGATAGGTTGTCGTGATGGCGTTGTGGTTTTCGTCGTAGGTGTAGGCGATGCCCGCACAGCCTTCCGTGTCCGTCACGGCCTGTGAAGCTGCGTTCAGATAGGTCACGCTGGCCAGATCCCCCTGGCTGGTGTAGGTGCGCATATCGGCCACATAGGTGTTGCCGCTGTCGGTCGGCTGTCCCTGTGTGTCATACCAGGCCTGGTAGACCAGCTTCTTGTTGCTGTTGTAGAGACGGCGGATGGCAGCAAAGCCCTTCTTGTTCAGCGTCCGCTGGCCCTCCGCGTCCAGGTATTCCTCCATCACCACATTGCCGAGCTCATCGTATTCGCGGCGAATGGCGACGTAGGTGTCTCCGTTGTCGGTCGGCTGACCTTCCGCGTCAAACCAGGCCTCCATCACCGCCTGCTTCCGCTCGTTGTAGACTCTCCGGATCTCTGCATAGCCTTTCGCACAGGCGATCAGGTTGCCATCAGCGTCATAATACTTCTCCGAGATGACGTTCCGGTTCTCGTCGTAGTCACGGGTCAGCATCACATAGGTGTTGCCGTTGACCGTCGGTTCGCCGTCCTTGTCCTGCCAGCCCTGGCTCCGCAGCAGCCCCTGCTCGTCGTACTCGCGCAGAATAGTCGCGTAACCGGCCTTGGTGTTGGTCAGCTCGCCCGCTGCGTTGTAGTAGCTCTCCACCAGCGCGTGACCGTCGGCATCCAGCTGCTTCAGAATCTGCGCATAGCCGGCTTCAATGTTCATCAGCTTGCCTTTGGCGTCGATGTAAGCCTCGCCGTCACGGCCGCCGTTCTCATTGTAGTGGTAGACGACCCCGCTGTTGCCGTTGGCGGTCACCGCGCCGCGGCCGTTCTCGTCATACCAGGTTTCGCGGATCAGCTGTTTCTTCTCGTTGTATTCACGCTGATAGCTCGCGTAGCCCTTGTTGTTCAGCACAGGCTTGCCGTCCGCGCTGAAATACGCCTCCTTGTTGACGTTGCCAGCGCTGTCATAGCCGCGGGTCAGGCTGGCGTAGCCCGCCGCGATCACATAGGGCTGTCCTTCCCCATCCTGATAGTGGATGGCGGACACTTTGCCCGCACGGTCGTATTCTGTCAGAATCACCGGCGCGGTGGCGCTGAGTGCAGGCTCGCCATCGGAGGTGAAATAAGCCTGGCGGATCACCCGGCCATCCTTATTATATTCCTGCTTCAGGATGCTGTAGCCGCCGCTGCGGTTGACCAGCTGGCCATTCGCGTTGAGGTAGCGCTCCTCGATCACCTTCTTTTTGTCATTCAGGAAGCGCTGCACCTTTGCGTACCCCGCGGACAGGGTCATGGGCTGATCCGCCGCGTCGTAGTAGGTCAGGGTGTAGGAATTGTCCGGCCCGTTTTCGCGGCGCGTGTAGGCGTACTGCTGGCCGCTCGCGAGCAGCATCTTTCCGTCCACATCGTAATAGCGGGTGGACAGCAGATTGCCCTCCTCATCGTACTCGTTTTCCTTGCGCGCATAGCCGGCCTTGATGCGCACAGGTTCGCCGGCGACATTGTAATACCGCTCGTTCTCCACCTTGTTGTCTAGCACGTAGGTGTACCGCACCAGGTGATAACCGTCCGTGCTCATGACCGGCTCGCCGTCGTGATAGAAGGACTGTTCCATCATCAGGCCGGCTTCATAGACATACTTCCGCTCGCTGACGCCTGTCTTGTCTGCAATCTCCTCCAGATCGGCGTCCAGACTGACAGCGCCGTTGCGCTTCCCGGCCTGGTCGTAGGTGTAGCGGATCACCGCGTAGCCCTTGGGGCCCAGTGTGCGGCGGTTCTCCGTATCGTAATAGGCTTCCTCAATCAGATGCTTCTCCGTATCGTATTTGGAGGCGAGCTTATAATAGCCGTCCTTGCAGTTGATCGGTTCCCCGTTCGCGCCCTCGTAGAAGATGGCGATGACCAGGTTGTCCTCGTTGTAGTTGCGGCGCTCCGAGGCATAACCGAGGGTATCCACCACCATCCGGTGATTCTGGGCGTTGTAATAGATGACGCTGACCTGCTTGCCCTTGGCGTTGTAGTTCACATCGCGGCGCGCATAGCCCTTGGCGATGATCACCGGGTTGCCGGTGGCGTCCAGATAGGTCTCGCGGATGACGCGGTTCTTGCTGTCGTAGACGCGCGCCACCGCACAGTAGCCATCCGCCATCTCGAAGGGCGCGCCGCTCTCGTCCTCGTACCACTCGGTCACGGCCGTGTTGTCTTCGGGTGTCGATTTCCGATCCTTGCACACCATGCGGGCATAGCCCTTGGGACCGGCGACGATCTGTTCGTTCTCGTCATAGTAGGTCTCGTTCTCGACCAGACCGCGGGCCGTGTAGTTGGTCACCAGCCGGGCGTAGCCGAGCTTGGTGTTCATCACCAGCTCGTTGTCCGCGCCGTAATAGCTTGTCACGGCCAGCTTGTTGTTGGCGCTGGCGTACTCAAAGACCACCGTGGCGTAGCCGTCCTGGTAGACAAAGGGCCTTCCGTAGGCATCGGTGTAGGCCTCGCCCACCTTGAGATAGCGGCTGCGGTTAACGCTCTTCCAGGTGGTGGTATACACCGCATACAGGGTATCCGAATGGATCAGCTCCCCATTGGGATCCTGATTGCGCACCTCGGTGAGCCGATTGCCCTTGTCGTAGGTGCGGATCTGCTCGGCATACCCCTCAGGGCCGGTCACAAGCTGTCCGGCCAGGTTATAATAGGCCTGCCGCTTGAGCTTGTTGCCCTTGAAGGTGTAGTCCATCTTGACCATATGGTAACCGCCCGAGGTCTCGCAGGGCTGGCCGTCCACGGCATAATAGGACGAGGAGGACAGCATTCCGTTGACATAATTGCTGCGCACGGTGGCGTAGCCGAGATCCTCCGCGATCACAGGCTGCCCGGCCGCGTCGACAAAGGTCTGCGCGACGAGGTCGCCGTTTTTGTTGAATTCCTTGACGGTCTGCAGCGTGGCAGAGGTCTCGGCGCCGGCTGTCGCCGCGGCGGCGGTCATCAGCGCCATGGAAAGGAATCCGATTGCAATGCGTTTCATCATCGTACCTCCTTGGTGAGGACTATCCAATATATACTACGACACAGCTGCTCCATTTCCTGCAAGTTGACGCCAAAAACCCTTCACAAGCACCGTCAGAATGCCGCAAAACGGCGCGGGAAACACCAAAAAAACAAAAGAAGCTGCAGTCCGAGCATTGTCAGCCTGCAGGAGAAGCGGTATAATACCATCGTCCCAAGGGCAAAAAGAAGGATTCATTTCTTATCGATTCAAGAGGAGGCTTGCAGCATGAGCAATTACACACAGCGGGTTCTGGACGGGCTCAAGGAGCGCAACGGCGATCAGAAGGAGTTCATTCAGGCCGCGACCGAGATCCTGACCACCCTGCAGCCGGTCATCGACCGCCACCCGGAATACGAGCGCGCCGGCCTGCTGGAGCGTTATGTCGAGCCTGAGCGCGCCATCCTGTTCCGTGTGCCGTGGATCGACGACCAGGGCCAGGTGCAGGTGAATCGCGGCTACCGTGTGCAGTTCAACAGCGCCATCGGCCCCTACAAGGGTGGCCTGCGCCTGCATCCCTCCGTCAATCTCTCCATCATCAAGTTCCTCGGCCTGGAGCAGGTGCTCAAAAACAGCCTGACCGGCCTGCCCATCGGCGGCGGCAAGGGCGGCAGCGACTTTGACCCCAAGGGCAAGAGCGACAACGAGGTCATGCGCTTCTGCCAGAGCTTCATGACCGAGCTGTACCGCCACATCGGCAAGGACGTGGACGTCCCCGCGGGTGACATCGGCGTCGGCGGCCGCGAGATCGGCTACCTGTACGGCCAGTACAAGCGCATCACCGGCCTGTACGAGGGCGTCCTGACCGGCAAGGGCCTGACCTACGGCGGCTCCCTCGCCCGCAAGGAGGCCACCGGCTACGGCCTGTGCTACCTGACCCAGGCCATGCTGAAGGCCAACGGTATGGATGTCCCCGGCTCCACCGTCGTGATCTCCGGATCCGGCAACGTGGCCATCTACGCCTGCGAGAAAATCACGGCCATGGGCGGCAAGGTCGTGGCCATGAGCGACTCCAACGGCTACGTGTACGATCCCGACGGCATCAAGCTGGATGTGGTCAAGCAACTGAAGGAAGTCGAGCGCAAGCGCATCAAGGAGTATGTCAGCGCCGTGCCCACGGCCACCTACACCGAGGGCTGCAAGGGCATCTGGACGATCCCCTGCGACATCGCTCTCCCCTGCGCGACCCAGAACGAGATCGATGAGGCCAGCGCCAAGGCGCTGATCGCCAACGGTGTCAAGGCTGTCGGCGAGGGCGCCAACATGCCCTCCACCCTGGAAGCCACCGCGGCCTTCCAGGCGGCCAAGGTGCTCTTCGCCCCCGCGAAGGCCGCCAACGCCGGCGGTGTGGCCGTCTCCGCCCTGGAGATGAGCCAGAACAGCCAGCGCCTCAGCTGGACCTTCGAGGAAGTGGACGCCCGTCTGAAGGGCATCATGGAGGGCATCTTCGCCAAGATCGACGCCGCCGCGAAGGAGTACGCGACCCCCGGCGACTATGTGGCCGGCGCGAACATCGCGGGCTTCCTGAAGGTGGCCGAAGCCATGATGGCCCAGGGCGCGGTCTGATCCTCACGATAACAGCAACGCAACACAGCAGAAAACCCAGCCAGTTGTGCTTCCGGCTGGGTTTTCTGCTGTTCATTTTTGTCACCGGATCTCCGCCGCGAACGCGTCCGAGAAGCCCGGGCAGCTCCACACGCCGCAGGCGCTCAGGCGGTCTCCGCGCACGGCCATCTCCAGCACCAGGCTGTTCGTCAGGGTGATGTGCAGGGTCTGCTGGCCGCTGAAGGGGCCCGTGCCCTCCGCCACAGCGCCGCTCAGCATCGCGTAAAGCCGCGCGCAGGCTTCCGGGTCAGATACCGTGCCCACGCCGCTGAGCGTCATTGAGGCGATCCTTCCCGCCGCGCAGAGGGTCGCGTCCAGGCTTTCGCCGGCGGCAAGCCCCATTTGGCTGACGCTCACGCGCTGGTAAACCTGCTTCACGCCGTTGGACTCCGCCGTGACCACAGCGCCGTCCATGCCCTCCACAGCGTAGAGTGCCGTGCCTGCCGGCAGATGGTTGCTCACCACGCCGGAGGCGTACACAGGCTCCTTCGTCACCGTCTCCACCGTACCGAGCATCATTCCCGGCCGCGCCTGGGCGGGCAGGCCGTAGGTCATCAGCCTGTAATAGCGCCCGTGGATGCCCACAAGAGGAAAGCTTCCGTTCGGCTCACCGGCCCACAGGCTGCCCTCGCCCGCGCCGGACGAGGAAGTGACGGACACCTGGCCCCTGCTGATGAGCTTCGCCTCGCCCTGGCGCTCGGTGGCCGTTCCGGCCGCCTGCTCCACGATCACCGGCACAGTGTCGCTTCCGCGGTGAAGCAATTGCGGCACAGCCACCAGCGCCAGCACCACCGCTGCCATCGCAAAGGCTAATGCGGGCCGCATCGCACCGCGCCGGACGCGCGTCCTGCCGCCGCCCAGCGCCGCTTCCTCGATCCTTCTTCGCAGCTGCGGCGTCGCTTCCAGCCCGGCCAGCGCGTGATCCGCCGTATCCTTCAGGTTTTCAAGCTGCTTCACGATCATTCGTCTCCTTTAAGCTGTGCTTCCATTTTCTTTCTCGCGCGGCTCAGACGCGAGGACACCGTGCCCATTGGCACGTTCAGCATCTCCGAGATCTCCTCAATGCCAAAACCCTGGTAATAGTGGAGCAGGACCACTTCCTTGAAATCAGCCGGCAGGGCGTTGACCGCCCGCATCACCTGCTCCTCGTCCTCGCGCCTGGAAAACTCATCCGGCGCGGGGATCAGTTCAAACACCGGGCTGCCCAGCACCACGCGCTTGACCCACGCGCTGCGCCACAGATCCCTGCAGCGGTTGAGGGCCACCTTGAGGAGCCAGGCCTTCTCCTTGTCCGGCTGCAGCACGGGATGGGTCGTGATCAGCTTGACAAACACATCCTGGCAGACGTCCTCGGCCTTCTGGCGGTCACCCAGGTAGAAATAGCACACGCGCAGCACGTCGGTGGCGTACTGGCGATAGAGGCGGTCAAAGGTCTCCGTTTCCTGCCCCGCGATGTCCCCGGAGGGATTCTCCCGCAAAGCCTGTCACCTCCCCGCACGCTCCGCCTGATAAACGAAGCGTGCAGTCATTCTGTTCCGTCAAATCCGTAAAAAAGTTCCAGATCTTTCTGCCGTGTCACGCTGCGGCTCATTCCGCCCGCAGCACGCACACCGCATAGGGCGGCAGGGACAGCAGGGTCTGGCTGTCGCGCTGTTCTATGCGCACCGTCTCCCCGCCTGTCTCCGCCTCGCCGGTGACCGCATACAGGCCTGCCAGCGTCACGGTCTGCTCCTGCTTCGGCGAGAAGTTCATCGCCACCAGGCAGGTGCCCTCCGCCGTGCTCCGCTCGAAGACCACGGCGAAATCCTCCGTGACGATCCAGCGGTTCGCGCCCGCGGCGATCTCAGGATGCTCTGCCCGCAAGGCGTTGATCCTGCGGCAATAGTTCAGCAGCGAAGCCGGATCCGCCTCCTGCTCCGCCACGGAGGGGTACGCATACTCCACGCGATCCGTGCCGGGCGGCAGCTCGGTCTCAGTGCCGTCGCCCCAGAGCATCGGCAGCCGCTTGTTCGGATCAGCGCCCGCTCCCACCATACCGATCTCCTCGCCATAGTAGGTGAAGGACGCGCCGCCCATCAGCTGCAGCACCGCCTCAGCGAACTTCGCCTTGGGCAGGTTCTGCCGCGCCTGCAGGGAGCCGATGGCGCGCCCCGTGTCATGGTTGGCCAGGAAGGGCGCCCAAAGCCGGTCGGGCAGCGCGTCGTACAGCTTGTCCATCATCGTCACGAAGGCCGCTCCAGGCTTGCGGGCGCGCAGCGTCTGGCAGATGCTGCCCTCCGCCTGGGACACAGGAAAGAGGAAGAAGGTGTCCACGCCGCTGGCATAATAATCCGCGATGTCGCCGAGACCCTTCCAGCACTCGCCCACGAGAAAGCTGCCAGGCTTCAGCGCCTCGCAGGTCTCCTTCAGCCACGCGAGAAAGGCGATATTCTTGTCCTTGTCTCCCGCGTAATAGCTGGTCACCGCGTCCAGGCGGAAGCCGTCCACGCCCACATCGCACAGGTAGAAGTCCAGGATCGCGGTGATCTCCTCCCGCACAGCCTCGCTGTCCAGGTTCAGGTCCGGCATGCCGCCGCCCGCGAACTGCTCCTCATAGTACCAGCCGGTCTCCTCCAGCTGCGCCATCGCGCTTCCTGCCTCCTGCCGAAACACATAGCGATCCAGGCTGGGATCCTCCGTGCGGCCCTCCCGCAGCGCATCGCAGGCCGCGGTGAACCATGGGTGCTGCGTCGAGGTGTGGTTGATCGGAAGATCGAGGATCAGGCGCATGTCCGCGGTGTGACAGGCGTCCGTCAGCTCGCGCAGATCCTCCATCGTGCCGTATTCCTCGTCGATGGCCAAATAGTCCGTCACGTCGTACTTGTGGTAGCTGGGGCTTTCCATCACCGGCATCAGCCAGATGGCCGTATACCCCATCCCCCGGATGTAGTCGAGCTTCTCGGTGACGCCGCGCAGGTCGCCGATCCCGTCCCCGTCACTGTCCCGAAAGGAGCGCGGAAAGATTTCATACCAGGTGTCCACACGCTGCGGCGCAGCCTGAGCAGGCAGGACGGCCGTGAGAAGCAGCAGCAGTGAAAACACATAGAGCCATCGGCGCATGACATTCACCCCTTCAGCGTGTCAAAGCAGTTTGAGCGCCTCACCTATCCGGCGGGCGAGCAGCGCGTGGCCGGCGTCGTTCGGGTGCAGGCCGTCCGGCAGCAGCCGCTCGATCACCACCGGGTTCGTCGGCTGGATGCCGCTGGTGGCATAGAGATCCAGCACCGGCAGGGAGTAGGCGAAGGCCACCTCGAGGATGATGTCCCGGTACACCCGCAGGATCTCGCCGGGCTTTTCCTTGCTGCCGTCGCCGAAGGGATTCTCCTCGTCCGCGCGGCGCAGGGGCGTCACCACCAGCACCGGCTTGCCGACGTAGCGCGTCTGCAGCGTGGACATCAGGTCGTGGCACGCGCCGTAGAAGGTCGCCGGCGTCCGATCCTTCGGCCCGCCGATGGGCGCGTCGCCGTGGCCGTAGTCGTTGGTGCCGCCGAAGACCACCACCGCGTCCGCGCTCTCATCCATCTCGCGGCACCGCATGCAGTAATCCAGGTCGAAGGGCGAATCGGTTACGACCCGCTGGCGGGCGATCCGCGTGCCCCCGATGCCGTAATTGTTCGCCTTCTTCAATCCGTACATCCTCGCCAGCACATCCGTGTAGCGGTTCTCCACACATGAAGCGCCCGCGCCCTCCGTGATGGAATCCCCGAGGAAATTGATGACCGCACCTTCCAGCTGCATAAGTCTTTCTCCTTTATCTTCTTCCGCAGGCGTTTCACAGCCCCTGCTTTTTCAGCCGCGCGCGCACGGAGGGACAGGCCGCGCAGCCGCCCTCGCCGGTCTCCCGGAGGCTGGAGGGCAGCGCGTCGCCGACTTCCTTCATGGCGAGGATCACCTCGTCCGGCTCCACCGGGCACCGAATGCCGGCCAGCGCCATGTCCGCCGCTGTGAAGGCGATGCCCACCGCGCCCACGTTGCGGTAGACGCAGGGCACCTCCACCAGGCCGCCCACAGGGTCGCAGACGAGGCCCATCAGGTTCATCAGTGCAAAGGCGGCCGCATGCACGCAGGTGGCTGCGTCAGCCCCTTCCATCTCGCACAGGGCAGCGGCAGCCATCGCGGCCGCCGCGCCGCACTCCGCCTGACAGCCGCCCTCGGCACCCGAAATCGAGGACTGGGAGGCAATGGCCTCGCCCACCGCCGCGGCGGCAAACAGTCCGTCCACCGCCTGCGCCTCGGTCCGCTCCTTTCCCTCGGTCATGGCCAGGAGCACGCCCGGCAGGATGCCGCAAGCGCCCGCTGTCGGTGCGGCGACGATCCGTCCCATGCAGGCGTTGCATTCGGCCGTCGCCAGCGCGTACATCTCGGCGCGGCCCAGCACCGGTCCGGCCAGGGATGCTCCCGCCTCCAGCCTGCGCCGCAGCAGCGCCGCCTGACCGCCCGTCAGTCCGCTGACCGACCGCAGCCCCTCGTCCAGGCCGCTGCGGGCGCTCGCCGTCATCTCGTGCCACATCCGCGTCATCGTATCGCGCACATGCTCTTCGGCCTGACCGTAGGTCTCGGCCTGGACGCGCTGGGCGGCCTGCGCCAGGCTGCCGCTCCCGGCCAGCTGAATCCACTCGCTGAGCGTGTGATCCATCAGCCGTCCCTCCTCTCCAGGAAGGACACATCGCTGACGCCTTCCGTCCGCTCAATGGCGGCAATCACCTTCGCGCTGGGCTTACCGTCCAGCTCGATCACCATCAGCGCGTCTCCGCCAGTGCCGCGCCGGTAGACCTGCATCGCGCCGATGTTCATGTTCTCCTCGGCCAGCAGCCCTGTGACGTGCGCGATCTCGCCGGGGGTGTCCCGGTGATGGATGATCAGCGTGTTCTCCTTGCCGGAAAAGCCCACGTTCATCCCGTCGAGCTTGGTCACGCGGATGCTGCCTCCGCCCACGGAAGCGGCCTCCATCGTCAGCGTGCGCCCGTCCTCCCCGTAGAGGGACAGCCGCACCGTGTTGGGGTGCGCGTCCCGGATCTGGGTGGGATGGAAGGCGATGCGGATGCCCCGCTCCTCGGCCAGCTCCAGGGAATGGCGCATGCGCGTGTCGTCCACGGCCATGCCCATCAGGCCCGCCGCGATGGCGCGGTCTGTGCCGTGGCCGTGGTAGGTCTTGGCGAAGGAGCCGTGAAGACCCACATCGGCCGCCACGACCTCCTCACCCAGCAGGAGCCTGGCCGTCTGGCCGATACGCGCCGCGCCCGCCGTGTGGGAGCTGCTCGGCCCAACCATCACCGGCCCGATCAAATCAAACAGATCCATGTCTGCCTCCGTCTGCATTGCTGGGTCTATTGTATCGCAGGTTGAAAGCCGGTGCAAGGGGCAAAGTGCTTTTGCCGCAAAACCAATCAAAAAGCCAGCCTCGGTGCTGGACCGGGCCGGCTTGATGGCATTGGGGATTTGTACTCTTTCAGACGGATTGCGCGCTTTGCGGCACAGTCTTCTGTCTCAATAGGCCTTGGCGAAATACATCACTTTGCTGGCCTTCTTGCCGCAGCAGACGCAGGTATCGCCGAACCGCATCTCGTCCTGGTTGAAGGGCATGTTGCGGCTGGAGGCGTTGAACTTCTCCTTGATCTCGTCCTCGCAGGCGCGCTCGCCGCACCACATGGCCTTGGCGAAGCCCTGCTCCACCTGAGCGGCCAGCTCGTCCATGTTGTGCACCTCCACCGTCCGCGCGTCGCGGAAGGCCTTGGCCTGGTTGTACAGCTCCTTCTGGATGTCGTCCAGCAGCGCCTTCACGGCGTCCGCCAGGCCCTCCAGCGGCAGGGTGGTCTTCTCGAAGGTGTCGCGGCGGAAGACGGTCACCACGCCGTTCTCCAGATCGCGGGGGCCAACCTCCAGGCGCACCGGCACGCCCTTGAGCTCCCAGTCGTTGAACTTGAAGCCCGCGGACACGGTGTCGCGGTCGTCCAGCTTCACGCGGATGCCGGCCTCGCGCAGCTCCTTCTCCAGCTTCTCGCTCGCCTCGGTCACGCCGGGCTTATGGGCCGCGATGGGCAGGATGACCGCCTGGATCGGGGCGATTTTCGGGGGCAGGCGCAGGCCGCGCTCGTCGCCATGAGTCATCACGATGGCGCCGATCAGGCGGGTGGACACGCCCCAGCTGGTCTCCTCGGCGTACTGCAGCTTGCCCTCCTTGTTCTGGAACTGGATGCCGTAGGCCTCGGAGAAGTTGGTGCCGAAGTTGTGGGAGGTGCCGGCCTGCAGGGCCTTGCCGTCCTGCATCATGGCCTCCATGGAATAGGTCGCGCGGGCGCCGGCGAACTTCTCCTTCTCGCTCTTCTGGCCGACGTACACCGGCAGGGCGAGCACGTCCTCCGCCACCTCACGGTAGATCTCCAGCATGGTCAGGGTCTCCTCCTGGGCCTCCTCCGCGGTGGCGTGAATGGTGTGGCCCTCTTGCCAGAGGAACTCGCTGGTGCGCAGGAAGGGACGAGTCGCCTTCTCCCAGCGCATGACGGAGCACCACTGGTTGTACTTCATCGGCAGGTCGCGCCAGGTCTGCGTCCACTTGGCGAACATCGTGCAGAAGATGGTCTCTGAGGTCGGGCGCACGGCCAGGCGCTCCTGCAGCTTCTCCGTGCCGCCCTGGGTGACCCAGGCGACCTCGGGCGCGAAGCCCTCCACGTGCTCGGCTTCCTTGAGCAGCAGGCTCTCGGGGATCAGCATCGGGAAATACACGTTCTCCGTGCCGACGGCCTTGAAGCGGGCATCCATCTCAGCCTGGATGCGCTCCCAGATGGCGTAGCCGTAGGGGCGCACAATCATGCAGCCGCGCACCGGGGCGTAGTCGCACAGGCCGGTCTGGAGAATGACGTCGGTATACCACTGCGAGAAATCCTCGCTGCGGGGGGTGATGTAGCTGACAAACTCCTGCTTGTCCTTCTTGGCCATGGGTATCTTCCTCCTCCATGGGTCAGGCCACGCCGCGGCGCAGCCCTGGGTTGATGGCGGCTGGGACTGAAAAAGCCTTCGCCGCTGCGATTTGCTTGCAGGGACGAAGGCAATGGATTGCTTTCGCGGTACCACCCGGCTTGAAGCCCTCTCGGACTCCCTCTCTCGGCATCCTTTCACGGGGATGAGGCGGCGGTGATTGGCCGCGGCTCCGGGCTGGGAGACATCCTGACCACGCCGCGCGGCTTGCACCGTCCCGCGCTCGCTGAAGGCTGGCTGCTGATGTCGGGCCCTTCATGGCCGATGATGGGATGATAGCACAACGCCCATTGAAAAGCAAGGGGTGAAGGGCGAAAACTCCCGCAGATTTTCGCTGGGTTATGTTGTGGAAGCAAAAGCTCCGTGAGCGTTTGCGCGCCCACGGAGAGAGTACGAATCGGATTACAGGCTGCCGTCCAGGATGGCGTTGACTACGACGCTGCCCACGTCGAAGTTGTTCTTGCGGGCGGTGGCGAAGATGTCAGCGGCTTCCACGTTTTCCTCGGAGGCCAGGGTCTCCTTGAAGTTGGGATCCCAGAGGCTCTCGGGGGCGCGCCGTTCATGAAGACGTCCATGTTGACGGAGTCGCGGATGATGATGAAACGGTCCAGCATGCCCAGGCGGTCCAGCACCACGGCCAGGGCGGTGTCTTCCATCTCGGTCAGGGCGAAGGGATCGGGCGCGCCGTAGGTCTCGCACATGAGCAGGGCGTTGGCATGGTCGCGATAGCCCTTCCAGTAGTTGTCGCCGGTGACGGTGGTGCCGCGCAGGACCTTGGGATCGCGGACGGCCCACTCAGCGCCGTCGAAGGCGGCGGACATGAAGTTGCGGGTGCGCTCCGTGGTGGCCAGGGGAACATCCTTCACCAGGTCATAGACCTTGGCCATCAGATCCTGGTCAAGCAGCTTGTAGCTGGAGCTGTCGTAGCTGGCGTCATGGAACCAGGTAGTGCCCTCGGGATCAGTCATCTCGCGGATGTCAGCGTGATGGCCCAGGTCATAGTCGATGGCGGCGGTGATCACAAACACGTCACCCATCACGCCGTACTCATATGCGGAACCGGCGCAGCCCGTGCTGATGACATAGGCATTGGAGAAATCGAAGCGGCTGTCGTTCAGGACTGCCATCAGGCTCAGCGCGGTGTTGACCTTGCCCATGCCGGTGACATAGAGGGCCACGCCGTCCTTGACGTACAGCTTGTTCTCGCCGAAGCCGCCGCGGATCTCGTATGCCTCGCCGCCGGCGCAATAGGCCTCATAGTAGTACTGGGCTTCACCGGGGAAGTCGTCCGCCAGTTCGCCGGACTCGAACTTGGGCAAAAGCAGGGCCTTGATGGCAACGGGCTCCTCGGCCATGGCGGAAACCGCGAAGAGGCTGACGAGCATCAGGGAGAGGATCAGGGCGGCAAGCAGTTTTTTCATGTGCTTTCTCCTTTGTCTGTCGATCGTTTTGCTGCGTTCCGTCTTGAATGTTCGTGATTCAGCCGGGAACGGCGCCTATCATAGCGCCTGTTTCCTGCTTTGTCAAGCGTTTTCGCGGACATTATCTTGTGTATCGAGAATGCTGTTCGTATTTGGACCGTATTCTCCATGTTGCCCTGATCTGGCCTTCCGCGGCCTTCTCCGGGGCGATTCAGATTGGTCTCATATTGTCTTTTTTTCGCCTTTGTGCTATCATGCATGTGCCGGCAGACCGCCGGAAAAATATCGGCCGTTTTCTCGGCTGGTACTACGGAGAGCTCCGCAGCCAGCGCGGCGACGGCAGCCAGGCCCGTGTGGTCATCGGCAAGGACACGCGCCGTTCCAGCTATATGTTTGAGTACGCCCTCGTAGCTGGCCTCACAGCCTCCGGCGCGGAGGCCTGCATGCTGCACGTCACCACGACGCCCTCCGTCGCCTACGTGACGCACATGGACGATTTCGACTGCGGCATCATGATCTCTGCCAGCCACAACCCCTACTACGACAACGGCATCAAGCTGCTCTCCGCCGGCGGCGAGAAGATGGATGAGGACACCATCTCCCTGATCGAGGACTACCTGGACGGCGGCGTCGAGGTCTTTGGCAAGCGGCTCACAGAAGTGCCGCTGGCCACCGGCGAGCGCATCGGCCGCACGGTGGACTACGTGGCGGGCCGCAACCGCTACATCGGGTATCTGATCTCCCTGGGCCAGTACTCCTTCCGCGGAATGCGGGTCGGCCTGGACTGCGCCAACGGCTCCGCCTGGAACATCGCCAAGTCCGTCTTCGACGCCCTGGGCGCTAAGACCTATGTGATCAACGCCGATCCCGACGGCCTGAACATCAACCGCGACGCTGGCTCCACCCACATCGAGGCCCTGCAGCGCTATGTGCTGGAGCAGCACCTGGATGTCGGCTTCGCCTACGACGGCGACGCGGACCGCTGCCTGGCCGTGGATGAGAAGGGCAACGTCGTCACCGGCGACCACATCCTCTACATCTACGGCAGCTACATGAAGGAGCGCGGCAAGCTGGCCGAAAACACGGTCGTCGCCACGGTGATGAGCAACTTCGGCTTCTTCAAGGCCATGGACGAGGCCGGCATCCACACCGCCCAGACCAAGGTCGGCGACAAGTACGTCTATGAGTACATGATGCAGCACGGCTGCCGTCTGGGCGGCGAGCAGAGCGGCCACATCATCTTCTCGAAATATGCGACAACGGGCGACGGCATCCTCACCAGCATGAAGATCATGGAAGTGATGCTGGCAAAGAAGAAGCCCCTGAGTGCCCTGTGCGAGGGCATGACCATGTACCCGCAGGTGCTGCGGAACATGCGCGTCAAGGACAAGCCCGCCGCCCAGAACGATGCCGTTGTGCAGGCGAAGATCGCCGAGGTGGCTGACACCCTCGGCAGCACGGGCCGCATCCTCGTGCGGGAAAGCGGCACCGAGCCCGTGATCCGCGTGATGGTGGAGGCCCAGAGCGAGGAGCAGTGCCGCGAGCTGGTGGACAGCGTCTGCGACGTGATCCAGGCCCGGGGCCACTGCGTGTGAGGCAGCGGCAAGTAAACAAGACGCAGAGGTGCAGTATGCTGACAGTGAAGGATTTGTTTGATCTCTCCCATTCCCTCGCGGGCGCCTGGCTCGCGGGGTTCGAGAAGCCCTGGGAGGCGCTCCCCGGCATCAAGGCGATGATCCTGGAGCTCGGCCCGACCCTCGATCCGGCCGAATACAACGAGGTTTCCGAGCATGTGTGGGTGCACCGCACCGCCGTGGTCGCGCCGACGGCCTTCCTAGGGGCCCCGTGCATCATCGGCCCGGAGACCGAGGTGCGCCACTGCGCCTTCATCCGCAGCAGCGCGCTGGTGGGCGCGCACTGCGTGGTCGGCAACTCGGTGGAGCTGAAGAACGTCATCCTGTTTGACAACGTGCAGACCCCACACTATAATTATGTGGGCGACAGCATCCTCGGCTACAAGAGCCACATGGGCGCAGGCTCCATCACCTCCAACGTCAAGAGCGACAAGACCCTGGTCTCGGTGCGCTCGGCGGAGTGCGTCTGCCCCACCGGTCTGAAGAAATTCGGCGCTGTGCTCGGCGACCGGGTCGAGGTGGGCTGCAACAGCGTGCTGAATCCCGGCACGGTCATCGGGCCGGACAGCCGCGTGTATCCCCTCTCCAGCGTGCGCGGCGAGCTTCCGCCCCGCAGCCTGTGGAAAACTGGCGGCGTCATCGTCCCCATCGAAGATCGCTGACTTTGGGAGGATTATTATGGGACAGATTCGCGTCACCCCGTGCCCCATCGAGGGCCTTTACGTCATTGAACCCGCCGTGCACGGCGACCAGCGCGGCTACTTCACCGAGACCTACAACCAGCGCGATATGGCCGAAGCGGGCCTGAACATGGTCTTCGTGCAGGACAACCAGAGCATGTCCGTCAAGGGCGTGCTGCGCGGTCTGCACTTCCAGAAGCAGTATCCCCAGGGCAAGCTGGTGCGCGTGATCCGCGGTGCCGTGTTCGACGTGGCCGTCGACCTGCGCAAGGGCAGCAAGACCTATGGCCAGTGGCACGGCGAGGAGCTGACCGCCGAGAACCACCGGCAGTTCTACATCAGCGAGGGCTTCGCCCACGGCTTCCTGGTGCTCAGCGACGTCGCCGAGTTCTGCTACAAGGTCACCGACTTCTGGCATCCCGGCGACGAGAGCGGCCTGGCCTGGAACGATCCCGCCATCGGCATCACCTGGCCCGGCCTGCAGGGCAGCTATCCCGGCAGCGCCTCCGCCGAGGGCTACACGCTTTCGGACGGCACCCCGCTCAATCTCTCGGACAAGGATCAGAAATGGCCCCAGCTGAAGGACGCCTTCATCTTTCAGTGACCGGGTCTGAAACCGCCCAAGCGGCGGTTTTTTGCTTTCCTAAACAAGCGTCCTTCTCCCACGTTTCGTTTCTTGAAACACAGCTTTTCCTGTGGTACAATACCGCCAGATGACTTTCTCAGACCCATGCGGTGCCGCCGGCGCCGGAAAGGAGCTGCCATGCCTTACACCTGTCCCTGCAAGGCCTGCGGGCACGATGTCCAGGCGGGCGACACCTGCCCGGAGTGCGGCGGGAAGCTGAACCCCGTCGCAGCCCGCATCCTCTGGGAAGAGCGGCGTCTGCCCGTCGCCAGCTGGATCTGCTGGAACAGTATCCTGCGCGTGGCGCTGCCTGTCTACGGGCTGACGGTTGCCGTGATTCTCGCGGTGGAGCTGGCCTTCGGCGGTCTCCGCTCCGCTGAAGCCCTGCTGACCGGCGGCTTCGGGACTGCGGCCCTGGCGATTCTCGCAGCGCTCCTGACGGGCACCGGGATCGTGCTGCTGGCGCGCGGGCCGGAGACGCTGAGCTGCTGGGTCGACAAGCGCGGTCTCCACATGACCGTCATGATTTCAGAGCCGACTCGCCTGCGCCTGCTGGCCCGCGGACTCCCCGCCGAGACAGCCGCCAAAGCAAGGGCAGGAAAGCCGCTGAAGGCAGCGGAGACATCGATCGCCTGGCGCGAGATCCGCCGCATCCAGCTCTGGCCGCAAAAGGGTCTGATCCTCGCCTACGCTCCCCGGTTCTGGCTCCGCCTGGCCGTGCCCTGCCCGTCCCATCTGCGCGCGGAGGTGCTGGAGGCCATCTGCGAATACGTGGGCAAGCGCAAGGACATCCTGCTGCCGGAGGCTCTACGCCCGGAGACAGAGAAGAAGCCCAAACGGCGCTTCCACCTCTTCCACCGGAAGCATGCAGATCCCGCGAAGGGCGCGAAGCACGCAACAGCAAAGAAAAAAGCCGCTTCCTCCAAGGGCAAGAGCATTCGTAAGAAACCAGCCTCGGCGACGAGCCGGCCCTCGGCCCACGTCAGCATGGAGGAGATCATCGCGATGAATGAGGAGGAGGCCCAGCGGCAGGCCATCGACTCCGAGCGGGAGAGCCGCAGGCGGCGCTGACGCTTGCGTCGAAAGGAGGCAATGATGAAAAGAATCTTATGGCTGGCGGCGCTTCTCACCTGCGTCCTCAGCGTATCCCACTGTCTCGCGCTGGGCATCAGCGTGGAGCAGGAGCTGGTTCCCTTCGGCGAGAATCCCATCACCGTCACAGCCAGCGAACCCGGCTACCTCACCCTGCGCGTGGTGCAGGAGGATATCGAGCGCCGGGTGATCGTGGAGGAGGAAGCCATCCTCCAGGGACGCACGTTCATCCCCTACGACGGCCTGGCCTGGAACGAGGAGCCCTTTGCCCGCAGCTCGAAGGTCACCGTGGAGGCCCTGTTTCTCTCCGAGAGCGGCGCCGAGGAGGAGGCCTCCCTGAGCACCTACGCGAAAACCCCGAAATCCGCCATCGTCTACGCCCTGCCGGAGCGCAGCGTCTACGCCTATGAGCGGGGCAGCAACGGCCTGCGCATCGACGCGTCCCTCTCCGCCGCCGGGCAGATCAACCTGCAGATCGTCTCCCCCGACGATCCCGATCAGGTGCTCTGGGCCCAGAGCAAATCCACCTCCGGCGAGGACAATGAGAAGTTCTTCTGGAAGGGCACGACCACCGGCGGCAAGGTCCTGCCGGCGGGCGACTACGAGCTGCGTGCCTTCAGCCGGGCGATGCCTGAGCGGGTCCTCACCGTGCCGCTGACCCTGCTGGCCGCGCCCGAGGAGGCCCTCGAGCCCGCCGTCACCGGCACCCTGATCCCCGCCGACGACGCGACGGACGAGGAGATCTGGGACATGCTGATGCAGCCGGCTTTCGTCATCAACGGCGGCGAGGGCGGCGGCTGCGCTATCCACGAAAAGCCCAGCAACCGCAGCAAGACCGTCGGGATGATCACCTGTGCCACGGTCGGCGTCACGATTCTCGACCTCTCCCACGACACCCACGCGCTGATCGGCGCCTGGCGGCAGGAGGACGGCACCTGGGTCGAGGGCTATGTGGAGAAGCGCCTGCTCATGCTCAAGCGCCCCAACGACAGGGTGGGTGTCGTGGTGGACAAGCGCACCCAGGAGCTGACCGTCTTCATGGACGGGGAGCGCCTGGGCACGGCGATGGTCTCCACCGGCCTGCCGACCGCCTCCCGCAAGCGCGCCGAGACCCGCGCGGGCGTGTACTTCACCGCCAGCCGGCAGGGTGGCTTCATGGAGGAGGGCTACCGCTATGCCTACCCGATCCGCATCGACGGCGGCAACCTGATTCACCAGATTGGCTACCAGTCCAAGCATGGCTCCGCGCCCAACTTCACCGCGCAGATCAAGACCCTCGGGCAGAAGGCCAGCCACGGCTGCATCCGGGTGGACTGCCGGGTGACGGAGGCGAGCAACGGCATCAACGCCTATTGGCTCTGGACGCACCTGGGCAGGAATGTGAAGATCATCGTCATCGACGGATAGGGACACGCAAAAGGCACAGCGATCATTGAAGCCGCTGTGCCTTTTGTTTACAGACAGGTTTCGGCCTGCGGGCCGACCCGGGAGCTTTGCGATCGCCCCCGGGACCCCTTCGCTGCATGTGTTTATTTCCTTGAGCTGTGGAAAAATACTCAGTCCAGGCTGACCTCAGCCGCACCCTCGGGACGGATGTCCAGCACGTGGCAGCAGCCCTTGCCGAACACCGCATCGTTGGCGGCGATGAAGCTGTCCAGCCCCTCGGTGCGGACAAAGTTGAGCGTCGTGCCGGCAAAGCCACCGCCGTGCACGCGGGTCGCCGCGCAGGCGGGATGAGCCTTCGCGATGGCCTGGGCGAGGCAGAGGCCCTGCTCCTCAGGGTAGGCGTAGACGTTCTGCAGCAGCGTCCAGGAGGACAGGCCGCTGGCGTTGATCTCAGCGAGGAAGGCCTCCACGTCGTCCGCCTTCAGCGCCTGCACCTGGGCCGCCACCCTGCGGTTCTCGCCGTAGAAGTGGAAGGCGCGGAGCAGCGCGCGGTCAGGCACCTTGTGATAGAGCTTCGGCAGCGCCGCCATGAAGGCAGCCTCGTCCACGTCCGCCAGCAGCTTGCCGCCCAGCGCCTCCGCCACCTGCTTCATCTCGGCGGGAATCGCCGCGTAGGCGGGCGTCAGGTTGGCGTGGCTGGCGCCCGTGGCCACCACCACTAAGGCAAAGCCCTTGTCGGCGAAGCTGTAGCTCAGGGCATTGACTGTCGGGTCCTCCGTGGCGAAGTCGATGTTCACCAGGCCGCCCGAGGAGGAGGCCATCTGATCCAGCAGGCCGCTGGGCTTGCCGAAATGCACGTTCTCCGCGTACTGGCTGATCTTCGCCCTAGTCTTGAAGTCGATGACCGAGCCGTTGTACAGCCGGTCCTGAATCGCCACCATCAGCACCTCGAAGGCCGCGGAGGATGAAAGCCCGCTGCCCGAGGCCACGGACGAGGTCATCACCGCGTCAAAGCCGCCGATTTTGTAGCCCAAGGCCGCCATCCTGCACGCCACTCCGCGGATCAGCGCGGAGGTGGTTCCCTCCTCGCCCGCCTGGGGCTCCAGCTGCTCCAGGTTCACCTCGATAGCCGGATAGCCCTCGGAGTGCAAACAGACGGTCCTGTCCGCGCGGGGGCTCACCGCCGCCAGGGCGTCCAGGTTGACCGCCGCGGCCAGCACCTGGCCATGGTTGTGGTCGGTGTGGTTGCCGCCGATCTCCGTGCGCCCGGGCGCGCTCATCAGCAGAACGGTCTCCCGCTCGCCAAAGGTTTCCTCAAAACGATCCAGCAGCGTCTGATAGCGCGCCTGCTGGCGCTGTACCATGCCGTCCCGGGTACCGTACAGCTCCGCGAGCCGCGCGGCCGTCTTCTCAGTGGCAATCGCTGCCCTTCTCTGTCGATGCTCCATCACGAATCTCCTCTTTCCTTCAGCCGCATCACTGTGGACGCGCGTCATAGGCCTGCTGCCAGATGTCCACCAGTTCCTCCATGCCCAGCTCCCGCACGCGGGCGGTGTAGGCGTTCCAGCTCTCATCCGTCAGCGCGATGTCGCCGGTCACGAAGCACGCCATGGCGTTCTCTGCGTAGGACGTGAGCGCCGGCCAGAGCTCTGCCACCCGCGCCTGCTGCGCGGCGGTGAGGAACACCTGGGGGTAGGCCTCCCGGCTGATCTCCGCCAGAGACACCAGCGAGGTCATCACGCGCTTGGCCGCCTCATCCTCGAAGGAGAGGCTGTAGCTGACCGGCGTGTACCCCGGGATGATGGTGCCGTCGCTGATGGTCATGTCCTTCATGACCGTGTCGACCACCATCTCCGGGCTGTCCAGCCAGTACCAGGTGCCGTCCGAGAGGCGCTCGTACTCGTGCCCCTGCAGGCCACTGCGGGCCAGGAAGCAGCCGTCCTCTGTGTAGAGGTAATCCACCCAGCGCAGCACGGCCGGGATATCCCTGCAGGCGCTCGTCACGGCGAAGGCGCCGCGGCGCACCTCGCCCAGCAGGCTGCGGTAAACCTGGGTGCCCTCACTGGTCAGCGGCATCAGCAGCGCGTAATCCCCCGCCATCTCGCTGGGCAGCATGTTCATCGGCGAAGGGCCGAAAACGATGCCGTAGGTCGGGGTGGCCTTGCTGTCGGTGATGGCGCGGCTGGTGCTGCCCAGGGTGAAGCCCGTGCGGTCCAGCAGGCCCTCCGTCCACAGGTCATGCAGCCAGGTGAGGAAGGCGCGGTTCTCGTCCGAGGTGAGCATATCGCGCACCCGGCCTTCGCCGTCCACCGTCACGCCGTAATCGTTCGAGATCCACCCGAAGGCGTGCTGCAGGAACCGCAGGTCCCACAGGCCCGTGAAGGCGATGGGCACCTCGTCCGCACGGCCGTTGCCGTTGGGATCCTTCGTGGCGAAGGCGCGCAGCACCTCCGCCAGCTCCTCCGCCGTGGTCGGCGTGGACAGCTGGAGGGCGCGCAGCCAGCGCGTGTTGATCCACATCGCGTTCTGCGACATCAGCGGATCGATCAGCGGCAGCGCCGCCACAGCCCCGTCCGGCAGGGTGATATCCCGCAGCCATTCCGGATGCTCCTGCATCAGCGCCCAGAAGGCTGGCGCATGCTCCTGCAGGTAGGGCTTCAGGTCGATGAGCACACCGCGCTCATACAGCGCCAGCGTCTCCTGGGAGGAGAGCTGGGCCTTGAAGACCGCGTCGGGCAGCTCGCCGTCCGCCTGCCAGCCGGACTTTTCCAGCCGCCAGGCCTCCGCGTCCGCGAACTGGCGCAGTTCAAAGGAAACGCCTGTCTTCTCCACCATCCGGTCAAAGAACAGGTTGTTGTTCCAGTCATGCCCTGTTTCCTGGGGATCATAGCCGGCCAGAACCATCTGTTCCTCAGCCAGCGCAAAAGGCAAACATGACAGCAGCGCCATCAGCGCCGCCAGCAGAAGCACATACACCTTCCGCAACGCGCCTCACCCCTTTCATGTCTCTATTATAACCGATTCCTGCCCGTTTGAACAGGCGTGAACAAGATTTTGGTGTCCGGCCTGCCCCGTCACGCCTCGTCCGCAAACAGGCGCTTCAGGCGCAGGGCGGCCTGCTTCACCGCGTTCTTCTTCTCGCCCGCAACGGTCAGCTTCTCCTGGCTCTCGCGCAGGCTCAGGCCGCCGCACATGCACTCGACCAGCCGCGCCTCCAGGCTGAGATCAGCCTGCGCCGTGCTCTCGGCCTCCGGCGCGGGGACGGCGTGCAGATCCAGCACCGCACAGTACTCACCCTTCTCCGCCTTCGGGTTGGCGTGGAGGATTTCGAGCACCTCCTCCGCCGTGCCTCGGACGGTCAGCTCGTGCAGCTTCGTCAGATCGCAGGACAGGGAGATCCGTGCACCGGGCAGGGTTTCCGCCACCGCCTCCACCAGGTCGATCACCCGGAAGGGCGACTCGTGCACCACGGCGATCGGCGGGCCCTGGAGCAGGGCCGTCAGCGCGGCGCGAAGCTCCTTCCTCTCCCGCGGGAGGAAGCCGTAGAAGGCCCAGGCCCGCGTGTCGAAGCCGCACACTGAGATGGCCGCCACCGCCGCGCAGCAGCCTGGCACCGGCATCACAGGGATGTTCAGCTCCAGCGCCGCCTCGATCAGGCCCCAGCCCGGGTCGGAGACGCAGGGGGTACCCGCGTCCGTCACCACGGCCACGTCGATGTCCTCGGCTGCCATGCGCTCCGCGATCTGCCGTCCCTTGTCCGCCTCGTTGTGCCTGTGCACGCTGGTCATGGGCGTGTGGATGTCGAAGACCTGGCAGAGCTTCATGGTCTGGCGGGTATCCTCCGCGGCGATGAGGCTCACACCCTTGAGGGTCTCCACGGCGCGGGGCGTCATGTCGTTCAGGTTGCCGATGGGCGTCGCCACCACATAGAGGGTTGCCATCACATCACCCCCAGTTTTTCCGCCACGCGCAGCTTCGCGCTGTGAGCCCGGGGATTCGCCTCGATCTCCTCCGCCGTGGGCTTGATCGCGCCGCCGCCCAGCACCTTCACCTTCGGCTTGCGGCCGCAGGTGCACACGGGCGCCTTCGGCGGGCAGATGCAGGGGTTCTGCAGCCGCTGGAAGCAGCGCTTCACGCAGCGATCCTCCAGGCTGTGGAAGGTGATGACCAGCAGCCGGCCGCCGGGGGCCAGGCAGTCCACCAGATCACAGAGCGCCTGATCCAGCGGATCCATCTCGTCGTTCACGGCGATGCGGATGGCCTGGAAGGTGCGCCGGGCCGGGTGGCCGTCATCCTTGCGGCGCACGGCCTTGGGGATGGCCGCGTCCACGCACTTCACTAAATCCTGGGTTGTCACCAGCGGCTTTTGCGCCCGGTGCTCACAGATCATCTTCGCGATGCGCGCCGCCCACTTCTCTTCCCCGTAGTCGCGCAGGATGCGCGTCAGCTCGCCCTCGTCCGCCGTGTTGACCAGATCCGCCGCGGTCATGGGCTGGGTCGTGTCCATGCGCATGTCCAGCGGGGCGTCCTCATGGTAGGAGAAGCCGCGCTCGGCCTCGTCCAGCTGGGGGGACGACACGCCCAGATCCAGCAGCGCGCCGTTCAGTCCGGGCGCGCCGGCCTGCTCCAGCAGGACCTTCGCGTCATGGAAATTCCCATGGATGGCATGAAAGCCCGCGTAGCCCTGCAGCCGCTCGGTGGCCGCCGCGATGGCGCGCTCGTCCCGGTCGATGCCGTAGAGGGTCGCGGTGCCGCCGGAGCGACTGAGGATGCCCTCGCTGTGGCCGCCGCCGCCGAGGGTGCCGTCGCAGTAGACGCCGTCGGGCTGCGGGTCGATCCAGGTCATCACCGGGTCAAAGAGCACGGGAATGTGATGGAACGCCATCAGTGTCTGCCTCCAATTCACTCTTCCTCTGTTGAAAACCCTAGCGTTAGGGATTCCGCGCCTGCGGGCGCGGGCAGGGGGCTTTGCGATCGCCCCCTGCACCCCTTCGCTGCCTCCATAGATATGATATGCAGTAGAAAACACCCCGGCAGCGGCTTTCGTTGCCGGGGCTTGGGTCGTTTTACATATCCTTCAGTTCCGCGATGCGCTGCTCCAGAGCGGTCAGCTTTTCCTTGTTGGCCTCCAGGCGGCCGCGCTCCTGCTCCACCAGGGCGGCGGGAGCCTTCGCCACGAAACCGGGATTGTTCAGCATGCCGGTCGCGCGGGCGATGTCCTTCAGCAGCTGGTCGCGCTCCTTGCCCAGGCGGGCAATCTCCTTGTCGATGTCCACCAGGTCGCCCAGCGGGATGTAAAGCGTGCCGGTGGCCGTCACGGCGCTCACCGTCTTCTCGGTCACCTCAGCCGCATCCGTCAGCATGGACACCTCGGACGCGCCGGCCAGCCGCTTGAAGTAGGGTTCGGCGTGGGCCAGGGTCTCGTCCCAGCCCGCCTTGGGCAGGAACATGATGCGGGTGCGCTTGCCGGCGGCCACGTTCATCTCGCTGCGCAGGTTGCGGATCGTGCGGATGACCTCCATCACGCCCGCCATCTGGGTCTCCTCCGCCGGGAAGTCGTAGGCTTCGCACACGGCGGGCCAGGGCTTGAGCATCAGGAAGCCCTCGCTGCCCGGCAGATACTTGTACACCTGCTCGGTCAGGAACGGCATGAAGGGATGCAGCAGCTTCAGCAGGCCCTCCAGCACGTAGAGCAGCACAGCCTGCACGTTCGCCTTGGCCTCGGCGTCCTCGCCCAGCAGCCAGGGCTTGGCCAGCTCGATGTACCAGTCGCAGAACTCGGACCACGCGAAATCATAGATGCGCGTGGCGCTCAGGCCGAAGTCGCCCTCCTCGTTGTGGGCGCTGATGTCGCGCACCGCGTCCTGGAAGCGGGTCAGAATCCACTTGTCCGCAGGGGTCAGCTTCGCGGGATCGATCGTCTGGCGCTCGGTGACATTCATCAGCACGAAGCGGCTGGCGTTCCACACCTTGTTGGCGAAGTTGCGGGCGGATTCCACCTTGTCGCGGCTGTAGCGCGTGTCGTTGCCGGGGCTCACGCCCATCAGCAGGGAGAAGCGCAGGGCGTCCGCGCCGTAGGTATCGATGATCTCCAGCGGGTCCACGCCGTTGCCCAGGGACTTGGACATCTTGCGGCCCAGCTCGTCGCGCACCAGGCCGTGGATCAGCACGGTCTTGAAGGGCGTCTCGCCGGTCTGCTCGATGCCGGAGAAGATCATGCGCGCCACCCAGAAGAAGATGATGTCATAGCCGGTGACCAGCATGTCCGTGGGATAGAAGTACTTCAGATCCTCGGTCTGCTCGGGCCAGCCCAGCGTGGAGAAGGGCCAGAGGGCGGAGGAGAACCAGGTGTCCAGCACGTCCTCGTCCTGATGGATGGCCTTGGAGCCGCAGTGCGGGCACACGGCCGGGTCTTCCCGGGCCACGATGGTCTGGCCGCAGTCGTCGCAGTACCAGGCGGGAATCCGGTGGCCCCACCACAGGTGACGGCTGATGCACCAGTCGCGGATGTTCTCCATCCAGTTGAGGTAGGTCTTGGTGAAGCGCTCGGGCACGAACTCAGTGCCGCCGTTCTTCACCACCTCGATGGCGGGCTTGGCCAGCGGGGCCATCTTCACGAACCACTGGCGGGAGATCATCGGCTCCACCACCGTGTGGCAGCGGTAGCAGGTGCCCACCTCGTGGGTCAGGGGCTCGATGGCCTTCACCAGACCCAGGGCCTGCAGATCCTTCACGATCTCCTTGCGGGCGTCCAGGGCGGTCATGCCGGCGTACTTGCCGCAGTCCAGCACGCGTGGCTCGCCCACCGCGGCCTTGCCAGACGCGAAGAGCTCGTCGTTCTCGGCCTTGTCCGCGGCGCCGGTCATGCGGCCGTCGGGTGTGAACACGCGCACGGCGGGCAGGCTGTGGCGCTGGCCCACCTCGTAGTCGTTCGGGTCATGGGCGGGGGTGATCTTCACCACGCCGGTGCCCTTGGTCATGTCCGCGTGCTCGTCGCACACGATCGGGATCTCCTTGTCCAGCAGGGGCAGGATCACGTGGCAGCCGTGCAGGTGGGCATAGCGCTCATCCGCCTCGTTGATGGCCACGGCGGTATCGCCCAGCATGGTCTCGGGACGGGTGGTGGCCAGCTCCAGCATCTCGCCGGTCTCCTTCACCGGGTAGAGCAGATGCCAGAAGCTGCCCTCCTTCTCCTCGTACTCGACCTCGGCATCGGACAGGGACGTGCCGCAGCAGGGGCACCAGTTCACCATGCGGGAGCCCTGGTAGATCAGGCCCTTCTCGTACAGCCGGCAGAACACCTCGCGCACGGCCTTGGAGCAGCCCTCGTCCATGGTGAATCGCTCGCGGCTCCAGTCGCAGGAAGCGCCCATGCGGCGCTGCTGCATGGTAATCCGGTTGCCGTACTGCTCCTTCCAGGCCCAGGCGCGCTTGAGGAAGCCCTCGCGGCCCAGGCTCTCCTTGGTCAGGCCCTCCTTGCGCATCTGGTCCACGATCTTTACCTCGGTGGCGATGGCGGCGTGATCGGTGCCGGGCAGCCAGAGGGTCGGATCGCCCTTCATGCGGTGGTAGCGGATGGCCGCGTCCTGCAGGGTGCAGTCCATCGCGTGGCCCATGTGCAGCTGTCCCGTGATGTTGGGCGGCGGCATCACGATGGTGAAGGGCTTCTTGCCCTCCTCCCGGTGGGCGATGAAGGCGCCGGCCTCCTCCCACTCCTTGTAAATCTCAGCTTCAATCCCCTGGGGGTTGAAGGTTTTTTCCATCTCAGGCATGTGTTTGCAACCTCCTGTCGGAATTCTCTATGGTAAGCGTTTATCGGATGAACACGAGCACAGCGCCCAGCATGGCGATGCCCAGGCCGGCGAAGCGGAAAATGCGCTCCGCCGTGGGGCGCTTCTCCTCCGCTACAGGCAGAAGAGACGCCCATTTTCCCGCGCCGTAGCCCAGCACCGCGCCGAGGGCCAGCACAGCGACACCAGGCTGGAAAAGCCTTGTCAGGATATCCGCCACGGTATCACCTCCCCTCGTGACCAAAACAAAACAAAGCTCCATCCCGAAGGACGGAGCTGTTCCGTGGTACCACCTTGTTTCGCAGACACGGTACGCCGAAGAACCGGTCATCTGCCTCATTGCGCACGATAACGGGTGCAACCGCACGGGCTAAAGCCCTTCCGGACTCTTCACGCCGCGCTCTTCAAAAGCGACCTTCCCCTGCTGCCTGCGGAAACAGCCTCTCAGCCCATGAGCCGTTCTCTCTTGCCGCGCCCTGCAGGGTACTCCTCTTCTGTCTGCGAGTTTTCATATGGGCATCAGGCTTCCTTGCGCTCCTCTTCGAGGTTCAGGACCTGCTTGCCGTTGTAGTAGCCGCAATTCTTGCACACGTGGTGATCCAGCTTCATCTGATGGCACTGGGGGCACTCAACGATGCCCGGCATGCTCAGCTTCCAGTTGGCCTGACGGCTGTGCTTGCGAGCCTTGGAAACTTTTCCCTTCGGTACTGCCATATTCACACCTCCTCAACCGATGCTTCCGCCGCGCTCCAGCGGGCGGTCGGATGGTGAACTGCCATCCTCAGTCATCACTTTCGCCAGCTTGTTCAGCCAGCAGCTGCTTTAACGCCGCAAAAGGATGCTGACCAGGCAGTTCCTCTTGGCTCAGGCGCACACTCACTCCCCGGCTCTCCCAATCACCGATCCCGGCGCAGCCATCCTTGCAGATGAAGCGCATGGGCAGATTCAGCACCGTGTAGGTCAGCGCGAGACGCTCGAGATCGATCTTCCCGCTGTTGTAGGAAAAGATCTCGTCGTCCTCCGGATCGCCTCCGTAGATGAAGGTCTCCCGGTAATCCGCTGTCACGGAGACAGACACTGGGGCCAGACAGTAGGCACAACGGGCATGAGCGACCGTGGTCAGCTTGCCGTCCACAACGACATCGCCGTTCTCCATCGCCACAAACGTTCCCTCAAGCTGCGCGTCGTCCAGCGTGACGGTATCCCCCGCGATATCCTGGGGTGCCATGGCCTGCTCCCCCCGGAAGGGATATACCGTGCCGGCATTGCGGATTGCCTGTGTAACGTCGAGCTTCATGCCACTCCTCCCGTTTTGTGACCATGAGCTATTATAGGCGTTGAGCGCCGTTTTGTCAACAACTTTTCCGCTTTTCGGCGCTGATTTTCGTTACAGAAATGAACAAAAAGAGGGCGGCTCGCCCGTCCTCTCGATGTTCCCGGTGATCTCACAGGCCGCTCACCAGATCGTCCATGGAATACAGACCCGGCTCCTTGCCCTGCAGATAGGCCGCCGCGCGCAGCGCACCCTCGGCGAACACCGCCCGGTTCTCCGCGCTGTGGCTCAGCGTGATCCGCTCCATCGGCCCCAAAAACAGCACCTGATGCTCGCCGGTTACCGTGCCGCCGCGCACCGCGTGCAGGCCGACCTCGCGCTTCTGCCGGGCGCAGTCCCGTCCGCTGCGGCCGCACACCGCCTCACGGTTTTCCATCCCCGCGTTCTTCACCGCCTCATAGAGCATGAGGGCCGTGCCGCTGGGGGCGTCCTTCTTACGGTTGTGGTGGGCCTCGACGATCTCGATGTCAAAGTCCTCGCCCAAAGCCTGGGCGCTTTCCCTCGCCAGCCTGCGCAGCAACGCAATGCCGACGCTCATGTTGGCTGAACGGAACACCGGCGTGCGCTTCGCCGCCTCGGCGATGTCCGCCATCTCCTCCTCGCCGTAGCCCGTGGTGGCCAGCACCAGCGGCAGCGGACTGCGCGCGCAGTAAGCCAGGATCCCCGGCAGCGCCGAGGGATGCGAAAAGTCAATCAGCGCGTCCGCGCAGCCCGCCGGCACCTGGGCCCAGTCGTTCACAATACCGTCTTCCGCCGCGTGGGGATCGAAGCGGCAGGCGACCTCGACGCCATGGCTCTTCGCGGCCTCGGCCACCGCCCGGCCCATATGGCCGGCCGCACCGGTGATGATGATTCTCATTCCGTTTCCGTCCTTCCAGCCGTCCTGCGGCAGCGCGCCTTACGCGATCATCCCGAGCTCGCGCAGGATCGCCGCCAGCTTCTCACGGTTCTGGGGCTGCATCGGCACCAGGGGCAGGCGCAGCTCGTCCGCGCACAGGCCCAGCATGCTCATGGCCGCCTTGACCGGGATCGGGCTCGTCTCGCAGAACAGCGCGTTGGTCAGGGGCAGCAGCTTCAGCTGCAGCGCCGCCGCCTCGCGGTTCTTGCCCTCCAGCGCCAGATGCGCCATCTGCACGGTCTCCGCGGGGCACACGTTGGACAGCACGGAAATCACACCCTGGAAGCCGCAGGAGATCAGCGGCACAATCAGGTCGTCGTTGCCGGAGTAGAAGGTCACGCTGTCGCCGCAGAGCCGCACTTTCTCCAGGGCCTGGCCCACGTCACTGGAGGCTTCCTTGACCGCCACGATGTTCGGGTGGCCGCAGATCTCCCGCATGGCCGCCGGGCCAATGTTGATGCCCGTGCGGGACGGCACGTTGTAGACGATGACCGGCAGGGTAGCTGCGTCCGCGATGGCGTGGAAGTGGGCCACCAGGCCCTCCTGGCTCGTCTTGTTGTAGTAGGGCGTGACCACCAGCTGGGCGTCCGCGCCGAATTCCTTGCTCATGCGCGCCGCGTCCACGGCCTCGCGCGTGCAGTTGGAGCCCGTGCCCGCGATGACCGGCACGCGCCCGTGGGCCACGTCCACCACGCGGCGGATGACCGCCAGGTGCTCCTCCCAGGTCATGGTGGCCGGCTCGCCCGTGGTGCCAGCCGCCACCAGGCCGTCGATACCCGCCGCGATCTGGCTCTCCACCAGGGCGTCGAGGGCGGGATAATCCACCTCCCCGTTCCTGAAGGGGGTGATCAGCGCTGTCGCGCAGCCCCGAAAGAGCGCGTTCATCCCATGTACCCCTTTCTGCAGAGCAGCTCCGCAGTCAATATGCCGCCGCCCGCCGCGCCGCGCACGGTGTTGTGGCTCAGGCAGACGAAGCGATAGTCGAACAGCTTGTCCTCCCGCAGGCGGCCGATGGGCACGCCGAAGCCGCGCTCAAAGTCGCGGTCCAGCCGGGTCTGGGGCCGGGAAGGATCCTCAAAGTACTGCAGGAAGGGCTTCGGCGCGCTGGGCAGCTCCAGGCGCTGGGCCTCCGTCTCGAAGGAGCGCCAGCGGCGGATCATCTCCTCCATCTCGGGCTTGTCCCGGAAGGAGACGGACACGGCCGCCATGTGGCCGTCCGAGCAGGCTACGCGCAGGCACTGGGCGCTGATGAGGGGCTTCTCGGCGGAGATGATCTTCCCGTCCTCCAGCCTGCCCCAAATCTTGAGGGGCTCGATCTCACTCTTCTCGTCCTCGCCGCTGATAAAGGGGATCACGTTGTCCACCATCTCGGGCCAGGTTTTGAAGGTCTTGCCTGCGCCGGAAATCGCCTGATAGGTGCAGACACTGATCTTCTCCACGCCAAAGTCCAGCAGCGGGGTCAGGGCCGGCACATAGCTCTGGATGGAGCAGTTGGGCTTCACGGCGATAAAGCCGCGCTTCGTGCCAAGGCGCTGGCGCTGGAAGGGAATCACGTCGATGTGGCCGGGGTTCAGCTCCGGGATCACCATCGGCACGTCCTCCAGGCCTCGGCAGGCGCTGTTGTTGCTCACCACGGGGATCTCGTGCCTGGCGTAGGTCTCCTCCAGCGCGCGAACCTCGCTCTTGGGCATGTCCACGGCGCAGAAGACGAAGTCCACCTTCCCGGCGATGGCGTCCACATCCGCCGCGTCCATCACCTTCATGCCGGCGATCCCCTCCGGGATCGGAGCCTCGAAGGCCCAGCGGCTGCCCACCGCCTCCGCGTAGGGCTTGTCCGCGCTGCGCGAGGACGCGGCCAGCGCCGTGATTTCAAACCAGGGATGTCCCTGCAGCAAGAGGATAAAGCGCTGACCGACCATGCCGGTGGCGCCCACGATGCCAACGCGGTAATGCATGTTCCATGCCTCCTTGATGGTTACCAGGCCGCAAAGCCTGTCCGGATCCGCCCTTGGGTGCGCGGATGTGCTATTGTAGCATGGCGGCGGCGGGACTGTCAACGAAAATACAAAGATGGAACAACGCAAAGCAGCCGCCCTTGTATAAGAAGGACGGCTGCCGTAACACGTCTGATAATCAGCTATGAATACTTACTTCTGCAAAGGGGTTCCGCGCCTGTGGGCGCGGGCAAAGGGCTTTGCGATCGATCCGGGGTTGCCACCCGTTCTCCGCTGAAAACTCCATAACATGGAGTTTTCCGGGCGCTCCGAACCCCCTGCACCCCTTCGCTGCATCCTCTTAACTCTTTCAATCATAGCAGCAAGACGTATTAAAGTTTGAAGATGCCGGCGGCTTCCAGGATGATGAGCACGAACACGATCACCAGTGCGATGCTCACCACCCAGATGATCACGTCCAGCTGCTTCACGGAGAGGGGCACCTTGTCGTACCACAGCTCCTTTTTCGCCTGGAGCCTGCGGGAGTAGGGCTTGTTCTCCAGGCCCGCCTCCCGCTCCTCAATCTCTCGCTCTTTCTCGCGGAGGGCGCGTTCCCTCTCCGCAAGCTTTCTCTCGCGTTCCTCGATCGTCATAGCATCACTTCTTGGCGATGTACTTGCGGATATCCAGGGACACGGCCAGCACGATGACCAGGCCCTGCACCACATAGTTGTAGTAGGGGTTGACGCCCAGGAACTGCAGGATGATCTTCAGCAGCTCGAACACCAGCACGCCCACCAGGATGCCGGGCACGGTGCCGATACCGCCGGTGGTGGAGACGCCGCCGATGGTGCAGCCCGCGATGGCTTCCAGCTCATAGCCCTGGCCCATGGACGCGGAGGAGCCGCCGGACTTGGCCGCCAGCAGGTAGCCGGCGATGGCGTACATCACGCCGGCCGTGGCGTAGATGCCGATCAGGGTGCTGGTCGTGTTGACGCCGGAGACCTCAGCGGCCACCTCGTTGCCGCCGATGGCATACATGTACTTGCCGTGGCGGGTCTTGTTGTAGATAAACCAGAACAGCAGGCCGAACACAGCCGCCACGAACAGCAGGTAGGGCAGGTGGAAGCCCTTGACGCTGCCGATGCGGCCGTTGATCAGCGTGGTGTAGATCTTCTGGAAGCCGCCGATGGGCTGGGCGTCGGAGATCACCAGGGAGATACCGTAGATGATCGTCTGGGTGCCCAGGGTCGCAATGAAGGGCGGCACGTGCAGCTTGGTGACAATCAGGCCGTTGATGAGACCCCAGATCAGACCGAGCACCAGCACGATGAGGAACACCAGGCCGATGTTCATCTCAGGAGCCCACTTCCACAGACGGCCCGTGTAGTCGCCGCGCTGGCACAGGATGCCAGCCACCACAGCCGCGAAGCCCACCTGACGGCCGGCGGACAGGTCCGTGCCCTTGGTGATCAGGCAGCCGGACACGCCCAGCGCGATCAGGAAGCGCACGGCGGTGTTGCTCATCAGGTTCCCGAAGTTGGCCCAGGAGAAGAAGTTGTCCTTCATGAAGCCGACCACGATGGCGGCAATCAGCAGCAGTAAGACGATAGGATTGCCCTTGACGATGCGCAGCGCTTTTTGGGCTGCGGTTTCCTGCTTCTTTTCCATCTTGTACATCCCCCTTGTTTACTCGAACTGGGTCGCCAGCGCCATGATGTTCTCCTGGGTGGCGTCCTTGCCGTCAATAAAGCCGGTCACACGGCCGTCGCACATCACCATGATGCGGTCGCTCATGCCGATCAGCTCGCTCATCTCCGAGCTGATCATGATGATCGACTTGCCCTCGCGGGCCATCTCCTCGATGATGCAGTAGATTTCATACTTCGCGCCGACGTCGATACCGCGGGTCGGCTCGTCCATGATGAACACGTCCGGGTTGTTGGCCAGCCAGCGTCCCAGCAGCACCTTCTGCTGGTTGCCGCCGGAGAGCGATTTGATCTGGGTCTTGGAAGAAGGTGTCTTGATGTTCATCTTCTTCACGTTGTCCTGCACCAGGCTTTCCACCTTCTTGCTGTTGATGGAGACGCCGTAGTCCAGGTACTGGTTCAGGGATGAGATGGAAATGTTGTCCGCCACGCTCAGCACGCCCATGATACCGCTGCCGCGCCGGTCCTCCGTCAGCATGGCGACGCCCTGGTCGATGGCGTCCTTCGGACGGTTGATATGCATTTCCTTGCCCTTGTAAAAGATCTGCCCCTTGGAGTGAGAGCGGATGCCGAACAGGCCCTCCATCAGCTCCGTGCGTTGGGCGCCCACCAGGCCGCCCACACCCAGGATTTCGCCCTTGCGCAGCTGGAAGGAGATGTTGCGGAAGGAGCGCGGGTTGATGGACGTGAAGTCCTTCACCTCGAACACGACCTCGCCGGGCACGTTGTTCTTGGGCGGATAGAGGTTGGTCAGCTCGCGGCCCACCATCTTGGTGATGATGGAATCCGTCGTCATCTCGCTGGCCGGCCAGGTGCCGATGTACTGGCCGTCGCGCATGATGGTGATGTCGTCGCCGATGCGCAGGATCTCGTCCATCTTGTGGGAGATGTAGACGATGGCGACGCCCTCGGCCTTCAGGTCAGCGATGATACGGAACAGGGCTTCCACCTCGTTGGCCGTCAGCGAGGAGGTCGGCTCATCGAGGATCAGCACGCGGCAGTTGGCGGAGACAGCCTTCGCAATTTCCACGCTCTGCATCTGCGAGACGGACAGCTCGCCCACCTTCTGCTTCGGGTCAAAGTTCATGCGAACCTTTTTGAGCAGCTCGGCGGTGTCAGCGTACATCTTTTTGTGGTCGATGATCGGAATCAAGCCGAGCGCCTTCTTCATGGGATAACGGCCCAGGAAGATGTTTTCGCCTACGGTGCGCGCCGGGATCGGCTGCAGCTCCTGGTGCACCATGGCGATGCCCTTGTGCAGGGCGTCCATGGGATCGTTGATGGTCACGGGCTGACCGTCCAGCTTGATCTGCCCCTCATCCATCTTGTAAATGCCGAACATGCACTTCATCAGCGTGGATTTGCCCGCGCCGTTCTCCCCCATCAGGGCGTGCACCTTGCCCGGACGCAGCTTGAGCTGTGCGTGGTCCAGGGCCTTGACGCCGGGGAAGGCTTTGCATACATCGGTCATTTCCAGTACGTACTCAGACATGCTTGGTATGCCCCCCTTTTCTACCTGCCGAACAGCGCTCTTCGCGGAAGAAACGTCCAAACACTCCAGCGCAGCAGCACGGGTTTCGCCGCCTGCGGGCGGCGACCAAAGGGCTTTGCGATCGCCCTTTGGAAACCTTCGCTGCATCCCTGCGTGTTGTGATGATGCCGGGATCAGGAACCGTTTCCTCTGCGAAAAGCACTGATAACAGGAAATGACGGGTGAGCCAGGAACTGACCCACCCGCCGTTTCAGTCACAGGCGCAGCGGTTTCATCCGCTGTGCGAATGATTGATTACTGAGCGTCCACGTAGGCCTTGTTGACCTTCACATAGTCAACCCAGTAGTAGTTCTCGATGTCCTCGCCGTTGAGCAGCTTCACAGCCACGTCCACAGCCGCGTGGGACTGACCGATGTGGTCATTCAGCACGGTGCCGGTCATCTCGCCGTCCTTGACGAGCTGCACAGCCTCTTCCAGAGCGTCCACGCCCAGCAGGTAGATGTCCTTGCCCACGGTGCGGCCGGCGGTCTGGATGGCGGTGGCGGCGCCCAGAGCCATGGCGTCGTTGTTGCAGAACACGACCTCAACGTCGTTGCCATACTTGGTCAGCGCGTTGGCGCAGAGCTCCTGGCCCTTGGTCTGGTCCCAGTTGCCCACCTGGTCGTCCAGGCATTCCACGGTGTAGCCGGCGTCGGTCAGGGCCTTCACGGAGTACTCGGTGCGATACTGGGCGTCGATGTTCTCGGGGTCGCCCTCGATCATGATATAGGAGATCTTGCCGTCGCCGTTGATGTCGCCGTGATTCTCCAGCTCAGCGACCATCTCGCCCTGGAAGGTGCCGCTCTGACGGGCGTCAGCGCCGACATAGCAGACCTTGGGGTTGTTCAGGATGCCTTCATAGGCCTCGTCCAGGGTCTTGCCCTCGGCGTCATAGGCCAGGGGCTCGCGGTTGATCAGCACCAGCGGGATCTCGTTGGCCACGATCTGGTCGATCAGCGCGTCGGCGGAGGAGGTCTGCACCAGGTTCAGGATGATGACGTCCACGCCCTGGGTGATGAAGTTGTTGATCTGGTTGGTCTGCTCGGCCATGTCGTTCTTGCCATCAGCCATGATGATCTCATACTTCACGTCGTCGGTCTCGAGGGACTTGAAATAGTTCTCGATCTCGTTGCGGTACAGGGTCATGAAGTTGTCGGTGAACTGATAGATGGAGACACCAACCTTGTAGGTCTTGGCTTCGGCGGAAGCGAAGCTCAGGGCGCTCAGAGCCATCATGGCCACAAGCAGGATCGCCAGGAACTTTTTCATGGGAACACACACTCCTTTGATATGATTTATCAACAGCGGCTTGCACCGCTTTGATACACACCCGCAGCGGAAACACGGGCACGCTGTCCATTTTCCTCTGCATTGTGGGGCTGTTGCACAACCCCCAGCACAAAAAACGGAGCTTTCGACCACTGAGGAGGTGGAAGAAAGCTCCATTTTGTTGTAGAATGTATCTGCAATG
>CADASK010000030.1 GCA_902790495.1 uncultured Eubacteriales bacterium
GGTATTGCTTTGCGTCGTCATGGCCCGGGCGGCTTCCGTGAGTTTCCGGAGCGGGCGGGTCAGGACACCGGCCAGAATCAGCGCAAGCAGAATCAGCAGCGCAGATGCTCCACCCGCCACGGCAAAGGCCATCCGGCGGAAGCTGTCTTTCAGAGCGTAAATGTCCCCGACATCCCCCAGGAGAATCACGGTCAGATTGCTGTTCACCGGCTCTGCCACCGCATAACGCTGAGGCCGGCTGTCGGTGTCCAGCAGGGCCGCCCGCTGGCCGCAGATCAGGCTGTCGTAATACCTGTTGGGCAGCAGCGCATCTGCGATGGGATTGCTCCGCCAGCAGAAGATCAGGTCGATGCCCTGTGCGTGGTAGTACTGCGTGTACTGCCGGGCATAGGCCACTGCCTCCAGATAGGTCAGGCTTTGCATGGTCTGCTGCACATCCCGGAAGACAACACCCTGAGTGGCCTGGATGCGCCCCTTCTCCCGCTCCAGGGAGAGGGTGAAGCTGCGCTCGCTCATGAACCAGGCGATGCCGAAGAGCAGGGGAAACCAGCAGGATCAGCGCGATCAGTCTTTTCCGCATGCCGCACCTCTCTGCCAGCGATAGCCGCATTTATAAACAGTCTCAATGCGCTCCGGGCCGAGCTTTGCCCGAAGCCGCTGCACATGGACATCCACGGTGCGGGTTTCCCCGACAAAGTCCCAACCCCAGACAGCGGAGAGAATCTTGTCCCGGCTCAGGGCCGCCCCGGCGCTGCGGGTCAGCAGTGCCAACAGGTCGAACTCCGTCGCCGTCAGCGGCACGCTCTCCCCGTCCAGCGCCACGGACCGGGCGCTGTAGTCAATGGTCAGACCGCCGTCCGTAAAGATTCGGGGCTGTGTTCTGCGCAGGATCACGTCGATGCGCGCCAGCAGCTCCTCCGGCTCGAAGGGCTTAAGGATGTAGTCTTCCGCGCCCATGCGAAGCCCCTTCACCCGATCCGCCACTGCTGTCCGGGCCGTGAGGAACAGCACCGGGATCCCCGCGTCCAGCAGATCCCGCGCCAGAGAGAAGCCGTCCTCCCCGGGCATCATGATGTCCACCAGGGCCAGGTCTGCGCCGTGGCTCCGCAGGACGCTCCGCGCTTCCTCAGCGTCCGCGGCATCCAGCGGCAGGTGCCCTGCCAGTTTCAGCACCGTGCCCAGCATGTCCCGGATCGCCGGTTCATCATCCACAAACAAAATCGCTGCCATATTCATCACCTTTTCAAGTATATCACTGAATGAAGAAAAAAGTTGTAACGGTGTTGTAAAGCAAGCAAAAACGCCTTCCCGAAAGCGAAGAGGAAAGGCGTTGCAGCAGATTTCCACCTGAGTAGTTTACATTCATCATGGGATCATTTGAAAATGCCTCAGCGCCTCCTCAATGGCCCTTTCTTTCTCCGGCGGGCATTTCGGCACCCGATTGCACTCCGTCTTCGCCTTGTTATAGCAGTTCCTTTCGATGATCCCATGCTTTGCTTTCACCTGGGCAATGTACAGGCAGGAGACCTTCAAGCCGGTATGCTTGAGGACATAAGCCTTGATTTCCTCATACGTTGCCTTGGTTTCTGCAGCGGTTACGTCCAGCTCCGTCATATCCAGATCAACGTCGATATGTGGAGCAGATCTGATTTTGGACAATAAGCAAACCGTCTCCACCCCGCCGGTCCAGCAGAACATATCCACCGGCTGCACCCACTGGGCGCGGTAGCCGCACTCGGCCAGCAGGGCGGCGTCGCGGGCCTGGGTTGCGGCGTTGCAGGAGACGTAAACGATGGCGCGTGGCTCCACGGAGGCCATCGCGTCGATGACGGCGGGTTCCAGGCCCTTGCGCGGCGGATCCACCACCAGCACGTCCGGGCGCAGGCCCTCGCCCACCAGGCGCGGCAGCACCTCCTCCGCGGCGCCGGCGTGGAACTCCGTGTTGCGCACGCCGTTGCGCAGGGCGTTGCGGCGGGCGTTCTCGATGGCCTCGGGCACGATCTCGATGCCGATCACCCGGCGGCAGTGCCGGGCCAGCGCCAGGCTGATGGTGCCGGCTCCGCAGTAGACGTCGCAGACCGTGTCCTCCGGTCGGAGCGCCGCGGCCCGGACAGCGGTCTCGTAGAGGCGCTCCGCCTGCACCGGGTTCACCTGGAAGAAGGCCGCGGGGGCAATCTCGAAGGTGAAGCCGCACAGCGTGTCCGTCAGCACCTCCGGCCCGCAGAGGGTGCGGAAGCGCCGGCCGAGGATCACGTTGGTGCTCTCCCGGTTGAAATTGAGCAGCACACTGGTGGCTCCGGCCTGTCCCAGCGCCTGGGCCAGGGATTTCTCCTGCTCCTGCGGCATGCGGCTGCCGTTGATCACCACCACGGCCATAGCCTGGCCGATGCGGCTGACCCGCACCACCAGGTGCCGGACGAGGCCGCCACGGGTCCGCTCGTCGTAGGGCGCGACGCGGTTTTCGCGCATCCAGCCCAGCAGGGCGTCCGCGATCTCCCCCGCCGGCGGCATCGCGTTGGGGCAGTGGCCGGCCGGGATGATGGCGTGGCTGCGGGGCGCGTAGAAGCCGGCCACCGGCGCTTCAGCCGTGCCGCCGATGGGCAAGGCCGTCTTGTTGCGGTAGCCCGCGGGGTTCTCCATGCCGAGCGTTTCGCGCACCTCGACCTCCATGTGGCCGATGCGGCGGAAGCAGTCCGCGACCTGGGCCCGCTTGGCCTCCAGCGCCGCCGCGTAGGTCATGTGGCGGCAGGCGCATCCGCCGCAGCGTGGATAGGCCGGGCAGTCGTTCTCCCGCCGGATGGCCGGATTCGGCGTCACCAGGCGCTCCAGCCGCCCGAAGGCGTACGTGCTGAGCACCTTGGTCAGCCGCACATCCGCGTTCTCGCCCGGCAAAAGTCCCGGCACAAAAACCGCCTGACCATCCAGGCGGCAAACACCGGCCATGTCCGCGCCGATATCCTCGCAGACCAGACGGTGGATTTCATTCTTCTGATGGGCGCTCGCCGCGCCTTCCCGATTGCTGCTTTTGCTGATGGTTATCCCTCCACCACAAAACCGACGTTGTCCTCATCCACGCACGCAGCGCGCAGGGCTGCCTCGTCCTCCATGTCCGAGACGCTGTCCTGCGGGTGGCGGCGGAGGTAGTCGGTCAGGTACTGTTCGAGCGTCTCGCTGGGGGTCGCGCCCGCCGGGGAGTCAATGTAGAGCCTCGCCTCCCGGCCCTCCGCGATCACCTTCACCGCCTGGGCGTCTTTCTTGGCAGGCACGCCGAGCTTCATCCCGTTGGCGGCGCAGTATTTGCTCCAGTCCTTGAGCAGGTCATCCGCTTCAATTCCATTCAACAGCCGATAACGCATCGACACCATACTCCCTTCGTTGCAAATATCCAGACGATTCTTTCCCTGATTTTACATGTGTTATTGTACATGCTTTGCCCCCGTCTGTCAATGACCAATGTGACAAGCTTGACAGAATCCTTCCGCTGCGCTATCATCATACCGCGAGCGAGATGTCCAGACGATCGCGGGCCGAAAGGCATGAGGAAAGTCCGAGCACCGCAGGGCAGGGTGCCGGCTAACGGCCGGTGGAGGCGACTCCAAGGAGAGTGCAACAGAGAGATACCGCCCCGGTTTCCGGGGTAAGGGTGGAAAGGCGAGGTAAGAGCTCACCCACGGCTTGGCGACTTGTCCGTGCTGTAAACCCCACCTGGTGCAAGATGGTATGGGAGCACATGCGGCGGCCCGCCGCGCTCCCGCAATCGCTTGAACCCGCATGGCAACATCGGGTCTGGATAGATGATCGTCCAATACAGAACTCGGCTTACGGGCATGCTCGCTCCCTTTTTTTTGAGAAGGCGCGTCAGCGTCTTTTCTTTTTGTGTTTTATCGATATTGTTTGAGACCCACAAAAAGCCCGGAATCCTTTTGCAGCGCAGGCAGGAATTTCGGACCTTTTGAAGAAAGTCTTTTATTTGTTATTCTTGCGATGTGTGAGGTTGGATCGGATGGACGAGATGGAGCGAACCGAGCAGGAGACCCAGCAGCTGCAGCGGGCGGAGGCGCTGAAGATGATCGCCAGGCATGCCATTCGGCCGATCGAGCGCGCGCCGCAGGACGACCGTCTGCGCTACCTGGCCTCGGAGGGCGGCACGGACTACGGCGTGCACGTGCTCTGGAGCGGGCGCGCCTTGTGCGCCTGCCCCGAGTGGAAGGCCTCGGGCAGCTGCGCCCACGCGGAGGCCGCCCTGATCCTGGCCTCCCGCAGCGGCGAGCTGCGCGAATTGAACAGAAAAAAGGCGACGCTGGCCGGCGAGGAGATGCTCAAAAGCCTGGACAGCGCCTTTGGCGTGCAGACAGAGATCCGGGCTGAGTGGACCCTGCAGCTCGATCTCTCGGAGAGCGCCGATCCCCTGCAGCCGAAGCTGTCCCTGAGCCTGCGCCTGGGCGACGAGCGCCTGTACGCCCTGCGCGCCATCGATGAGTTTTTTGACAAGCGCCGCACCGGGCGCGAGCTGCCCTTCGGCAAGAGCTTCGTCTACCAGCCCGCGTGGATGCGCTTCTCCGAGAACGACGAGGCTCTGGTGAACGAGCTGCAGACCGTCGTGGACGCCATCCGCGCCGCCGGCTCCGCCTCCGACCCGTCCGGCCTGGAGAAGCGAGTGCCCGTCGTGCCGCAGCGCGCGGAGGCGGTGCTGCGCCTTTTGGGCAAGACCGGCTTCCTGCTGGAGCTGGACAAGAAGAAGACGCGCATCCGCGAGATCCGCGAGACCTATCTGCCCATGCGCTTTGTGCTGTCCAACACCTCCACGGGCATCCGCATCCAGGGCGGCTGTCCCCGGAACGTGCGCCTGCTGACGGAGAACGCCGCCTACGCCGCCGTGGAGGACCGCGTGATCCGCATCCCCGCCGCCCAGCGCACGCTGCTGTTGTGGATGCTGCGCAACGGCGACAGCGGCCAGTGCGTGATGGAATTCCCCAAGGACCGCGCGCCAAAGGCCCTGGCGGAGCTGGTGCCGGTGCTGACCATGTGCGGCGCGGTGGAGATGGACGCCAGGCTGCGCGAACGCCTGGTGCGCGAGCCGCTGCAGGCCCAGGTCTACTTGGACCGTGAGGGCAGCGGCGTGCAGGCGCGGGTCGCCTTTTGCTACGGCACGGAGACCATCGACCCCTTCCGGCCCGCGGAGACCGGCCCGGCCTTCACCCGGGATGAAAAGCTGCTGCTGCGCGACGCGGTGGCCGAAAAGCAGGTGCTGGACGCCCTGGACAGCGCGGGCTTCCGCGTGCGCCGCGAGGGAGCGCACCTGGGCGGCGAGGAGGATCTGTACCGCTTCCTGACCGAGGGCCTCGATCAGCTGCGCCAGGTGGCCGAGGTCTACATGAGCCGCGACTTCCGCGAGCTGCAGCCCCGCAAGCCGCGCATGGGCGTCCGGGTCAGCATGCGGCACGGCCGGCTGCTGCTCCTGCTGACCGAGGAGGCCGGCGAGGTGAGCGAGGAGAGCCTCGCCATCATGCAGGCCCTCGCCCAGCGGCGGGACTATTTCCGCCTGCAGGACGGCGCCTTCCTGGATCTGCGCGGTCTGGAGGACTGGCAGAACGTCGCCCAGACCGTGGCGGAGGGCGCGGCGGCGGACGGCAACGGCCAGAGCCGCAACGGCGCCATCGAGCTGCAGGGCTTCCGGGCGGCCTATCTGGAGATGCTGCTGGAGGACAGCCACCTGCCGGTGGAGCGGGACGAGAGCTTCGTGCAGCTCGTCCGCGTGATGAACGAGGAGGACGACGGCGCCGAGGAGGAGACCGGCCTGCCCCTGCGGGAATACCAGAAGCGCGGTGTGCACTGGCTCAGGCAGCTGGATCGGCTGCGCATGGGCGGCATTCTGGCCGACGACATGGGCCTTGGCAAAACCATTCAGACCATCGCCCTGATGCGCGGCGTGCGCGGCGAGGGCCTGACCTTGGTGGTCTGCCCCACCTCCCTGTGCTACCACTGGCTGACCGAAATCCAGCGCTTCGCCCCGGAGCTGAGCGCCGCCGTGATGAGCGGCACCGCCGCCCAGCGCGAAAGCCTGCTGCGCCACGCCCAGGAGGCCGGCGACATCGACATCCTGATCACCTCCTATCCCCTGGTGCGCCGGGACATCGCTGCGATGCAGCCGGTGCGCTTCCGCCTGGTCATCGCGGATGAGGCCCAGCAGATCAAGAACGCCGGCAGCGTGGCCGCCACCTCGATGAAGCAGCTGCAGGCGGAGTCCCGCTTCGCCCTGACCGGCACGCCGCTGGAGAACGGGGCGGGCGAATTGTGGAGCCTGTACGACTTTGTGCTGCCCGGCTTCCTCGGCGGGTACACAGCCTTCATGCGCCGCTACCAGGAGGGCGAGGACGCCCAGGCGGAGGATCTGCGCCGCCGGATCCGGCCCTTCCTGATGCGCCGGCTCAAGAAGGACGTGCTGACCGAGCTGCCGGACAAGCAGGAGATCGTCGTCACCGCCCACATGACGCCGGAGCAGGAGAAGGTCTACCGGGCCTCCCTGCAGCGCCTGCGCGAGCGCGTGGAGCGCGTCATGGCGGACAAGGGCCTCGGACGCGGCCGCGTGGAAGTGCTGGCGGCCATCACCGAGCTGCGGCAGATCTGCTGCCATCCCGCCCTGGTGATGGAGGACTACACCGGCTCCTCGGGCAAGCTCGAGCTGCTGATGGACATCCTGCCCGGCGCGCTGCAGGGCGGTCACCGGGCGCTGCTCTTCTCCCAGTTCACCTCCATGCTCCGGCTGATCCGCCGCCACCTGGAGGCCAGCGGCATCCGCTGCCTGTACCTGGACGGCTCCACGCCCGCCACCGAGCGCCTCTCCCTTTGCGAGCGCTTCAACGGCGGCGAGGGCGACGTGTTCCTCATCTCCCTCAAGGCCGGCGGCACCGGCCTGAACCTGGTGGGCGCGGACCGCGTGATTCACTACGATCCCTGGTGGAACCCCGCCGCGGAGGATCAGGCCACCGACCGGGCCCACCGCATCGGCCAGACCCACAAGGTCGAGGTGCTCCGCCTGGTGACCCACGGCACCGTGGAGGAGCAGGTGGTGGCCCTGGGCGAGCGCAAGCGCGCCCTCTTCGACAAGCTCATCACCCCCGGCGAGGAGCTTGTGACCGCCCTCAGCGAGCAGGATATCCGCAGGCTGTTTGAGGTGTAAATCCCAAACCACGACACACAAAAACCCCGGCGCGTACGCCGGGGTTTTCGCATATCGGGCATCGATTATTTGCCAAACAGGCTCTTGATCTTGCCCAGCAGGCCAGTGGCTTCCTTCACGCCGCCCTCGATATTCAGCTTGGCGGTAACGCCCTCGACGATGGCCTTCAGGGTCTTCTCGTCCAGGTTCATGGCGTTCAGGATGGACTTGACCGTGCCCATGGGGTCCTTCTGGAACTTCGCCAGCATGGCGGAATCGACGTTCAGCTTGTCGAGCACTTCCTTGATCAGCTTCTGTACATCCATGGTGTTTCTCCTCCTTCATCGTGCAGGCGCGGCCTATGGCTGTGCCTGCTTTGATATCCAATAGTATACGCCTTTGCGTGACATCCGCGTGATTTTTTTCTGTATTTTCTGTGTCAGAAATTGCGGCTCATGTCGTAGCGCTCGTAGAACTCACGGCGGAAGTCGAGGAAGCGGTCCTCCGCGATGGCCTCGCGGATCTGCTCCATCATGTGGATCAGGAAGCGCAGGTTGTGGATGGAGGCCAGCCGGCCCGCGGTGATCTCGCCGGCCTTGAACAGGTGGCGGACGTAGGCGCGGGTGTAGTGGCGGCAGGCGTAGCAGTCGCACTCGTCGTCGATGGGCGAGAAATCGTGGGCGTAGGGGGCGTTCTTGATCACCACGCGGCCGTTGTGGGTCAGCACCGTGCCGTTGCGGGCGATGCGGGTCGCCAGCACGCAGTCAAACATGTCGATGCCCCGCAGCACGCCCTCCAGGAAGCAGTCCGGCGTGCCGACGCCCATCAGGTAGCGTGGCTTGTTTGCCGGCATGTAGGGCATCATCTCGTCCAGCATCTCGTACATCACGGGCTTGGGCTCGCCCACGGACAGGCCGCCGATGCCGTAGCCGATGAAATCCATATTCGCCAGGGCCTTCGCGCTCTCGATGCGCAGATCCTTGTAGAACGCGCCCTGCACGATGCCGAACAGCGCCTGATCCTCCCGGGTGTGGTGCGCCTTGCAGCGCTCCGCCCAGCGGTGGGTGCGCTCCATGTTGACCTTCGCGGTCTCATAGTCGCAGGGATAGGGCGAGCAGACGTCGAAGGCCATGGCGATATCGCTGCCCAGGGCCTGCTGGATGTCCATGCTCTCCTCCGGGCCGATGAAGTGACGCGAGCCGTCCAGGTGGCTCTGGAAGGTGACGCCCTCCTCCCTGATGGTGCGGATGCCGGCCAGGGAGAAGACCTGGAAGCCGCCGCTGTCGGTCAGGATGGGCTTGTGCCAGTCCATGAAACTGTGCAGGCCGCCGGCCTCCCGCACCAGCCCCTCGCCCGGGCGGAGGTGCAGGTGGTAGGTGTTGGACAGCAGGATCTGGGTGCCGATCTCCTCCATCTCGCGGGAGGTCATCGCCTTCACGCAGGCCGCCGTGCCCACGGGCATGTAGATCGGCGTCTGGATGTCGCCGTGGGGCGTGTGCAGCACGCCCAGTCTCGCGCCGGACTGCTTGCAGACATGGGTTACCTCATAGGAAAAGGGCTGTGACATGGTCCAAATTACCTTTCATTCGTTGTTTTGCGCCTGGGCGCGGATGTCCTCCAGCTCCCCCGCGAACCGCTGCCAGACGTCGCCCTTTGGCAGGGAGAGGAACGCCATCGCCTCGTGGGTCACCGGGTGCTCGAAGCGGAGCCGGTAGCCCCACAGGGCGATCTGCTGGCCGGGCTGACCTCCGCCGTAGCGGCTGTCCCCCCACAGGGGCGCGCCCGCGTGGGCCATCTGCACCCGGATCTGGTGGCTGCGGCCGGTCTCCAGGCGGATCGCGCACAGGCTCAGGCCGTCCCGCTCCGCTAAGGTCTGCCCGTGGAGGATGGCCTTCTGCGCGCCGCTGTCGCCCTCGCGGCAGACCGTGACGCGGTTGAGGCGGGTGTCCTTCACCAGCCAGTCCGTCAGGTCGAAGCGCGGCGGCATGCTCCCCTGGGCCGCGCACAGGTATTCGCGGCCGAGGTGATGTCCCGACAGCTGGGCGGAGAGCCGCGCGGCCGCCTTGCTCGTGCGGGCAAACACCATCAGCCCGCCCACCGGCCGATCCAGCCGGTGCACCAGCCCCAGCCAGGCCGCGCCGGGTTTCTGGTACTTGACGCGGATGTACTCCTTCAGCTCCGAGAGGATGTCCGGATCGCCGGTGGCGTCCCCCTGGGAGAGCTGGTTGGGCGGCTTCACCACGACCAAAACATGGTTGTCCTCGTAGAGAATCTCAGGCATGGAACCACCTTCCGCTGGCGCCGCAGGGCAGCACGCCGCCCGTCTCCACCGGCAGGCAGAGCTCGCCGCTGTCGGTCTTGCCGCCGTGGCGGCTGACCACGCACCGCAGCAGCAGGTTATCCAGCACGCTGGCCTGAAAGCCCGTGGTATAGCCGTTGATGAGGAAGAACAGCGGCCTGTCGCTGAGGGCCTGGGCGCAGGTGTCCACCAGGCCGAACAGCTCGTCCTCCAGTTTCCACACCTCGCCGGAGGGCCCGCGGCCGTAGCTGGGCGGGTCCATCAGGATGCCGTCGTAGCTGTGCCCGCGCCGGATCTCGCGCCGCACGAAGGCCAGCGCGTCCTCCACGATGAAGCGGAAGGATGTCTCCGGCAGGCCCGAGAGCTCGCGGTTCTCCTTCGCCCAGAGCACCATGCCCTTGGCCGCGTCCACGTGGGTGACATGAGCGCCCGCCGCCGCGCAGGCCAGCGACGCACCGCCCGTGTAGCCGAAGAGGTTGAGCACCTTTGGCGCTTCCCCGTCCGCGGCAATGCGCCCGCGGATCAGCCCGTCCATCCACTGCCAGTTCGCGGCCTGCTCCGGAAATAGGCCGGTGTGCTTGAAGCCGGTGGGCTTGACCCAAAAGCGCAGGCTCCCGTGGCGGATGCTCCACTTCTCCGGCAGGGGCCGCAGGATCTCCCAGGAGCCGCCGCCGCGTTCCGAGCGGTGGTAATGGGCCTGTGCCTGCCGCCACAGCGCCGGGTCGGCCGGGGGCCAGATGGTCTGAGGGTCGGGTCGGCGGAGGATGACATCCCCCCACCGCTCCAGCTTTTCACCGCCGCCCGCGTCGAGCACGGCATAGTCCCGCCATGTATCCGCTATAAACATCCTGATCTCCTGTCTATCATTCTTCGCTGTCCATATCATACAGCGGCAGAATGTCGCTGTGCATCCTCGCCATGCGTGCGGCAACTTCTTCCAGATAAAGCCTGTCCAGCCCATCCATCGCGGGATCGGTCTCCACATACTCCCGCAGCGCACTCGCGTCGCCCAGCGCGGCCTCCGCCGCCAGCAGGCCCGCCTCGCCGATATCCACGCACAGGTGCGCGGCTTCCTCGCTCAGCCGGAAGCGGTCGTCCGCCGGCTTTCCGTTCTCCAGACGCAGCGGGCACTCGACCATGATCTCACCCGGCAGCTGGGGCAGCACGCCCCGGTTCAGCCTTGTCACCGCGGGCAGCGTCACGCTCTCCCCGCGCAGCAGGCCTGAGAGCAGGCGCATCGGGCGCTCCGCCGGCGCGGTGGAGAGCAGCAGCATCTGCGCCATCATGCCCTCGCGGTCGCCGAGGCCCTTGTCCGCCACGGTGTTCATGCGGAGAATGCGTTCCTTGCGCCGCTCGACGCTCTCGCCAAAGGCCGGCTCGGCCTCCGGCGTGAAATCCTCCTGGGCCGGCAGGAACTCCGCGTGGCCCACGGCGCTGCCCACGGCCAGAGCGTCCCACCGCGCCAGCCACCGCTGGGTAAGGCGGCCCAATTCGCCGCGCTCGGCCAGCTCCCGGGCGGCGGGCAGCAGATCCTTCCCCTGCTGATCCCGCAGCTCCGTCAGGAAGGCGAAGCCCGGCAGACCGGCGGTCACGGCATTTACCTCCTGGGTCTTGCGTCCCAGGCGGCGGGCGATATCCTCCACCCCGCCAGGCCCCTTGAAGGGCGAAGGCCCCAGGCCCCAGGCGCGGTGCCCGCGTTTTTCGAGGATGGCGGCGGTGCGGCCCACGGGCTGGCCCATGGTCACCACCACGGCGTTCGGGCAGGCCTCCTCCATCGCGTCGCAGAGCTGGCGCAGCAGCTCGCCCTGGCGGAGAGTGTGCATCAATCCGCCCAGGCCGCCGTTCACCCGCGCCTGATCGCTCAGGCCGGGATCATCCTCATCGCCCAGCAGGGCCTCGCGGTCCATGCGGAAGCGGCTGGCGGCCAGGTAGTCCCCGGCGTAGACCACGGCGTCCGCCCCGCGCAGGGCTTCCCCGCGGGACGCGGTCACCAGGACGCGCCCCTCCACGCCGCTCTGGCGCAGCACGGCGTCGGCGTAACGCCCCAGCAGGTCCCCCAGCGCGTCCTGCCGCTCCTCGATGGCCAGCTCCACCGGCCACTTGCAGGCAAAGTAGGCGTCCGCCAGCAGCGAGGGCAGTAGGGCCGGGATATCCTGACCGATCAGCGCAATCTTCACGTACACTCCTCCGGTTCGCTCATGGAATCACGGGAATTATACCACAGCCCCCGCCGCATACGCAAGGCTGGGTTTCCGTCCCCCCGCAGCCCTGCGCACCGGCGCCTCCGGGTGCCTTTTCAGAAAAGCCGAAAAAAATTTTTGAAAACCCCTTGACACGGGAAACGAAAAGTGCTATTCTAAGCAAGCCGGTTATGAAACCGGAACGATATGCACCATTAGCTCAGTTGGTAGAGCACCTGACTCTTAATCAGGGTGTCTAGGGTTCGAGTCCCTAATGGTGTACTGAAACCCTTGAGATCGAAAGATTTCGAGGGTTTTTTCGTGCTCTTTTTGATGTTTCCATGACAAAACATCTACTCTACTAACAACGCTACTAACAACGTTGTTAACACACCGCATAGGGGAACAGGTTCAATTTCAAGCTTTCTTCAATTATGGTTCTTCATCTCCCCCATATCTTGACATTATTCATGATCTATGATACTTTCGTCTTACCAGGTGTCCAGCTGTGTAAATTTTCCCGTACGTTGGAGCACTGCTCTGAATGCGGGTTTCAGTTGCGCCCGGTATTTTTTCACCGCCGGTGTGTTGCGGGGACTACAGGGACCCACCAGGATCACCGGCGCGTCAAGATGCCACCACTTAGCCGTTCCCTTGTGACGGCGCAGTTGTTTGACACTGTCTGGTGGCATTTTTGATTTGATCAACATTCTTAATTGGCGGCCGTTTTTTACTGCACTGCGCGGGGCATTGATTCGCATTGGATATTTCCCGCAAAAACCCCAAAAATCTCAAATTTCGCCCTTGACAAGCGCCTGGAAATCACGTAAAATAGCCTTTGGCATCAATCCTCCGCCAGCCCCGGATGATTGACAACCCGTGCGGCATGCGACCATCATGCGCGGCACAAACCTTTTCTACCCTTTTTAGGAGGAACGTCCTTTGAATACGTACATGCCCAAGTCCGGCGAGATTGATCGCAAGTGGTATGTGGTGGATGCCAATGGCATGGTGCTCGGCCGTCTGGCCAGCCAAGTCGCCAACATTCTCCGCGGTAAGAACAAGCCCATCTATACCCCCAACGTCGATACCGGTGACTATGTGATCATCGTCAACGCCGACAAGGTGGTGCTGACCGGCAAGAAGCTGGATCAGAAGGTGTATTATCATCACAGCGGCTACGCTGGCGGCCTGAAGGAAACCAAGTACCGCAAGCTGATCGCCGAAAAGCCCGAGTTTGCTGTCCGCCGCGCTGTCGTCGGTATGCTGCCCAAGGGTCCCCTGGGACGCAAGATGGCCAAGAAGCTGAAGGTGTATGCCGGCGAGAATTATGTCGAGGTCGCCCAGAAGCCCGAAAAGCTTGAGCTGATCTGATCGACGCGGAAAGGAGAAACAAAACATGGCTAAGGTTGAATACAGCGCTGTTGGCCGCCGCAAGCACGCCGTTGCCCGCGTTCGTCTGGTTCCGGGCGATGGCAAGGTCGTCATCAACAAGCGCGATATGGATAACTACTTCGGTCTTGAGACCCTCAAGATGACCGTCCGTCAGCCCCTGGCGCTGACCAACACCACCAGCTTTGACGTGATGGTGAATGTCAACGGCGGCGGCGTTTCCGGCCAGGCCGGCGCCATCCGTCACGGCATCTCCCGTGCCCTGTGCAAGGCTGATCCCGATATGCGTGCCGCCCTGAAGAAGGCTGGCTTCCTCCGCCGCGATCCTCGTATGAAGGAGCGCAAGAAGTACGGCCTGAAGGCTGCCCGCCGCGCGCCGCAGTTCTCCAAGCGCTGAGCTTATCCAAAGTACATGCATCCCTGTGCCGGAAGGTGCAGGGATTTCTTTTTGCGTTTCAGGAAATAGGTTGATTTCATCCTATATTTATGTTATGGTTTTTCTGAGGTGGTACAGCATGATGATCAACAGTAACGCGATCGTCTCCGCGACAGAGGCGAACCAGAACTTCTCCCGAGTCGCCCGGATGGCCGAGTCCCAGGGGCATGTGGTGGTCTTCAAGAACAACCGGCCCAAGCTTTTGGTGATCGATCTGGACAAGGAGCCGCAGATCGACATGACGGAGGACGAGAAGCTGGACTTTGTGGCAGCCCGCATTCTGCGGGAGCATCGCGCCGCCTTTGAGGAGCTGGCCAAATGATCCACTGCACGGACGAGGAACTGGTTCACGTGGGTCTGTCCGTCGCGGACGGTTCCATGGGCTACGAGGAAGTGCTGCAATGGGTGGCAGAACACAGGGCGTGACTGTTGCACGTGTCTCTCCGCAGATTCCCCGCCCCCCTCGCCTTCTCCCCCGAGTTCCTCTTACCGTCTTCCTATCTCGCTAAAGATGCAAAAATCCTGCCGAAAAGGTTATCCCATCGCCTTGACAAACTGCGCCGGAGCGTCTATTGTTATGCTGTTGTTACAATGATTGCGGCGATGCGCCTGATGCGTGGGCGCGCGCCTGGCAGGCTGTAACATGGAGGAATGAGCATGAGCTTTGAAACCAATCCCTGGCGCGTGATCGAAAAGGGCTTCGACCCCCGCGAGAATCGCATCGGTGAATCGCTGACCTCCATCGGCAACGGATACATGGGCCTCCGGGGCAACTTCGAGGAGGATTATACCGGGGACACCCACCGGGGCACTTATCTCGGCGGCGTGTGGTTTCCCGACAAGACCCGGGTCGGCTGGTGGAAGAACGGCTACCCGGAATATTTCGGCAAGGTCATCAACGCGCCGAATCTGATCGGTATTCGGGTGATGATCGACGGCGTGCCGCTGGATCTCTCCCGCGCCACCGTGTGGGAATACCTGCGCGAGGTGGATATGCGCACGGGCGTGCACCATCGCCGGGTGATGCTCGACACCAAGAAGGGCAGCATGAAGCTGGAGGCCTGGCGCTTTGTCTCCCTTGCCACCCGCGAGCTGCTGGCCCTGCGCTATACCCTGACCCCTTCCTTCGAGGCGGATTTTGAGCTGACCGCCTATGTGGACGGCAACGTCCGCAACGAGGACGCCAACTACGGCGAGTGCTTCTGGGAGATGCTGGACAGCACCGCCGAGGACGATGCCTGCGCGATCCAGGTGCGGACGATCCCCAACGCCTTCGGCACCCCGCGCTTCACCGTGGGCGTGGCCCAGAAGAGCCGCGCGGAGGGCCTGCCCTTCGCGGAGAGCGTCACCGACGCGGGCTTTGCTGGCACGCGCTACGCCGCTCACGTGGAGGAAAACACCGAGCTGGTCGTGGACAAGTTCGTGGCGGTGTGCACCAGCCGCGATCTGCCCGCCGACCGCATCCTGCCCCGCGCCGAGGAGATCGCTGCCGAGGCTGCCGCCAACGGCTGGGAGGCCGAGCTGGAGAGGCAGAAGGCCGCCTGGGCCGAGCGCTGGGCCATGGCCGACGTCACTATCGAGGGCGACGACGGCGCGCAGCAAGGCATCCGCTTCAATCTGTTCCAGCTGCTGAGCACCTACTCCGGCGAGGACGCCCGCCTCAACATCGGCCCCAAGGGCTTCACCGGCGAAAAATACGGCGGAGCCACCTACTGGGATACCGAGGCCTACTGCCTGCCCGTCTACATGGCCATTTCCGGCCAGCAGGTGGCGCGGCAGCTGCTGCTCTACCGCCACCAGCAGCTCCGGGAGGCCGAGGCCAACGCCCGCGCCCAGGGTCTGCCCGGGGCCCTCTTCCCCATGGTGACCTTCACGGGCCGCGAGTGCCACAACGAGTGGGAGATCACCTTCGAGGAGATCCACCGCAACGGGGCCATCGCCCACGCCATCTTCGACTACACGGAGTACACCGGCGACACCTCCTATCTCTACGGCGAGGGCCTGGACGTGCTGGCCGGCATCGCCCGGTTCTGGGCGGGCCGCGTGCACTTCAGCGAGCGCGCCGGCAAGTACATGATCCACGGCGTGACCGGCCCCAACGAGTACGAGAACAATGTCAACAACAACTGGTACACCAACCGCATCGCGGCCTGGTGCATCGAATACTTCCTCGCGGCCTATGACGGCGCGGAGGCTGAGCGCCGGGAACAGCTCGCCCTCACCGACGATGAGCGCGCCCGCATGGAGGACATCGTCCGCCGCATGTACTACCCGGAGGACCGCAAGGCCGGTATCTTCGTGCAGCACGACACCTTCCTGGACAAGGAGCTGAAGCCCGCGTCAGAGATCCCCGCGGAGGAGCGGCCCATCAACCAGCACTGGAGCTGGGACCGCATCCTGCGCTCCTGCTACATCAAGCAGGCCGACGTGCTGCAGGGTCTCTACTTCCTCGGCCACCTCTACAGCGACGCGGTCATCCGCCGGAACTTCGCCTTCTACGAGCCGCTGACCGTGCACGAGAGCAGCCTCTCCCCCTGCGTCCACGCGATCCTCGCGGCGCAGATCGGCGAGCGCGACAAGGCGGTGGAGATGTACCAGCGCACGGCGCGCCTCGACCTGGACAACATCAACCACGACACGGCCGACGGCCTGCACATCACCAGCATGTCCGGCAGCTGGCTGGCCATCACCAAGGGCTTTGCCGGCATGCGGACAGTGGGCGGGCTCTCCTTCGCGCCCTTCCTCCCGGACTGCTGGGAGGGCTACAGCTTCAAGTTCAACTACCGCGGCAGCGTGCTGCTGGTGCGGGTCGCGGACGGCAGCGCCACCTTCACGCTGCTCTCCGGCGGTCCGGTGGAGCTGCGGGTCTACGGGCGCAGAATGAAGCTGCGCAGGGAGCGCTCGGTGCCGCTCAAAGCCTGATACTCATACGCTCAGCCTTCGCCACCCCGGCGGAGGCTTTTTTCGCACACAAGTTAAGAAGAGATTCCGCGCCTGCAGGCGCGGGCAGGGGGCTTTGCGATCGGTCCGGGGCTGCCGCCCGTTCTCCGCTGAAAACTCCATAACATGGAGTTTTCCGGGCGCTCCGAACCCCCTGCTGACTTTATCGCGCTAAAGTGCTATAGTGGTGAAGTCCGATGGACAACCATGAAGCCATGCAATCAATGTACGGAGGGTATCAACCATGAAGAAGCTGCTGTCTGTCCTGCTCGCCGCCGCCATGCTCCTGACCCTGACCGCCGCCTTCGCGGAGGACAGCGACCTCGCATATGTCGAGGGCAAGGGCACCCTGGTCGTTGGCATCACCGACTTCGCCCCCATGGACTACAAGAACGAGGCCGGCGAGTGGATCGGCTTTGACGCCGACATGGCCAAGGCCTTCGCCGACTCCCTCGGCGTGAAGGTGGAGTTCGTGGAGATCGACTGGGACAACAAGGTGCTCGAGCTCAACGGCAAGACCATCGACTGCGTGTGGAACGGCATGACCCTGACCGACGAGGTCAAGGCCGCCATGTCCTGCTCCAACGCCTACGCCAACAACGCCCAGGTCGTCATCCTGCCCGCCGACAAGGCCGCCCAGTACGCCGACGTGGCCGCCCTGTCCGGTCTGACCTTCGCCGTGGAAGCCGGCAGCGCCGGTGAGGCCGAGGTCAAGGCCCTGAGCTATGCCACCACCGCGGTTTCCACCCAGGCCGACTCCCTGATGGAGGTCGCCGCCGGCACCTCTGACGCCGCCGTGATCGACGCGCTGATGGCTGCCGCCATGGTTGGCGAGGGCACCGGCTATGCGAACCTGACCTACACCTTCAGCCTGAACAGCGAGGAGTACGGCGTGGGCTTCCGCACCGGCTCTGATCTGACGGAGGCGCTGAACGCCTTCTTCGCCGGCGCTTATGCGGACGGCTCTATGATGGGTGTGGCTGAGACCTACGGTGTGCAGGCCGCAATCATTCCGCAGGCCTGAGCAAAAGGCAAGGTTTCTTCCGGGCAGAGAGGAGATGGCCTCTCTGCCCTTATGCGGTTTATCCAGTCATTGGATTCCTTCTCGCATTCAATGCGGCAGCAGAGGAGATTCCGCGCCTGCGGGCGCGGGCAAAGGGCTTTGCGATCGCCCTTTGCAAACCTTCGCCCGCCTCCTTAATGATTAGCATTTTTATCTAAGATCGCATGAACCTGGAGGTTTGACGTTTTGGAACAGATCCTGCAACAGATGCCGATTGTCATCGGCGCGCTCAACACAGGCTTCCTGCAGACGCTGAAGCTCTTTTTTGTGACCCTGCTGGGCGCGCTGCCGCTGGGCCTCGTCATCGCCCTCGGCTCCATGTCCCGCAGCCTGGTGATCAGCCTGTTCACCCGCACCATCGTGTGGATCGTGCGCGGCTCCCCGCTGATGATCCAGCTGCTCATCATCTACTACTTCCCCGGCCTGGTGCTCCACACGCCCATCTGGGGCGGCGGCGAGAGCGGGCGTTTCCTGGCGGCCAGCGTGGCCTTCATCCTCAACTACGCCTGCTACTTCTCCGAGATCTACCGCGGCGGCATCCAGGGGATTCCCCGGGGTCAGGACGAAGCGGGTCTGGTGCTGGGCATGACGCCGCGGCAGATCTTCTTCCACGTCAAGCTCCTGCAGATGATCAAGGCCATCGTGCCGCCCATCTCCAATGAGATCATGACCCTGGTCAAGGACACGTCCCTGAGCCGGATCATCGCCCTGCAGGAGATCATCTGGGCCGGCCAGTCCTTCCTCAAGGGCAGCCAGGGCATCTCCGGCGCCATCTGGCCGCTGTTCTTTACCGCCGTGTACTACCTTGTGTGGAACGGAATCATGACCATCGTTCTCGGCAGGGTGGAAAAGCGGCTGAACTATTTCAGGTGAGGAGGGACTCAACCGATGGCCATCCTGGAAGTTGAACACATACAGAAATCTTTTGGGGCGACCCGCGTCCTGGACGACATCTCCTTCACGCTGGAGAAGGGCAAGACCCTGTCGCTCATCGGCTCCTCCGGCAGCGGCAAGACCACCCTGCTGCGCTGCCTGAACTTTTTGGAGACCCCGGATCAGGGCGTGATCCGCGTGACCGGCGAGGTGCTGCTGGACATGGCGCAGCCCCAGAAGCAGACCGCCGCCCTGCTGCGGAAAAAGCGGCTGCACTTCGGGCTGGTCTTCCAGTCCTTCAACCTCTTTCCCCAGTACACGGCCCTGGAGAACGTGACCCTCGCAGGCTCTCTGCTGGCCAGGGAGCGGCCCGATTACCGGGAGCATAAGAAGGACATCCTTGCGGAGCTGGAGGCCCAGGCCATGGATCTGCTGACCCAGATGGGCCTGCGGGACCGGGCGGAGCGCTACCCACACCAGCTCTCCGGCGGCCAGTGCCAGCGCGTCGCCATCGCCAGGGCCCTGGCCCTGCACCCGGACATCCTCTGCTTCGACGAGCCGACCTCCGCCCTCGACCCGGAGCTGACCGGCGAGGTGCTGCGGGTCATCCGCGAGCTGGCGGAGCGCGAGACCACCATGATGATCGTCACCCACGAGATGGCCTTCGCGAGGGACGTGGCGGACACGGTGATCTTCATGGACGACGGCAAAATCTGCGAGCAGGGCGACCCCCGCGAGGTCTTCGACCACCCGAAGGAGGAGCGCACCCGCCAGTTCCTCGCCCGCTACCGGCAGGAGCGGTAAGCCCGTACCAGCCCCGCACAAAGCAGTTACATCAAAACCCGCTGCCGAATCTTGCCAAACCGCCTTTCTTCCGCTATAATATGCCTGCTGAAAGGAGCGATGCAGGATGTTCGACGAAGAGAACTACCAGGAGCCCGACCTGATCGAGATGACGGATGAGGACGGCAACACCATCACCATGCAGGTGCTGGATTACTTCTTCTACAACGGCGAGGAGTACGTGATCCTGACCGACGACGTGGAGTCCGAGGACGATGCCGAGGCTGAGGAGCCCGAGGAGATCGACTGCTACGTGATGAAGGTCGTCTCCTCCACGGACGAGAACGGCGAGGAGATGGAGGAGTTTGTGCCCATCGAGGATCCGGAGCTTGAAGCCCGGCTGATCGAGGTCGCCTCCACCCAGATGAACGATACCGAGGACGAGGAAGAGTGAACTGCGGAGGCGTGCGGCTTGACCGCTGCCTCCTTTTTCTGTTTATGTAACTAAAACCCTTGTTCGTCTATAGATTGGTCAACACAAAGGCGAGCGGCGAAGGGGTGGAGGGGGCTCGGAGCGCCCGGAAAACGCCATGTTATGGCGTTTTCAGCGGAGAGCGGGCGGCAGCCCCGGACCGATCGCAAAGCCGAGGCTCTTTCTGATGACAGGCATGGAGCAGGTTCGCGCCCTCTCAGTCCCACTGCCGGAGGACATTCTCAAACACAAATGGGCCGGTGAGCTCGAAGCCGCCGCCGCGGCCATCGACGCGCGTCTTGAGCGCGACGACATCCCCCAGGCCATGCGCGCGCGCCTCACCTGCGAGAAGGAGCGCCTGCGCCGCCTGCCGCTGCAGTACCCCTGGAACCAGGACGAGGCCTTCGAGAAGCTCCGTGAGCTGATTCCCGACGCGACCCGGGAGGAGTTCGCCGAGATGGAGCGCGCGGGCATCGTGGATTTCATCTACCTCCACGGCGAGAAGCGCTACTTCATCCGCTTCCACAAGAGCATCGCCAAGCGCCACGAGTACCTGGCCCGCTCCGGCGGCAAGGTCAGCCCGGTGTCCGCCTGGCTCGACCCGATGATCGCCGAGGCCAAGGCGAAGGGTTATTGCGGCCGCCGGATCACCGTGGAGGCCAGCATCGCCGTGGAGCCGGACGCCTTCACCCCGGGCACCTACCGCGTGTGGCTGCCCATCCCTGCCCCCACCGCCCAGCAGAGCCGGGTGGAGATCCTGGAGGGCCAGCCCGCCTTCGTCTCCCCCGAGGACGCCCCGGCCCGCACGGCCTACTGGGAAAAGCGGCTCGACGCCCCGGAGCGCTTCACCGTTACCTACCGCTATGAGAGCGTGATCCGCTACGCCGACCCGCTCCACGCGGAAGCTCCCGCCGCCCCGCTCTACCCCGCCACGGCCCCGGTCTGCGCGGAGGATCTCGCCGAGGACGGCACCTACATCCGCTTCACCCCCTATCTGCGCTCCCTGGCCGCGGAGCTGAGCGAGGGCCAGCCCCGCCCCGTCGACAAGGCCTGGGCCTTCTTCCGCTTCGTGACGGAGAAGGTCAAGTACGCCTTCGTCCGCAACTACTTCCAGATCGACGATCACGGCGAATACTGTGCGGTGAACCAGCTGGGCGACTGCGGCCTGCAGGCCTTGCTGTTCATCAGCCTGTGCCGCATCGCCGGCATCCCCGCGCGCTGGCAGAGCGGCATGGCCGTGGAGCCCGACTACACCGGCTCCCACGACTGGGCGCAGTTCTACCTGGAGGGCTGGGGCTGGCTCTTCGCCGATCCGAGCTATGGCGGCGGCGCCTTCCGCGCCGGCAACCTGGAGCGCCAGGCCTTCTACTTCGGCAACCTCGACCCCATGCGCATGGCGGCCAACCGCCGCTACATGGCGGAGCTGGAGCCGCCGATGGTGGATCTGCGCATCGACCCCTTCGACAACCAGAGCGGCGAGGTGGAGCGCGTCGGCGCGGACGCCCCCTTTGTGGGCCGCGACGTGGACGACACCGCCCGGCTGGTGTGCGCGGAGGCCCTCTGATGCTTCGTCTGGGTCTCTTGGGCGAACGCCTGGGCCACAGCCTCTCGCCCCTCATCCACCAGGTCTTCAGCCGGGAAACCGGCATCGCGCTGACCTACACCCTCTATGAGGCCCCGGCGGAGGAGCTGCCGGAGCGTCTGAACGCCATGCTGCGGGAGCTGGACGGCTTCAACGTCACCATCCCCTACAAGGAGCGGGTGATCCCCCGCGTGGGCAGGCTCGACGAGACCGCGAAGGCCATCGGCGCTGTGAACACGGTGAACTGCCGCGGCGAATCCCCCACGGCCCACAACACGGACGTCCCGGGCTTCGCGGCCATGCTGCGCAGCGCGGACATCGATCCCGCCGGAAAACCGTGCTTCGTGCTTGGCACCGGCGGCGCGTCCAAGGCGGTGACCGCCGCCCTGCGGGCGATGGGCGCGGCCTCGGTGACCCTGGTGTCCCGCCATCCCGCCGGTGAGGAGATCGGCTACGGCGAGCTGCCCTGGCGCTTCCGCGGCCTGCTGGTCAACACGACGCCCGTGGGCATGTGGCCCCGCACAGACGTCTGCCCGCTGACGGACGAGGCGCTTTCCCTCATCCTGCCCCGCGCGGAGGGTGTCGCCGACGTGATCTACAATCCCGCCGAGACCCAGCTGACGCAGGCCGCCCGGGCCCGCGGCATTCCCGCCTGCACGGGCGCGGTGATGCTGGCCGCCCAGGCCCTGGAGGCCGAGCGCATCTGGACAGGCCAGAGCCTCCCGGACGATCTCCTCCGCCCGATGACAGCCGCCATCCATGAAGCTCTGCGAAACGCTTGAATCTATAGGAACCCCTTTTCAGGAGGCCATCAAGTGAAACTGACCACCAAAGGAAAGTACGGGCTGTATGCCATGCTCTACCTGGCGCGGCACGAGGGCGAAGGCCCTCAGTCCCTCAGCAGCATGGAAAGCCTGGGCGTACAGCCCGACTACCTCGAGCAGCTGCTCGGCACGCTGCGGCGCGGCGGCCTCGTCACCACCGTGCGCGGCGCGCAGGGCGGCTACCAGCTCTCGCGTCCCTCCGAGCAGATCACCGTGGGCGACGTGATCACCGCCACGGAGGGGCCGGTCAACCTCTCCGAATGCCTGAGCGACGAGGAGAGCTGCGTGCGCTCCAACACCTGCGTCTCCCGCAGGGCCTGGAGCTACCTCTCCCGCCAGATCAACCGGGTGCTGGACTCCGTCACCCTGCGGGACGTGATCACGGGGCAGATGGAGGAGCCCGACGAGGCCCTGACCGACGTGCCCGCCCTGCTGAGCAAGGACCACGGGGAGAGGCGCGCATGAGACGAATCAATCTGGATCACGCCGCCACCACCGCCGTCGCGCCCGAGGTGCTAACCGAGATGGCGGCGGCCTGGGCGCTCCCCGGCAACCCCTCCTCCTCCCACGGCTCCGGCCGGGAGGCCCGCGCCCTGCTGGAAAAGGCGCGCAGCACGGTGGCCGGGCTGCTCCATGTCGAGCCCGGCGAGGTCTTCTTCACCTCCGGCGGCACCGAGAGCGACAACTGGGCCCTGCGCGGCATGGCCGAGGGCGGCAGCCGCCCCATCGCCGTGAGCGCCATCGAGCACCACGCCGTGCTCCACACCGCAGACTGGCTGGAAGCCCAGGGCGTGCCGGTGCGCCGCCTGCCCGTCACGCGGGAGGGCGTGGTCGACCTGGACGCGCTGGAGCAGGCCCTGACCCCCGACACCGCCCTGGTCAGCGTGATGACAGCCAACAACGAGACCGGCGTCCTGCAGCCCGTGGAGCAGATCGGCGCGCTTTGCCGTGAGCGGGGCATCCCCTTCCACACCGACGCCGTGCAGGCGGTCGGCGCGGTGCCCGCCTGCGAGCTGTGCGCCCACGCCGACCTCGTGTCCCTGAGCGGGCACAAGTTCTACGGGCCGAAGGGCATCGGCGCGCTGATCGTCCGCAAGCACGTGAAGCTGCACCGCCTGCTGCACGGCGGCGCCCAGGAGCGCGGTCTGCGCGCGGGTACCGAAAACCTGGCCGGTGCTGTGGGCTTCGCGGCGGCCCTGGCCCTGGCGGAGGCGAAGCGTCCCGGGGAGGCCGTCCGGCTCGCCGGGCTGCGCGACCGCCTGGAAACGCAGCTCTTCAATCAGATCCCCGGTCTCATGCGCAACGGCGCGGAGCCCCGGCTGCCGGGCCACAGCAGCCTGCGCTTCCCCGTGCGGGACGGGCGCGCCCTGCTGATGCGCCTGGACATGGCGGGCATTGACGTCTCCTCCGGCTCCGCCTGCGCCTCCGGCAGCGCCGACCCAAGCCACGTGCTGCTGGCCATGGGTCTGAGCCGGGAGGAAGCCCTGGCCTCCGTCCGGCTGAGCCTGGGGCGCGACACCTCGGAGGCCGATGTCGACGAGGCCGCCGCCCTGATCGTCCGCACCGTGCGGGCCATGCAGGCGGGCTGAGGGCCGCCATCGGCAAACATTGGTTCGCAAAGGTTGAAAAAGAATCAGATTGCACAAATCGCGCGTCTATGGTATAATCTTTTTGTTCGGCTGTGTGACGGACAGGAACTCAACGCTGAGGAGAGAGAGGGACACCGCATGACCATCCTGGTAACTGGCGGCGCCGGTTTCATCGGCTCCAATTTCATCTATTACGAGTTTGAACATCACCCCGAAGACCGGGTCGTGTGCATCGATAAACTCACCTACGCCGGCAACCTGGCGAACCTCGAGGAGGCGCTGAAGAACGACCACTTCCGCTTCGTGCGCGCGGACATCACCGACCGCGAGGCCGTGGAGCGCCTGTTCGAGGAGGAGAAGCCCGACATCGTCGTGAACTTCGCCGCCGAGAGCCACGTGGACCGCTCCGTCGAGGATCCCGGCCTCTTCCTGCGCACCAACATCCTCGGCACCCAGACCCTGATGGATGCCTCCCGCAAGTACGGCGTGAAGCGCTACCACCAGGTGTCCACCGACGAGGTGTACGGCGACCTGCCGCTGGATCGGCCCGACCTCTTCTTCACCGAGACCACGCCCATCCACACCTCCAGCCCCTACTCCGCCTCCAAGGCGAGCGCGGATCTGCTGGTGCTGGCCTATGCCCGAACCTTCGGCCTGCCGGTGAGCATCACCCGCTGCTCCAACAACTACGGCCCGTATCACTTCCCGGAGAAGCTGATCCCGCTGATGATCACCCGCGCCCTGGCGGACGAGAGCCTGCCCGTGTACGGCAACGGCGAGAACGTGCGCGACTGGCTGTATGTGGAGGATCACTGCGCGGCCATCGACCTGGTGATGCGCAAGGGCCGCGAGGGCGAGATCTACAACGTCGGCGGCCACAACGAGCGCACCAACCTGCAGGTCGTGAAGACCGTGCTGAAGGAGCTGGGCAAGCCCGAGAGCCTGATCACCTTCGTGCGCGACCGCCCCGGCCACGACCAGCGCTACGCCATCGACCCCACCAAGATCCATGAGGAGCTGGGCTGGCTGCCCACCACCGATTTCGACACCGGCATGCGCAAGACCGTCGCCTGGTACCTCGACAACCGCAAGTGGTGGCAGGACATCCTCGCCGGCGAATACCAGAACTACTACCAGCATATGTACAGCAATCGCTGAGAAAACGCAGGAGAGCAAGACAATGAAAGTGCTTGTAACGGGTGCCAACGGACAATTGGGAAGCGAGCTGACCAGGCTCCTGCGGGACATCGGCGATGACGTGTGGGGCTGCGACAAGGAGGACTTCGACCTGACCAACGACGTCTCCGTGCTGGAGGCCGTCCAGGGCTACAGGCCGGACGCCATCATCCACTGCGCCGCCTACACCGCCGTGGACAAGGCCGAGACGGAGCCTGAGGTCTGCAGCAAGGTCAACGCCTTCGGCACGCTGAACATGGTGCGCGCCGCGCTGGCCGTGGACGCCAAGCTGGCCTATGTTTCCACCGATTACGTCTTCGGCGGCCAGGGCGATACCCCCTTCGAGGTGAGCGACCCCAAGAAGCCGTTGAGCGTCTACGGCTTGAGCAAGCTGCAGGGCGAGGAGGCCGTCATCAGCCAGATGACACGCTATTTCGTGGTGCGCACCTCCTGGGTGTTCGGCAACGGCGGCAACTTTGTCCGCACGATGCGCCGCCTGGGCGCCGAGCGTGCCTCCCTCAACGTGGTGGACGACCAGATCGGCAGCCCGACCTACGCCCACGACCTGGCCGTGTTCCTCAGCCGCATGATCCACACCCAGCGCTACGGCGTCTATCACGCCACCAACGAGGGCTTCTGCTCCTGGGCCGATTTCGCGCAGGAGATCATGGCCGTCTCCGGTCTGCGCTGCCGCGTGCGTCCCGTGTCCACCGAAGCCTACGGCAAGTCCCTCGCCAAGCGGCCGGCCAACTCCCGTCTGAGCAAGGCCAGCCTGGACGCCGCGGGTTTTGCCCGGCTGCCCCGCTGGGAGGATGCCCTCCGGCGCTACATCGCCCAGGAGGAATTGCGCGCCGCGCAGGTTTAATCTGCCTTTTTGACCCGGCCGGTACTCGGTCGGGCTTTTGTATATCACGCTGCGGCGCCATTGTACTTTGTATATAAAGATGTTCATATTTGTATGAGGAGGGATGCTGATGAAGTTTTATCTGGCCATCGACATCGGCGCGTCCAGCGGCCGCCACATCGTCGGCTGGATGGAGAACGGGGAGATCCGCACCCAGGAGGTCTACCGCTTCCCCAACGGCGTGACCGAACGGGACGGCCACCTCACCTGGGACGTGGACGCCCTGGAGCGCTCGGTCCGCGAGGGCATCGACGAGGCGCTGAAGCGCTACCCGAAGATCGAGAGCCTGTCCATCGACACCTGGGGCGTGGACTACGTGCTGATGCGGGGCGACGAACCCCTTCTCCCCTGCTACGCCTACCGGGACAGCCGCACCGAGGCGGTCATCCCCAAGGCCCACGAGGCCATGGCCTTCGAGGAGCTCTACCGGCGCACGGGCATCCAGTTCCAGCCCTTCAACACCCTCTATCAGCTTTACGCCGACAAGCTGGCGGGCCGTCTGGAGGGCGTGACCGACTTCCTGCTGATGCCGGAATACCTGATGTACCGCCTGTGCGGCGTGAAGGCCCACGAATACACCAACGCCACCACGGGCAGCATGGTCAGCGCGGTCACCGGCCAGTATGACCCGGATATCATCGCGGCCCTCGGCTTCCCGCCCGCTCTCTTCAAGCCCCTGCAGCAGCCCGGCGAGACCATCGGCAGCTACAAGGGCATCCGGGTGATGCTCTGCGCGACCCACGACACGGGCAGCGCGGTGGAGGGCATCCCGATGGAGGGCGAGGCCCTCTACATCTCCAGCGGCACCTGGAGCCTGCTGGGTGTCAAGACTCCCAAGCCCCTCACCGACTCCGCCAGCCGGGCCGCCAACTACAGCAACGAGGGCGGCGTCGGCTACAACCGCTACCAGAAGACATCATGGGCATGTGGCTGGTCAACCGGCTGCGCGCGGAGCTCTGCCCGGACACGCCCTGGGACGCCATTACCGCCGACGCCCGGGAGAAGCGCTTCGACGACCTGGTGGACGCCAACGATCCGGCCTTCCTGGCCCCCGAGAGCATGAAGGCCGCCTTCGACGGGAAGCTCCCCCATCCGCCCAAGTGCCCCGGCGGCTACTTCCGCTGCGCCTACCGCTCCCTGGCCCAGAGCTACGCCCAAGCCATCCGGGAGATTGAAACCAACACGCAAAAGGTGTATGATACACTGTACATCGTGGGCGGCGGCGCGAAGAACGGCTACCTGAACCGCCTGACGGAGGAAGCCACCGGCAAGCGCGTCATCGCCCTGCCCATCGAGGCCACCGCCCTGGGCAACCTGCGCATCCAGATGAAGGAGGACACAGCATGTTAGTTGAAACCAAAGCCCGCATCGGCGTCTTCGCCATTGCCCTGGGCGCTTACCTGCCCCAGTTTCCCAGCCTGGTGCCCGAGTTCGAAGGCCAGTATCAGGAGTTCAAGAAGCTGATCCCGGACAGTGTGGAGCTGATCGACGGCGGCCTGGTGACCACCAAGGAGCAGTCCATGGCCGCGGGCGACAAGTTCCGCGCCGCCGACGTGGATCTGGTGGTTCTGCAACTGCTGACCTACGCCACCAGCTACAACATGCTGCCCGCCGTGCGCGACCTGGACGTGCCGGTGGTGCTGGTGAATGTGCAGAAGAAGCGCTCCCCCGACTACGCGACCACCGACACCCCCACCTGGCTGGGCACCCTCTACGCCTGCGGCGCCGTGGGCGAGATGGTGGCGGACCTGGAGCGCGCCGGCAAGCGCCACGCGGTGATCACCGGCGTCGTGGAGGGCGGTGACCCCCAGGTGGAGGCCGAGATCGCCGACTGGTGCAAGGCCGCGCAGGTGCGCCGCCGCTTCCGTGACACGAACATCGCCCAGATCGGCCGCCCCTACCCCGGCATGATGGACCTGTACATCGACGAGACCAACCTCTACCACCGCATGTGGCTCTACACCAAGCAGTTTGACTGGGAGAAGATGTGGGCTATCGCGGACCACATCACCGACGAGGCCGCCATCCGCGCCAAGGCCGAGGACATCCTCAACACCTTCGACATCGAGGGCGGCGCTACGGTGGAGACCGTGTGGGACATGGCGAAGTACGTCGTAGCCTTCGAGCAGTGGTGCAGAGACGAGCAGCTGGGCTTCGTGGCCTCCCACTACGACGGCTTCGCCCAGGGCATCGCGGGCAAGCTGGACTCCATGCTGATCCCCGCCTTCTCCATGCTGATCAAGCAGGGCACCGCCTGCGCCGTGGAGGGCGATATCAAGGTTGCCATGGCCATGGGCATCCTGAAGGTCATCTCCGGCACGGGCCAGCTGAGCGAGATGTACTCCATCGACTTTGACGAGGACATCTGCATCATCGGCCACTCCGGCTCCGGCGACGCGGACACCTCTCAGGCCCGCAAGCCCACCATGAAGATCGTCCCCGTGTTCCACGGCAAGACCGGCGGCGGCTACCTCACCCAGTTCTACCCGCCGACCAACACGCCCATCACCTTCCTGGGCATCACCCAGGACCGCGACGGCCACTTCAAGTTCGTGGTCGCCGAGGGCGTCAACGAGGAGGGCCCGATCTTCATGTTCGGCGACACGAACATGCGGATGCGCTTCACCTGCGGCGCGCGGGACTTCTGCAACCGCTGGAGCGAGGCCGGCCCGACCCATCACATGGCCGCCGCGGTGGGCCGCCACATCGACACCATCCTGAAGGTCGCCAAGATCTTCAACCTCCCGGTGGATGTGATCACCCGTTGACCGAAGGGTGCAGGGGCGACCGGAAAGCCCCTGCCCGCGCCCGCAGGCGCGGAATCCCTTGCATGACATTTGGAAAGTGAGAAAGAAAACCATGCATGACATTCTCAAAGCCCCCTTCATGGTGGAGATGATCCGCACCGCCACCAACATGTACAACCACGGCTGGGACGAGCGCAACGGCGGCAACATCTCCCTGATGCTTGACGAAGCCAGCGTCGCGGAATACCTGGACATCCACAGCGTGCTGCGGGTGATTCCCACCGGTTTCACCGCCCCCGAGCTGGACGGCAGGTACTTCCTGGTGACCGGCACGGGCAAGTACTTCAAGAACGTGCAATATGCGCCGGAGATCAACCTCGGCCTGATCCGCATCAAGGACAGCGGCACCAACGCCGACCTCCTCTGGGGCTTCGCGGACGGCGGCCAGTTCACCAGCGAGTTCCCCGCCCACATGATGAGCCACGTCGCCCGCCTGAAGGTGGACGACAAGAACCGCGTGGTGATGCACTGCCATCCCGCCAACCTGCTGGCCATGACCTACGTGCACGAACTGGACGAGAAGGCCTTCACCCGCACCCTGTGGCAGATGTGCACCGAGTGCATCGTGGTCTTCCCCGAGGGCGTCAACGTGCTGCCCTGGATGCTCTGCGGCACCAACGAGATCGGCGAGGCCACGGCCGAGAAGATGCTGACCGCCCGCCTGGTGGTGTGGAGCCAGCACGGCATCTACGGCGCGGGCAAGGATCTGGACGAGACCTTTGGCCTGATCGAGACCGCCGAGAAGGCCGCGGAGATCTACATGAAGATCGCCCACCTGCCGCTGAAGAATACCATCACCGACGAGCAGATGCACCAGCTGGAGAAGCGCTTCAACATCAAGGCGCGGGAAGGCTATCTGGACTGACCCTACCCCATCCCCCGGAAGGCCGCCAAAGAGCGGTTCTCCTCGGGGGGATTTCTTTTTTTGGCCAAAAGGCTACAAAGTGTCAAACTTTAGGCCGAAATGTTATTCAGTCATAAAGAAGGCTTTCTTCCCATCTCCAGGCTTTCTAGCCATATACCGGCTGAAAATACCAAGAAAATACAATACAGGTCTTGCGAAGGGAATTGCAACGGGGTAATATGTCTTTGTTCATCATTTTAGCATGATGAAGCGCACCACCTGTCCTGTGACAGGAATAAGCAGATACCTGGGAGGGGACGCCCTTGGCAAGATCCATTTGCAAGCGCATCGCACTGATGTTCCTGCTGCTGATCGGCATGAGCTTTCTTGTGTTTGCCAGCCTTTACATCGCCCCGGGCGATCCCGCCAGCATGGTGGCCGGCCCCAGCGCGACGGAGGAGGACATCGCGAACATCCGCGTCAGCCTCGGGCTGGATAAGCCCTTCCTCGTGCAGTACTTCATGTACCTGAAGCGGCTGGTGCACCTGGATTTAGGCATGTCCTACACCTCCAGGCAGCCTATCCTCAGTGAGCTCCTGGTCCGATTGCCCCACACGCTGAACCTGGCCTGCGCGGCCATGATCATCTCCGTGTTCCTGGGCGTGCCGGCCGGCATCCTCACCGCCCTGCACAAGGACTCCTTCATCGACAACTTCCTCACCACCAGCTCGCTGATCCTGCTGTCCATCCCGAACTTCCTGCTGGGCGTCATCCTGATGTACTTCTTCGGCGTGAAGTTCAAGCTGCTGCCCGTGGGCGGCATGGAGCACTTCTTCTGGACGCCGGAGGGCTTCCGCGAGGCGATCCTGCCGGCCTTTGCCCTGGCGACGGGCACTATGGCCAGCTTCATCCGCCTGGGCCGCTCGGCCATGCTGGACGTGATGCAGACCGACTACATCCGCACCGCGAAGTCCAAGGGTCTCAAGCGCGGCGCCATCATCTTCGGCCACGCCTTCCGCAACGCCCTGATCCCGCTGGTCACCCAGTTCGGCACCAGCTTCGGCGGCCTGCTGGGCGGCGCCATCATCACGGAGCAGGTGTTCGTCATCAACGGCATCGGCACCTACCTGATCAACGGCATCCGCAACTACAACTACCCGGTGGTGCAGAGCACCGTGCTCCTCATCGCGGCCATGTTCATCCTCATCAACCTGATTGTGGACATTCTCTACTGCGTGATTGATCCGCGCATCAAGCTGCAGGGTTAAGGAGGCAAGAGCATGAGCGATATCAGACGAACCAATCCGTTCCGCACGGCGGTGAACAAGCTGCTGAAGAACAAGCTGGCTGTTGTCTGCCTGGTCATCCTGGTGGTTGAGATCCTGATGGTCATCTTCGCGCCGCTGATCACCCCCTACGACTTCTCGGAGCAGGACCCCTCCATCCGCCTGCGCCCCGGCTTCTGGGCCCAGTGGACGGAGATCACCGATCCCGAGGCCCCGGGCTACAACAAGAAGAACCAGTACGTCCCCGGCCACTACCTGGGCACCGACGCCTTCGGGCGCGACGTGTTTGCCCGCATCCTCTACGGCGGGCGCATATCGCTGACGGTCGGCGTCATCTCCACGCTGATGGGCCTGCTGGTGGGCGTCACCTGCGGTCTGCTGGCCGCCTACTTCCCCAAGCTGGATAACCCCATCATGCGCGTGATGGACCTCCTCTTCGCCTTCCCGAGCATCCTGCTGGCGATGCTGATCATCGCCATGCTGGGCATCAACATCATCAACACGACGATCGCCATCGCCATCTGGTCCATCCCGTCCTTCGCCCGCATGGTGCGCGGCAAGGCGCTGCAGGTGAAGGAGGAGGACTACATCATGGCCACGCGCTCCCTGGGGGCGCGGGACTCCCGCATCCTCTTCCAGCACATCCTGAAGAACTGCATGCCCACCATCATCGTCATCGCGACGATGCGCATGGCCTCGTCCCTGATCTCCATCTCGACCCTGAGCTACCTGGGCATGGGCGTTGTGCCGCCGCAGCCCGAGTGGGGCGATATGATCTCCGCGGCGAAGGAGCAGATGTGGAATCGGCCGAGTCTGACGTTTGTGCCGGGCGTGGTGGTGATGGTCACGGTCATCTGCTTCAACATCCTGGGAGACAAACTCCGCGATATTCTCGATCCCAGCTTGAAGGATTGATAAGCTTTATTCCATCCCATTTGACAGCATAGGTTCCGCGCCTGCGGGCGCGGGCAGGGGGCTTTGCGATCGCCCCCTGCACCCCTTCGCCAATATCCTCTCGTGATGAGGTTTTCGGGCAAGGAGATTAGATACCGTATTGTCTGCCGATACGTCGGCATGTCAATAAAAAACAAGATGGAGAGAATGCTATGAAGACCTGGAAAAGAAGCATCGCACTGGCTCTTGTGCTGGCGCTGATGGCCGCCCTGGCTATCGCTCCCGCCGCTGTGGCTGAAGAGGGCAAGATGTTCAACATCGTCCTGACGGCCGCGTTCACGGGCTTTGACCCGCTGCGCACCAACGACTCCGCGTCCACCTACGTCAACGCGCAGATCTACGAGACCCTGTACCGCATTGATCCCGTGACCGGCGAGTACAACTGCCTGCTGGCTGCCGAGCTGCCCCAGTTCTCTGAGGACGGCATGACCGCCACCATCAAGCTGCGCGAGGGCGTCACCTTCCACAACGGCGAGCCCTTCAACTCTGCCGCCGTGAAGCACACCTTCGACCTGATCAAGGATCCCGACTTCGGCTCCGCCCGCGCCTCCATCGCCAACTCCATCGAGTCCATGGAGACCCCGGACGACTACACCATCGTCTTCCACCTCAAGTATGAGGACGGCGTGCTGACCGCGAAGCTGGCCCACACCAACTCCGCCATCGTGCCCCCCAAGGCCCAGCAGGAGCAGGATTTGATGGTCAACCCCGTCGGCACCGGCCCCTACAAGTTTGTCAGCTCCGTGTCCGGCGCCAACGTCGTGCTCACCAGCAATGAGGAGTACTGGGGCGGCGCTCCGGCCATCAAGAACGTGACCATGACCATCGTGACCGAGGAGTCCACCGCCGTGGCCCGCATGGAGACCGGCGAGGCCGACTTCATGCCCAACGTCACCGTCGGCTTCATCCCGCGCATCGAGGCCATGCCCAACGTGCAGTTTGAGACCTCCAACGCCGCGCAGATCTACTACATGTTCATGCGCACCGCCTCCTACGTCAACCCCATCATGGAGGAGCCGGAATTCCGCAAGGCCCTGGCCATGTCCTTCGACAAGGAAGGCTATGTGGAGTACATCATGGAAGGCTACGCCGACGTGGCTCAGTCTGTGATCGGCCCGAAGATCACCGGCTACACCGACGAGGCCATCACCCACAACGTGCCCTATGATCCGGAAGCCGCCAAGGCCATCCTGGCCGCGCATCCCGGCTGGGCCGACGAGCAGATCACCTTCCTGGTGCCCACCTCCCCCGCCTACGCCGCCATGGGCGAATACTTCGCCGCCAACCTGAAGAACGTGGGCTTCAACATCAAGTATGAGCCCATCGACTGGGCTGCCTGGCTGAACGAGTCCAAGGCCCCCAACCGCTTCGACATGACCATGGCCGCCTGGTCCAACGTGACCCGCGACGGCTCTGAGCTGATGGAGCCCAACTTCCACACCGTCAACGGCGCGAAGCGCATTGCCTACTCCGAGGCCGACGGCGCGGTGATCAACGGCTACATCGAGGCGAGCAAGACCACCTCCGACATGGCTGTCCGCACCGAGAACCTGCTGGCCGTCAACGCCTACCTGCAGGACAACTTCTTCGTGCAGCCCCTGTATCACGGCGTCAACATGTATGCCTACAACAAGGCCTACACCGGCGTGACCCGCGATCCCGGCGGCACCTTCTACCTGGTCGACATCGACTACGCGAAGTAAGCTTTTCCAAGCCGGAAGGCCCTCTCCCGTTCACAGCGGGAGAGGGCCTGGCCCGGCATTCTGAGGTCTGCGCTTGAACAGCAAAATGGCGAGAGCAGACCTCAGAATCAATCCTTCTCAGAGGAGGTCTGTCCATGGCCAAGGCGGTGCTGGAGGTACGGAACCTGGTCGCCACGTTCCGCATCGACAAGAAAGAATACCCGGTGCTCCGGGATATTTCCTTTACCGTTCACGAGAACGAGACGGTCTGCATGGTGGGCGAGTCCGGCTGCGGCAAGAGCGTCACCACCCTCACCATCATGGACCTGCTGCCCAGCAACGGCCGCGTGGTCTCCGGCAGCATCAAGCTGAACGGCCAGGAGCTGACCACCCTGACCCGCAAGGAGCGCAACGCCCTGCGCGGCAAGCGGATGGGCATGATCTTCCAGGAGCCGATGACCGCCCTGAACCCGCTGCTGACCATCGGGCGCCAGCTGACGGAGGGCCTGCGGCTCCACCAGGGGATGACCAAGAAGCAGGCCTACGACACGGCCGTGGAGTACCTGGAGAAGGTCGGCATCGCCAACCCCCAAGACCGCATGAAGCAGTATCCCTTCCAGCTCTCCGGCGGCCTGCGCCAGCGCATCATGATCGCCATGGTCATGGCGGTGCAGCCCAGCCTGCTGATCGCCGACGAGCCCACCACCGCCCTGGACGTCACCATCCAGAAGCAGGTGCTCGTGCTGCTCAACAAGCTCAAGAAGGACGTGAGCACGGGCGTGCTCTTCATCACCCACGACCTGGGCGTGGTGGCGGAGATCGCCGACCGGGTCGTGATCCTCTACGCGGGCTGCAAGGTGGAGGAGGGCGCCATCGGCGAGATCTTCTCCAACCCGCAGCACCCCTACACCATCGGCCTGATGAAGGCCGTGCCGGACGTGGAGGCGGAGGAGTTCGACATCCAGCCGATCCCCGGCGTTTTCCCGAACATCACGGAGGAGATCGGCGGCTGCCGCTTCCACCCCCGCTGCCCCTACGCGACCGATCGCTGCCGCAGTGAGCTGCCGCAGGAGATCGAGATTTCGCCGGGCCACACCGTCAGCTGTCATCTGGTAAAGGAGGCGCAGGAATGAGCGGGAAACAGCCATTGCTCGAGCTCAAAAAGCTGAAGAAATACTTTCCGGTTCGCCGCGGCGTTTCCATCAAGGCCGTGGAGGACGTGACCTTCACCATCTACGAGGGCGAGAAGTTCGGCGTCGTGGGCGAATCCGGCTGCGGCAAGTCGACCCTGGGCCGCGTGATCCTCCAGCTCTATCAGCAGACCAGCGGCGCGGCCATCTACTACGGGCGCACGCTGGAGGAGATCGGCCCCCAGTACCTCTCTCACGAGATCTCCAAGCTGATGGAATACCAGACCAAGGCCAACGAGTTCTATCAGAAGTCCCTGAAGCTGGACGCTAAGGCCGAGGCCATCCGCAAGGAGAAGGACGCCCTCTCTCCCCTGGGCACCACGAACCGCGAGGTGCTCAAGGAGATCCGCCTGTCCAAGAAGATCAGCGACCTGGAATTCCAGTCCCTGGAGCTGCGCAAGGACGCCTCCCGCCACCTGCGCGAGGGCTCCCGGACCGTCGGCTCGCTGATCCTGTGCAAGGATCTGCCGAAGGTGAAGGAGCTCTTCGAGCAGTCCGCCCGGGAGACCGCCATGGCCACCGTCGCCAACCGCGCCCTGAAGACGCTGGAGCACCAGAGCGAGCAGCTGGCCGTGGAGGGCAAGCAGGACGCGTCCCTGGAGAAGAAGATCGAGGCGGCCCGCGCCCGCGTCCAGAAGCACGTCGACGCGGCCAGGCAGTACCGGCAGAAGGCCTGGGACGATTATCACGGCAAGGACATCCTGCCCCTCACCGAGCGCACCCTCGACCCGGAATACCAGAAGAAGCTGGACGGCAACTATGAGACCGGCATCAACCTGGGCAAGCTGACCCGCAGCGAGATGCGGGGCCTGCGCCGGGATATGCAGATGATCTTCCAGGATCCCGCCGCCAGCCTGGATCCCCGCCAGACGGTGGGCAAATCCATCGAGGAGATCCTGGTCATCAACGAGGATCTCTCCGCCGAGGTGCGCAAGGAGCGGGTGATGAACCTGCTGGACGAGGTCGGCCTCAAGCGCGAGCACTACTACGTCTACCCCCACACCCTCTCCGGCGGCCAGAAGCAGCGCGTCGGCATCGCCCGCGCCATCGCCCTCAATCCGAAGTTCGTGGTGCTGGACGAGTGCGTCTCCGCCCTGGACGTGTCCGTGCAGGCCCAGATCCTCCAGCTGCTCAACGAGCTGAGCAAGGAGAAGGATCTGACCTACTTCTTCATCACCCACGACCTGGGCGTCGTGAAGCACTTCTGCGACCGCATCGTGGTGATGTACCTGGGCAACGTGTGCGAGATCGCCGAAAGCAAGGATCTCTTCCACAACCCGATGCACCCCTACACCCAGTCCCTGCTGGCGGTGGTGCCGAGGATGCGCGTGGGCGAGCACTCCACCGAGTTTGTGCTGGAGGGCGACGTGCCCAGCGCCATCCATCCCCCGAAGGGCTGCCCCTTCCACACCCGCTGCTCCAGGTGCATGGAGATCTGCTCCCAGGAGAAGCCCAAGCCCATCGAGAACGAACCGGGTCACTTTGTGGCCTGCCATCTCTACAGCAAACAGGAGAGTTGAAGCCATGACAGCATCCTTCGATCCGCTGGCCCAGCGGTATCCGTCCCAGCGCTTCCCGATCTATGCCCGTGGCGGCATGGTCAACGCCCCCAGCCCCCAGGCTGCGGCGGCCGGTCTTGAGGCGCTGCGCCAGGGCGGCAACGCCATGGACGCCGCCGTTGCCACCGCGGCCGCGCTCACTGTGACCGAGCCCACCGCCAACGGCATCGGCTCCGACGCCTTCGCCCTCATCTGGTCGGAGAAGGACCAGAAGCTCTACGGCCTGAACTCCAGCGGCCCCGCGCCCATGCTCGCCTCCATCGAGCGCATCAAGGCGGACGGCCGGGACGTGAACGGGAAGATGCCCGTCCACGGCTGGACCCCGGTGACCGTCTCCGGCGCGCCCAAGGCCTGGGCGGAGATCAACGGCCGCTTCGGCAGGCTCTCCCTGGCCCAGGATCTGGCCCCGGCGGTGCGCTATGCCCGGGAGGGCTACCCCTGCTCCCCCAACCTCGCGCTGATGTGGCAGCGGGGCTACAACCGCTATAAGAAGCTGCTGAATGGGCCTGAGTTCGACACCTGGTACAAGACCTTCGTGCCGGAGGGACGCCCCTACGAGGCCGGCGACATGATCCGCCTGCCTGACCACGCGGCCACCCTGGAGGCCATCGGCGCCACCAACGCGGACGCCTTCTACAAGGGCGACATCGCCCGGAAGATCGACGAGGAGAGCCGCAAGTACGGCGGCTACCTGCGCTATGAGGATCTAGCCGCCTACGAGGCGAAGTGGGTGGAGCCCCTCCGCGTGAACTACCGCGGCTACCAGGTCTGCGAGATCCCTCCGAACGGCCAGGGCATCGTCGCGCTGATGGCCCTGAACATCCTGAACAACTTCACCTTCACTGAGAAGGACAGCGCCGAGACGGCCCACCGCCAGCTGGAGGCCATCAAGATCGCCTTCGCGGACGCCTTCCACTACGTCACCGATCCGGCGAAGATGGCCATCGACTACCAGACCCTGCTCTCCCCCGCCTACGGCGCGCAGCGCGCCCAGGAGATCGGCGCAAGGGCCCAGGTCTACAGCCACGCGATTCCGCCCAAGAGCGGCACGGTCTACATGTGCTGCGCCGACGGCGAGGGCAACATGGTGTCCTACATCCAGTCCAACTACATGGGCTTCGGCTCCGGCATCGTGGTGGATGGCACAGGCATCGCCCTGCAGAACCGCGGCAGCGACTTCTCCCTGAACCCGGAGGACGCCAACTGCCTGGAGCCGGGCAAGCGTACCTACCACACCATCATCCCCGGCTTCCTGCTGCGCGGGGACGGCAAGCCCGTCGGCCCCTTCGGCGTCATGGGCGGCTACATGCAGCCCCAGGGCCACCTGCAGGTCGTGATGAACTACGTGGACTTCCACATGGACCCGCAGCAGGCCCTGGACGCGCCCCGCTGGCAGTGGATGCGCGACGGCCGCGTGACCGTGGAGACCCGCTTCAACCCGCACCTGGCGGAGGCCCTGCAGCGCCTAGGCCACGACGTGTCGGTCGACCTGAGCACACCCAGCTTCGGCCGCGGCCAGATGATCGTGCGCCTGGACAACGGCGTGCTGGTCGGCGGCACCGAGTCCCGCACGGACAGCAACATCGCTTGCTATTAATAGTGGCCCCGAGCATCATCATCATCACCGCCATCGCCATGTTCCTGTCCGGCTTCAAGGACAACGTCTACGTGCAGCACGCCCTGTCCGCCATCTCCGTGTGCGTGGTGGCGCTGATTCTGGACGCCGTGATCGGCATGTGGAAGAAGGGCGTCAAGGACATCTGGGGTCTCCTCATCTTCCTGGTGGCCCTGGCCGTCAGCATCTTCACGGGCCTGGAGCTGTACAAGCAGACCGGCTCGCTGCTGGATATCCTGGACTGGAAGAAGGTCACGCTCTTCGCCGTGATGTTTGTTGGCATCCGCAAGCTGAAGTGGCATCCGGTGGTGTACATCGCGATCTCCGCGGTGATCGGACTGATCTTCGCGTTCTGATTCTTTTCCGGATTGAAACACCAAACGACAATGACAAAACCCCGGAGAACTTGGCTGCTCGGCAGCGGTTCTCCGGGGTTTTTGTTATTGTTCCAGCCCAAACATCGTGGCGTAGATACGTTTGCCTGTGGGCGTGGCGAAGATGCGGCGGTAGGTGTGCTCCAGCGTCTCCTTCGCGTGACCGTTCTCAAAGCTGTTCACGATGAAGTCCGCCTCCACCAGGATCTGGTGGTCGATGCCGTCGATGGGGTCATAGGTGTGGTGCTCGCCCACCAGGGCGCAGACCCTGGCGATCTCCTCCTCCGTGAAGGGCAGCCGGGACAGCAGCGCCCGGGCCAGAGCTGGCCCCTCCTTCTCCTGCAGCGGGCCGGCGTGGGAGCCGTACTTCTCGTTGCACAGCGGGATGGCGATGTCGTGCACCAGGGCCGCGGCCTCCAGCACCTCCGCCGTGGGAGCGTCGATGCCCTCCGATTCGGCGATCAGGCAGGCGTAGGCGTGCACCTTGGTGAAGTGCTGGATCAAGTCGGGGTCTCCCCGGTCAAGGTCGATCATCGCGTGAAACAGCTGTCGGATTCTCTCCTGCATGCTTCCTTCTCTCCCCTCCGCACTCAGGTCTGGATCTGGAGCATCTTCTCCAGCATGCCGTCGTCCTCGAACACCATGAAGTCCCGGATGCCGATGGACACCTCCTGGCCCTCCCGCAGGTGCTTGAACTCATAGCCGTTGACGATGACGCGCACGAGGGTATCCCCCACCCGCACCCGGCAGTCGTCCACGTCGCCGAGATAGTACTGGGCCTCCAGGACGCCCCGCAGCGCGCCGTTCTCCGTGAAATAGAGGTTTTCGGGCCGGATGGCCACCTCCACCTTGCCGGTGCGCTCCCCCTCGTAGGGGATGGCCTGGCCGCCCAGGCCCGGGAAGACAATCCTCCCCTGCTGCACCTCGCCCTTGAAGAAATCCACCTTGCCCAGGAAATCGGCCACGAACTGGTTGACGGGCGTGTTGTAGATTTCCTGCGGCGTGCCGCACTGCTGCACACCGCCGCGGTTGATCAGGAAGATGCGGTCGCTCATCGCCATGGCCTCCGTCTGGTCGTGGGTGACGTAGACCACCGTGATGCCCAGCTTCCGCTGAATTTCCTTGATCTCAAAGCGCATGGATTCCCTGAGCTTGGCGTCCAGGTTGGACAGCGGCTCGTCCAGCAGCAGCAGCTTCGGGGCCGCCACCAGCGCCCGCGCCAGGGCCACGCGCTGCTGCTGACCACCCGACATCTGGTTCGGGAAGCGGTCGGCATAGCAGCTCAGGTGCACGATGTCCAGCACCCGGTCCACGCTCGCCTTGATCTCGGCCTTGCTCTTCTTTTGGATGGTCAGCGGATAGGCCACATTGTCGAAGACGTTCATGTGCGGCCACACGGCGTAGGACTGGAACACCATGCCGATGTTGCGCTTTTCCGGCGGGACAAAGGTTTTTCCGCCCGACACCAGCAGGTCGTCGATATACACCTCGCCGGAGGTCGGCTTCTCGAAGCCGGCGATGATGCGCAGCATGGTGGTCTTTCCGCAGCCGGAGGGCCCCAGCAGCGTGATAAACTCGCCGTCCCCGATGGTCTCGTTGAATTCCTGAAGCACCACATGGCTGCCAAAAGCCTTCGTGACGTGCTTGAGCGTGACAGTTGCCATGCTAATCGTTCCTTTCTGATTCACACCTAATACACTGCCATACTAAATTCGGCTGGCGAAGGGTTGTCAGGGGCGATCGCAAAGCCCCTGACCCGCGCCCGCAGGCGCGGAATCCTTATAATTAGATGGAGAATTCACCTTTTGTCAGCCTGCTGAGCACCATATTCAGCACCACCACAATCATCAGAATCCCGAACGCCATCGCGCAGCTCATGGGCTGGCTGGTGAACGTCCAGTACTCATAGAGCTGGAAGCCGATGGTCTTGGTCGTGCTGGAATACAGCAGCGTCGTCATGGACAGCTCGTAGAAGCTGGGGATGAAGATCAGGAACCAGCCCGCGGCGATGCTCGGGAAGATCAGCGGCCCGGTGATCTTGAACATCGTGTGCATCCAGCTCGCGCCGGAAATCTGGCTGCATTCCTCCAGCGACACATGAATCTGGCTCATGGCCGACACCACCGTGCGCATGCCCATCATCAGGTACTTGATCATGTAGGCGATGATCATGATGTAGGCGGTGTTGTAGATGCTGATGCCGAAGTTGCCCTTCATGGTCATGATCAGGCTCAGGGCGATGACCACGGACGGCGTGCCGGAGCCCAGGGTGATCAGGAAGTCCGGGATCTTCCGGCCGCGGATCTGGGTGCGCTGCAGCAGGTAGCTCATCACGCAGGCGATCACGATGCCCACCGTGGCGGCCACCGCGGCGAAGATCAGCGAGTTCTTCAGGCTGCTCAGGGTCTCCGCCCGGCCGAACACCGTCTTCCAGTTGCTGAGAGTGAAGTTGTCCGGCAGGAACATGCTCTTGCCCACGTCCACCTTGAAGGAGGTGGAGAAGATGGTGGCAAAGGGGATCAGGATCATCACCACGGCCACCAGGGCCACCATCACCGTCAGCGGCACGCGCCAGGAGCGCAGGTCGACGATGGCGGGCGACACGGATTTGCCGGAGACCGTGATGTACTGCCGCTTGGCCAGCACCACGTCGGAGATGAAGAGGATGATCACCGCCAGCACCATCAGGAACACGGCCATGCCCGTGGCGTCGTTCATGCCCTGCTGGCCCAGCGAGACATACTCCACGATGCGCGTGGTCACCGTGTGCACGCGGCCCGGGCTGCCGATGATGGAGGGAATGCCGTAGCAGCTGGCCGCGGCGACGAACACCAGCAACGCGCCGGAGATCAGCGAGGGCATCATCATGGGCAGGCTGACGGTCAGCACCGTCTTGATCGGGGACGCGCCGGAGATGCGGCTGGCTTCCTCCAGGGAGGGGTCCATCTTCTCCATGGCGCGGCTGATGGTGATGAAGGCGTAGGGGTAATAGAAGCTGGTCAGCACCCAGATCATGCCGGGCAGGCTGTACACGTTCAGCGGGCCCGGCGCGTCGCTGAGGCCGAAGAGCGCCCGCAGCCACTGGTTGATGGTGCCCACGTTGGGGTTCAGCAGCCGCAGCCACGCCATGGCGCCCACGTAGGGCGGCACCATGTAGGTCAGCACGAACAAGGCGCGGAAAAATTTCTTGCCGTAGAGGTTGGTGCG
>CADASK010000031.1 GCA_902790495.1 uncultured Eubacteriales bacterium
GTGCACGACTACACCCGCTCCCTGCTCTCCGCCATTCCTGTGCCGCACCCGCGCGTGGAGAAAAAGCGCCAGCGCATCCTGTACGACAAGGACGCGCACCGCTACGGCGAGAACGAGCATCCCGAGATGCGCGAGGTCGGCCCGGGCCACTATGTGATGATGTCGGATGCGGAATGGGTGGCGTGGCAGAAGCGATGAGAGACTTATTCAGCGCGCTGAAGCCGCAGAAGAGGCGGCTGATCCAGTACGCCCTGTCCGCCGTCGTGTTCTGCTGCGCCTACGGCGTGTACCGCGGGCGCAGCGGCGGGGGCGGCGTCTGGACGGAGGCCTTGTTTCTCACGGCGCTGCTCATGGCCGTTCTCGGCTGCTGGGCGCTGGTGAGAAGGCTGGGCCTTTTCGACCTGACCGAATACAGCTGGAAGCGCTTTGTGCGCGGGCTGAGCCGGTGGACGAACGCCGAGCGCGACCCGATGCCCGCCTACGCCGAATGGCTCCAGGAGCCGCGGGAGCGGGCCGGCTTGGGCGAGCCGCTGCTGTGCGCCCTGGTTTTCTTTGTCCTTTATCTGATTGCTGAGTTTCTGCTGAAAGCCCAATGAAAGGAAGCCTGCCTATGCTGCTGAAGAACGCAACCGTACATGACGGCCTCGGCCGGGCTGCCGTGCTGGACATCCTGGTGGAGGAGGGCAAGATCGCCCGCGTCGCACAGCCGGGAAGCCTGCCCGGTGAGGGGATCGACCTGACGGGCAAGCACATCCTGCCCGGCTTTGTGCAGCCTATCTCCGCCTGGGGCGTCAACGGCACGGCTTTTGAGATCCGCCCCTCCTCCAACGACAACGACGAGCACTCCGATCCCATCACGCCGGAGCTGGACGGCTTCTATGCCTTCAACGGGCGCGCGGCGACGGCCCAGCAGCTCGGCGCCTTCGGACTCATCACAGCGGGCGTCGCACCGTCGGACAACAACCTCTTCGGCGGCACGCTGGCGGCCTTCCACGTGGACGGCGTCAACCCCTACAAGCTGTGCCTGCGGCGGGACATTGCCATGATGGCTTCCGTGATGCCCAGCCTGAAGCGTGTCTACGGCAAGAACCAGAAGGCGCCCATGACGCGGATGTGGATCTTCACCCAGCTGGCGGACCAGCTGCGCAAGGCCAGCGAGTACAAGGCGGATGCGGATAAGCCCGCCGACGCGAAGCTCCAGGCGCTCAAACGCGTGGTGGACGGGGAGCTGCCGCTGTTCGTGGCGGCCGACTCGGCGCTGGCCGCCCGGCACGTGTGGGAGATCGTGAGCAGGTACCCGTGCCTCCGGCTGGTGCTGGTCAACGGCTTCGGCCTCACCAGCGAGGAGGACTACATCGTGGAGCACAAAATCCCGGTGATCTTCCGCACCGCGTCGGCGGTGATGGACAAGGCGGCGATGACCCTGGACCTGCAGGCCATGCTGCGCTTCATGGAGCGGGGCGTGCCGGTGGCCTTCTCCGGGGAATGCTCGAACTACTTCGGCGCGCGGGAGGATATGCTCTGGAACGGCCTGGAGCTGATGCGCCTGACCCACGACGCGGAGAAGGTGCTGCCCCTGCTGACCAGCGCGCCGGCGGAGCTGCTGGGCCTGAGCAATGTCACCGGCTCGATCCGCGAGGGTCTGCAGGCGGATCTGGTGGTGTGGAGCGGCAACCCGTTGGAGAGCTGGGAGGCCAGGGTCGTCACCGCCTACCAGGCCGGCGAGGCCATCTATCGGGAAGGAGATGCGCTCAGATGTATGTGATCAAGAACGGCACCCTGTACACGATGAGCGACGCGGGCGTGGTGCGCGCCGACCTTCGGGTGGAGAACGGCAAGATCACGGAGATCGGTTCCGATCTGCCGCTGAACGGCGGCGAGTGCGTGGACGCTTCCGGCCTTGCGGTTACGCCGGGCTTCGTGGACGCCCACAGCCACATCGGCGGCTTCCCGGATGGCGAGGAGATCGCCGACCTCAACGAGATCACGAACCCGCTGACGCCGGAGCTGGACGCCTACTATGGCATCAACCCGGATGCGAAAGATTTCGACTGGGCCATCCGCCAGGGCATCACCACCTCCTGCCTGGTGCCGGGCTCCGCCAACGTCATCTGCGGCTGGGGCATCGTGCTCAAGTCGGCGGGGGATGACCGGCTGATGCTTCACCCGGCGGTGATGAAGGGCGCCATGGGCATCAACCCCAAGGGCGCCTACAGCAATAAGAAGATGGCCCCGATGACCCGCATGGCCATCGCCAGCACGATGAAGACGTACCTGCGGAACGTGCGCGAATACATGGAGAAAAAGGCGGCCGCCGGCGACGATCCGTCGAAGCTGCCGCCCTACGATCTCGGCCTGGAGCATGGCATTCCCGTGCTGAAGAAGGAGATCCCGCTGAAGGTGCACAGCTACATGCACGACATGATGACCCTGCTGGAGATCGCGAAGGAGTTCGACATCCTCATCACGGTTGACCACGCCCAGGGCGCCAGCGATTTCGCCGACGAGCTGAGCGACCCCCACGTGCGCGGGGTCATCTTCGGGCCCACCAGCGAGCCGCTGTTCCCGGGCGAGGGCGGCAAGTTGGACTACGAGTGCTGCAACATGCTGGACGACCGGGGCGTGAACATCGCCGTGATGACGGACGGCCCTGTCACAGTCTTCAACATGCTGCTGTATGAGATGGGCGAGGCCGTTCGCCACGGCATGGACCCCGTCCGGGCCCTGGGCCTGACGACCATCCATCCCGCGCGGATCCTGGGGATCGACAGCCGCGTCGGGTCGCTGGAGGTCGGGAAGGATGCGGATATCCTGCTGTGGAGCGCGCTGCCGACCCGGGCCGCCGACGCCGAGCTGAAGGCCGTCTATATCGACGGCAAACAGTACCTGGGCGAATGCTGACCAGAAAAAGATGAAGAAACAAAAAGGATGCCGTGGGTGATGAAAAGCCTTCGGCATCCTTTTCGTGATGAAGAAAATGTCACACCGCGATCTGCATCATCACCACAGCCTGGGCACTGATGCCTTCCCTGCGGCCCTCAAAGCCAAGGCGCTCCGTGGTGGTGGCCTTGACGCTGACGCGGTCCACCGGCACATCCAGGGCCTCAGCGAGCGAGGCGCGCATGGCGGGGATGTGCGGGGCCAGCTTGGGGGCCTGGGCGACGATGGTGACATCCGCGTTGACAAGGGAAGCGCCGTGCTGCGCCGCCAGCTCCCGGACGTGGCGCAGCAGCTCCATGGAGGAGATGCCCTTGTAGCGCGGGTCGGTGTCGGGGAAGTGCTGGCCGATGTCGCCCAGCGCCAGCGCGCCGAGCATGGCGTCCATCAGCGCGTGCACCGCCACGTCCGCGTCGCTGTGGCCGTCCAGGCCGTGGGTGTGCGGCACCTCGACCCCGCAGAGCATCAGCGGTCTGCCCTCGCTGAAGCGGTGCACGTCGTAGCCCTGTCCGATCCGCAGCGCGGGCACGGCGGACTGTCCCTCGCCGCGCAGATACACCTCAGCCATCGCGATATCCTCCGGTGTGGTCAGCTTCAGGTTGTGGCGGTCGCCCATCACCAGGCGCACGGGGAAGCCGGCGCGCTCGGCCAGGGAGGCGTCGTCGGTGCCCAGAAAGCCCTCGCGCTCCGCCTGGGCGTGGGCCTGCTCGATCCAGTCCCGGCGGAAGCCCTGGGGCGTCTGTACGGCCCAAAGGGTGTCCCGCTGCAAGGTTTCCTCGACGAGCAGGCCGTCTGTCACCCGCTTGATGGTATCCACCGTGGGCACGGCGGCGATGCCGGAGCCGTGGGCTTCGACGCTCTCCAGCACGCGGCGGATGGTCGCGGCGTCCACCAGACAGCGGGCCGCGTCGTGGATGAGCACGGCGCCGCAGTCGGGCTCCAGCGCCTGCAGGCCGTGGCGCACGGAGGCCTGGCGGGTGTCGCCGCCGTCCACCACGCGCACGGAAAGGGCGGCGGGAAGGGCTGCTCGCACTTCCTCCAGCACGGCGGCCACGTCCTGCGTGTCCTCGGGCCGGCGCACGACAATCAGCTGATCCACGAAGGGACTCAGGGCCGCGATGGAACGGCCGAGCACGGTCTGGCCGCAGAGCCGCAGCAGCGCCTTGTTCCGGCCCAGGCCCATCCGCGTGCCGCTGCCGCCCGCCAGCACGATGCCCGCAACGCGGCTCATTCGCCGCGCTCCTCTTCCATACCGGCGTCCTCGCTGATGACGCGGTACATGGCGGAGGCGCCCTCCTTGCGGACGGTCTCGTTCACAGCGAGGATCTCATATTTGCCGATTTTGTTGCCGAAGCGGATGGTCATGACGTCGCCGACCTTGACCTCCGCGCCGGGCTTGGCCACCTTGTCGTTGAGGGAGACGCGGCCGCCGGAGCAGGCCTCGTTGGCGACCGTGCGGCGCTTGATGATGCGGGAAACCTTCAGGTATTTGTCCAGGCGCATACAGCGCACCTTCTTTCTAAGTTGATCAGGGTTAAGTGTTCTTCTTTTCCTCCGCCTTGACGCGGTCCCAGTAGGCGTCCATCTCGGGGAGGGTCATGCTGATCAGCTGCTTGCCGTCCGCCAGCACCAGCTGCTCCATGGCGCGGAAGCGGCGGATGAACTTTTCCGTGGCGAGCTCCAGGGCACGCTCCGGGTCGACGCCGCTCAGCCGGGACGCGTTGACGCAGGCGAAGAGCAGGTCGCCCAGCTCCTCCTGGGGGTCGCGATGACCGGCCAGCTCCTCCCGGGTCTCGGCGGTCTCCTCCAGCACTTTGTCCAGGGCGCCGTCGGGGCCGTCCCAGTCGAAGCCGACCTGGGCAGCCTTTTTCTGCACCTTGGCCGCGCGGGTCAGGGCGGGCAGGGAGAGGGCCACGTCCGCCAGCACGTCGGCCTGGGTGGAGAGACCCTTCTCCTCCTTCTTCAGCGCCTCCCAGTCGAGGGCGGAGATGTTTTTGGCCCCCGCAAAGACGTGCGGGTGCCGGTGGATCATCTTGCGGCAGATGGCGGTGGCGACGTCGGTGAGGCTGAAGTCGCCCACCGACTGGCCGATGCTGGCGTGGAACACGATCTGCAGCAGCACGTCGCCCAGCTCGTCCGCCAGGTGATCGGGGTCGCCCTCGTCGATCGCGCCGGCGGCCTCGTAGGCCTCCTCCAGCAGGTACTTGCGGAGGCTCTCGTGGGTCTGCTCGCGGTCCCATGGACAGCCGTTCTCGCCGCGCAGGATCTCCATGACCGCGGCGAGATCCTGCACCGAGAAGCGCGTTTTCGCCAGCAGCGGCACAGGAGGCAGCAGCAGGCAGACCGTGTGGTCATAGGCTGCCTGGCGATCCATCTCACAGAGGGAAATGGGCTTGGGCCTGCGGTTGATCTTCGCGGTGGAGGGGAAGAACAGCGCCTCCTGCTCCGGGTCGTAGACGTCCATCAGCCGCAGCTTGACCTCGCTGGCGAGGGGCTGACTGTTGAGCTCGGTGATGAGCAGCGGGACATCCGTGTCCGCGAGGCTGGCAGGCATGGAGGAGGCGGACAGGACGCGGTAGCCGGAGGCCTGCAGTGCCTCGGGGGCCTGGGCGAGGGCGACGTCCGTGCGGCTGACGCCGGGGAGGATGGTCAGCTCGGCCCCGTCGGGCTTGAGCCGGGCGAGGGCCTGCACCGAGGCGTCCTGCAGCGGGTCGGCCACCGCGTAGGTCACCGGGTGCGCGGCCGCCTGCTCCCAGAGGGCGCGGGCCATGGCCTCGTGCATGGCGTCAAAGTCGTCATAGCGGTCGTAGTAGTCATCCAGGGTGGCGAAGCGGATGCCCTCGCTCTCCAGCCAGGGCGCGGCGCGGTGAATGGCGGTGCGCAGCACGAGATGCCGGGCGGCCTTCAGGGCCTCCGCCGTCTGCAGGGTCATCAGCCTTGCGTCGCCGGGGCCCAGGGCCGCCACTGTGATGTGTGTCATAAGCTTTACCTCACGCCTTCCTCTTGTGTCCGCCGCGGCGGCGCAGGGAGGCGAAATCCTCCCGGGTGATGGCCTTGCACGCGAGGGCCGCGCCCAGGTACACGGCCACGCCCACGGCCACCTCCGCCAGCGTGCAGAGGCGGCTGACGGGCAGCACGGCGCGCAGCAGGTACACCGCCGCGCCCATGCAGAGGGTGGCGATGCCGGGACGGATCAGCCAGCCCGACCAGTTGGGCTTCATGCCGCTGTATTTCAGCACATAGTACAGGTTCGGCACCATGGACACGGTGTAGCAGACCAGGGAGGCGATGGGGCCGCCGTGGATGTGCACGCCGGGGATGCCGACCAGGATGTAGTTCAGGGCGATCTTGCAGGCCACGCCTGCGATCAGCGTGTACATCGGGATGTGCTGCTTCTGCAGGCCCTGCAGGATGGCGGTGGTGGCCTGCACCACGGTGAAGAGCACCACGGTGAGGCTGGACACGGCCAGCAGCTCCGAGGTCACCTGGATCTCCGCGGCGGAGAGGGTCTCCGCGTAGAAGAAGGAGATCAGCTGCCTGGACAGCAGGCTCATGCCGACGGAGCAGGGGAAGCCGATCAGGAAGGCGAAGCGCAGGCCCAGGTCGCTCTGCTGGCGAACGCCTGCGTGGTTCTCCAGCGCAGCCGCCGCGGAGATGGCGGGCACCAGACTCATGGAGATGGAGAGGGCCAGGGCGGTGGGGATGTTGATCAGCCGGATCACCAGGCCGGTGAACAGGCCGTAGAGCGGGCGCGCCTCGGCGAGGGTGAGGCCCGAGGCCATCATGCGGTCCACCAGCATGGCGGAATCCACGAAGGAGGCCAGGGGCACGATGCAGGCGCTGATGGTGATGGGGATGGAGATGCGCAGCAGGTTCCTGGCCACGGCCTTGGAGGTGGGCTCGGGGCTGGTGGACAGCTGCGGCAGCTCGTCGAAGGCTCGGCGTCTGCGCAGGTAGGTGAAGACCATGAACAGCAGCGCGACGAACTCCACGATGGTGATGCCCAGCAGCGCGCCGGCCGCGCCGTACTCCACGCCGCGGTCCGCGCCGAGCTTCGCCAGGGGCAGGGCGATGAAGACCTTGCCGACCTGCTCGATCAGCTGGGACATGGCGGTGGGTACCATGTTCTGCTGCCCCTGCATGAAGCCGCGGAAGGCGCTGAGGATGCACACCAGCGCCACGCAGGGCGCGATGACCATGAAGCCGATGCGGGTCTCGGGCTGCTTGACGCGATGGGCCAGCAGGCCGGAGGACGCGAACATGAAGATCGAAAGCACGCAGCCGATGGCGGCGAGCAGGTACAGCGCGACGCGGAAGATGCGCTTGGCGTGGCGCGGGTCGTCCTTGGCCAGCGCGTGGGAGATCATGCGGGACACCGCCACCGGCAGGCCGGCGGAGGACACGGTGAGCAGTAGGTTGTAGGTCGGGTAGACGGATTGGTAGATGCCCTGCCCGTCCGCGCCGATCAGCATGGTCAGCGGGATGGAGAAGAGGACGCCGAGCAGCTTGCAGATGATGCCGGTGATGCCCAGCACCGTCATGCCGCCGACCATGGATTTGGTGGTTTTACTCATAGAACGAAGCCTCAAGCTATTCTTGATGGAAGGGCGAAGGTTTGCAAAGGGCGATCGCAAAGCACTTTGCCCGCGCCCTCACGCGCGGAACCCTTCGTTGCCTGAAACATCAGTACAAGGAAAAGATCAGGCCTTGTGCCACAGAGACGGATGGAAGAGCACCAGGATGGGATACAGCTCCAGCCTGCCGGCCAGCATCAGCAGGCTCAGCACCAGCTTGGAGAAGGGGCTGAATCCGGCGAAGTTGCCCACGGGGCCGACCACCTCGCCGAAGCCGGGGCCCACGTTGCTCACGCAGGTCAGGGCGGCGGTGAAGTTGGTCAGCAGATCGTACTGCCCGCCGAGGGAGACCAGCAGCCCGCCGATGAGCACCAGCAGCACATAGAGAAAGGCAAAGAGGGTCACGCGGTGGAGCATGTTCTCGTCCACGCCCTTGCCCTCGAAGCGGACGACCTGCATCTTGCGGGGCTGGAAGGTGCTGGCGATCTCGCGCTTGCCCTGCTTGAACAGCAGCGCCACACGCACGACCTTCATGCCGCCGGCGGTGGAGCCCGCGCAGGAGCCGACGAACATCAGCACCAGCAGCACGGCCTTCACCGCGATCGGCCAGAGGTTGAAATCGGTGGTGGCAAATCCCGTGGTGGAGACGATGGTCGCCACCTGGAACGCGCCGTAGCGCAGCGCGGTGCTGAAGCTGCCGTAGACCGGCAGCAGGCACAGCGAGCAGATGAGGATGGCGCCGCCGCTCATGCCCAGGTACCACTTCAGCTCCTCCGAGCGGAAGAAATCCTTCGCGCTGCCGGTGAACAGGCTGTAGAACAGGGCCAGGTTGACGCCGAAGAGCAGCATGTAGACGGTGATGACGACCTCGATGGCAGGGGAATGGAAGGCGGCGATGGATGCGCCGTAGTTGCTGAAGCCGCCCGTGCCCGCGGTGCCGAAGGTGTGGATGGCCGCGTCATAGGGGGACATGCCGAAGACCATCAGCAGTACGAACATGCTGGCCGACATGGCGGCATAGACCCGGTAGAGGATCTTGGCGGTGTCGCCCATCTTGGGCGCAATCTTGCTCAGGCTGGGACCTGGGCTCTCGGCGCGCACCAGGTGGGAGGTACGGCCGGTCAGCTTGGGCAGCACGGCCAGGGTGAGCACCAGCACGCCCATGCCGCCGACCCAGTGGGTGAAGGAGCGCCAGAAAGTGCAGCCGTGGGGGAGGTGGTCGAAATCCGCCACCACGGTGGAGCCGGTGGTCGTGAAGCCGGACACGGCCTCGAAGAAGGCGTCGACATAGCTCGGCAGCATGCCGCTGAAGACGAAGGGCAGCGCCCCAAACAGGCTCATGAGCACCCAGGAGAGGCCCACCACCGCAAAGCCCTCCCGCGCGCGCAGGTCGGTGTGCTTCGGCTTGGCCAGCAGGCGCATCGGCAGGCCGGCGGCCAGCACGATGAGCATGGAGTAGAGCATGGCGGCGGCGTCGCCCGGGTCGCGGTAGATGAGGGCGACCACCAGGGAGGGCGCCATGCAGGCGGCCTCCACCAGCAGGATGGCGCCCAGCAGGCGAATGACTTGTCGTTTATTCATCGGCTGATGACCTCGTTCAAATCCCGCAGTCCGCGCTCCTTGGCGATGACGACCACGCTGTCACCGGCCTCGATGTGATCGTTGCCGAAGGGCACGATCACCTTGCCGCGCCGCGCGATGACGGCGATCAGCGTGTTCTTGCGCATGGTCAGATCCTTGAGCGGGATGCCGATGTAGGAGTCCGTGAGGCGGGCCTCGAACTCCAGGGCCTCCGCCGCGCCGCCCAGCAGGCGGTAGAGCTTCTCGACCTTCGCGCCGTCGGCGTTGACGCGGGCGCGGACGTAGCGCAGCAGGGTTGCGCCGGTGATGTGGCGCGGGCTGACCACGCTGTCCAGGCCCAGGGACTCGATGATGCTGGCGTAGGTGATGCGGTTGTTCTTCACCACCACCTTGGGCACGCCATGGCGCTCGGCGAACAGGCCGGTCATCAGGTTCTCCTCGTCCCGGTCGCACAGGGCGATGAAGGCGTCGGTGGTGGAGAGGCCCTCCTGCTCCAGCAGCTCCTGGTTGGTGCCGTCCCCGCAGATCACGTTGACCTGGGGCAGGTCCTCGCTCAGCTTGCGCGCCTTGGCCGGATTGATCTCGATGATGGTGACGCGGATGCCGGTGGGCACGATCAGCTTGGCCAGATAGTAGCTGATGCGGCCGCCGCCCAGAATCATCACGTCCTTGATGCGCAGGGTGTCGCGGCCCAGGTAGCGGAAGAAGCTGGTGACAGTCACCACATCGCCCGCGACGAAGACCCGGTCGCCGTCCTGCAGCACAAAGTCGCCGCTGGGGATCGTAACGTCGCCGCTGCGCTCCACCGCGGCGTACAGCACCCGGGGAAGGCCGGGGTGCTTGGAGGCGAGATCCTTCAGCGCCAGGCCATTCAGCCGGTCCTTGCTCTGCACGCGGAATTCGACCATCTCCACCAGACCCTTGGCGAAGGGCTCGATGTTGCTGGCGAAGGGATAGCGGAGCAGGCGGCTGATCTCCTGGGCGGTGGCGCGCTCGGGGTTGATGGCCATGTCGATGCCCAGCTCGCGCTGCAGCAGGGTCAGGCTCTCGTTGTACTGCGGGTCGCGGATGCGGGCGATGGCGTACTTCGCGCCAAGGCGCTTGCCCATCAGGCACACGAGCATGTTCACCTCGTCGCCCGCCGTGGCGGCGATCAGGATGTCCGTGTGATCCACGCCCGCGTCGATCAGCGTCTTCGCGTTCGCGCCATTGCCGTGGACGCACATGACGTCCAGCCTGTCCTCACACTCGCGCAGAATCTCCTCGTTCTGGTCGATGATGGTGACATCGTATTCTTCGCTGCTCAGATGCTCGGCAAGCGTTCGTCCGACCTTGCCAGCGCCGATCACCATGATGCGCATGTTTCCTTAAAGCCTCCGAATAATGGAATCGGGACAATATCCCAAGATATTGTATCATAGAACCGGTGATTTGCAAGCGCGGCGCGGGAAATAATCCGCTCCATCCGGCGGGAAAGCGCTTGCCAAGCCGCCCGCGCTTCGCTATACTGTTACACTGCCGGACGCGCTCCGGCACACAGCACAAAGCATCGACAGAGAGGAACAGAAACCGTGAAATACATCTACGAGACCCACCTGCACACCAACGAGAGCAGTGTCTGCGGCAAAACGCCCGCGCGGGACTACGTGCCCTACTACCAGGATCAGGGCTTTGCCGGCATCGTGGTGACCGACCACTTCTGCGGCAACCCGAGCTACACGGCGGATCGCTCGGCGCCCTGGAAGGACCAGATGGACGCCTACTGCCGCGGCTACGAGGAGGCCCTGGACGAGGGCATCCGCCGGGGCTTTCCGGTCTTTTTCGGCATTGAGCAGAAGTTTGACGACGACGAGTGCCTGATCTACGGCCCGGATAAAGCCTGGCTGGTGGCGCATCCGGACATCCCCACCTGGGGCAGAAAACGGCTGATGCAGGAGGTGGAGGCCATCGGCGGCGCCGTGGTGCTGGCCCATCCCTTCCGCGTGCGGGACTATGTGGACACCATCTACCTCAACACCTGCGTGCACGCGGTGGAGGCCTTCAACCGTGGCAACCGGCCGCAGGACGACATCTACGGCAGGGCCTACGCGCGCTACACGGGTCTGCCCATGACGGCGGGATCGGACATGCATCTGATTGAGCCTGAGAAGGCGCTGTTCGGAGTCGTGTTCGACGAGCCCTGGGAAGACGTGTTCAGCTACGCGAGGGCGATCCGGGAGGGGAAGCCCTTCGGCGTGCAGGTGGCGGAGGGGCGCGGCGTCGGCGAGCCGCTGCCGCTGGAGAGACCGTATCTGTACTTGAATGATGATGAACAGCCGGTGGCGTGGGATGTGAATCAGATCTTTCGGCAGAAGGGCTGAAACCCTTTCGGCTTGCAGGGATTCCGCGCCTGCGGGCGCGGCCAAAGGGCTTTCCGATCGCCCTTTGGAAACCTTCGGGCAGCAATCCTTTTTACGTTATTCTTATAGAAAATCATCAAAAAAGCCAATCTCCTTGCAAACATGCGTGGAGATTGGCTTTTGTGATGGGATCAGCACAGGCTCTGCTTCAGGCTCTCCATGCCGGCGATGACACGGTCGCACCAGGCGTCGAACTCGGGGTCCTCCACTTGGCACTCGGGGTGGGCGAGGACATAGTTCAGCGCGATGCGCACGCCCTCGTGGAAGGGCACGTGGGTGGTCATCTGGGGGACCAGGCTCTTCAGCTTCGCGTTGTCGAAGATGACGGTGTTGGACTTGTCGCCGATGAGGGAGCCGGTGTAGTCGTACTCTGGGCCGACGTCGGCGAGGAAGGCGGAGGCCACATAGTAGGGGTGGAGGGTCACGCCCAGGGCGTCGGCAATGGTCTCATAGATCTGGTTCCAGGTCAGCGATTCGTCGGAGGTGATCTGGAAGGCCTCGCCGATGGCGTGCCTGTTGCCCATCAGCCCGGTGTAGCCGATGGCGAAATCTGTGTTGAAGGTCAGCGTCCAGAGGCTCGTGCCATCGCCCTGGATGATGACGGGCTTGCCCTCCATCATGCGCTTGATGACCTGCCAGAAGCCCTTCTTGCCGTGGACGCCCAGCGGGATGTGCCGCTCGTCGTAGGTGTGGGAGGGGCGCACGATGGTCACCGGGAAGCCCTCTTCCCGGTAGCAGCGCATCAGGTAATCCTCGCAGGCGATCTTGTTCCGGGAATACTGCCAGTAGGGGTTGGCCAGGGTGGTGCCCTCGGTGATGAAGGGACTCCGCACGGGCTTGTGGTAGGCGGAGGCCGAGCTGATGTAAATGTACTGGCCGGTGCGGCCCCGGAACAGGCGGACGTCCCGCTCGACCTGGGGCACGGTGAATCCGATGAATTCGCACACGCAGTCGAAGGACTGGCCCTCGATGGCGGCGAGGACTGCGGCCTCGTCGTTGATGTCCGCCACGATGCTGTGGATGCCCTCGGGCAGCTCGGCATTGCGGCTGCCGCGGTTGAGCAGGAAAACCTCCCAGCCGTCCTTCACCAGCTTTTTGGTGATCGCCATGCTGATCTGACCCGTTCCGCCGATCAATAACGCCTTCATGGAATACGCCTCCGTTCGTTTTCTGTCCGGGACGCGCCGCTGTCCGGCGCGCGCTCCCGCTTGCTTCTGGCACCATTGTACCATGCGGAGAAAAGGCTGTCCACAGGAAAAATCGTACTCCGCACAGTATGCGGCAGGCAGGAAAAGCGACCGCGCCATCGAACCTGTTAAGCAGGTGTTTTCACGATTCATCCATCAAGGAGTGTGTTTCTATGAATCTTCGCAGACTGGGCAAGACGGGGCTGATGGTGAGCGAGGTGGGCTTCGGCGGCGAGTGGCTGGAGCGGCACCCGGAGGAGGATTCGGTGCGGCTGATCCGCTACGCCCACAGCCGGGGCATCAACATCATCGACTGCTGGATGCCCGATCCCAAATCCCGGGACATCATCGGCAAAGCCATCGCGGACTGCCGCTCCGAGTGGTATGTCCAAGGGCACATCGGCTCCACCTGGCAGAACGGGCAGTACGTGCGCAGCCGCGACATGGCCTTCGTCAAGCCGGCCTTCGAGGATCTGCTGGCGCGCATCGGCGGCAGCTACATCGACCTGGGCATGATCCACTACATCGATTCCATGGAGGAGTGGGACACCTGCATGCACGGCCCGTACATCGACTATGTGCGCGACCTGCACGCCCGGGGCGTCATCCGCCACATCGGCCTGAGCACCCACAACCCGCGCATCGCCAAACTGGCGGCGGAGTCCGGCTTCATCGAGATGATCCTGTTCAGCCTCAATCCGGCCTTCGACATGAAGCCGGCCAGCGAGGAGCTGGAGACCATGTTCAAGGACTACGACGAGGGACTCAGCGGCATCAACCCCGAGCGCGCGGAGCTGTACCGCCTGTGCGAGACCCGGGACGTGGGCATCACGGTGATGAAGGGCTTCTTCGGAGGGGCCCTGCTGGACGCCGATCGCTCGCCCTTCGATGTGGCCTTCACGCCGGTGCAGCTGATCCACTACGCGCTGACGCGGCCCGCCGTCTGCTCCATCCTCTGTGGCTACGACACGGAGGAGCAGGTGGATCAGGCGGTGGCCTATGAGACCGCCACGGCGGACGAGCGGGATTACGCCTCGGTGATCGCCAACGCGCCGCTGCACGCCTATCGCGGCCAGTGCACCTACTGCGGCCACTGCCAGCCCTGCCCGATGGAGATCGACATCGCGATGGTCAACAAGTTCTATGACCTGGCCATCCAGCAGCCGGAGACGCCGGAAAGTCTGCGCGCCCACTACACGGCGCTTGAGAAGACCGCCTCCGCCTGCATCGGCTGCCAGAGCTGCGAGGCGCGCTGCCCCTTCGGCGTGGAGATTGCGGCACGGATGCGGAAGGCAGCTGAGCTTTTCGGCTGCTGACGGAAAGGAACACCCGCCATGAAAACCCTGATCGAGCTGTATGACGAACGCCCGCTGGACAACGTGCTGGCGACGGAGATGTTTCACCCGGAGGAGACGATCTTTGTCTGCCCGCCGGAGATCGCGAGGAACAAATCGCTTCACGCGACGCTGAAGCGGTACTTTGAGTTGCGCGGCTGCCTGCCGAAGCTGGCCTTTGTGCCGGTGAGCCTGCTGGACGCAGTCGCGGTGGAGAAAAAGCTGCGCGAGGTGCTGGAGACCCACGAGGACTGCGTGATCGACATCTCCGGCGGAACGGACGCGGCCCTCTTCGCCGCCGGGGCGGTCAGCCGGGACACGGCGGTGATCACCTACAGCCGCGGCAAGAACGCTTTCTTCGAGATCCAGAACGCGCCCTATGCCCGCAATCTGCCCTGCTCGGTGCGCCTGGACGCGGCCGCCTGCCTGATGATGGCCGGCGGCGAGCTGCTGCAGGGCCGGGAGGACAACCGCGAGCTGCGGGGAAGACAGGAGCAGATCGACCGCCTGTTCTCGGTCTACAGGCAGCACCGCCGGCAGTGGAACGATCAGATCGCCTACATTCAGCGCATCTCCAGCGTGGAGGAGCTCAAAGCGGAGGGCACGCTGGCGGGCAAGGCGAACAACCGTCAGGTGCGCCTGGACGTCGATCTGCTGCGGGACCTGGCGGAGCAGCGCCTGATCGAGGAGCTGAAGCTGGACGGGGAGCGCGTCTCCTTCCGCTTCCCGGACGAGACGGTGCGCTTCTGGCTGCGGGACATGGGCTCCGTGCTGGAGCTGCAGGTCTACCGCGCCTGCCTCGAGGCGGGCTGCTTCGACGACACGATCCTCAGCGCCGTGGTCAACTGGCGCAGCGACGATCCGCGGGGCCAGGCGGTGACCAACGAGATCGACGTGATGTGCGTGCGCGGGGTGACGCCGCTGTTCATCAGCTGCAAGACCTGCGAGATCAAGACGGAGGCGCTCAACGAGCTGGCCATCCTCCGCGACCGCTTCGGCGGCAAGGCCTCCCGCGCTGCCATCGTGACCTCCGCCAGCGCGACCCGCAGCCGCCGCGTGATGCTCAAGCGCGCCGCCGAGCTGAACATCGATGTGATCGAGTGGGAGGACGTCGAGCTGCCTCGGCTGGTGAAGAAGTTGAAGGGATAGCGGCCTGATTCTGCGAAGGTTTCCAAAGGGTTCGGAGCGCCCGGAAAACTCCATGTTATGGAGTTTTCAGCGGAGAACGGGCGGCAGCCCCGGACCGATCGCAAAGCCCTTTGGTCGCCGCCGAAGGCGGCGAAATTGGACAATGAACCGTTCATGTGTGTAATACGCGTGAGCGGTTTTCGTTTGGCAAAACGAAAAGCCCGGGAAGGCTTTGAACCTTCCCGGGCGGGAAACCAGGGGATTACTGAGCGGCCAGCTTCTTGTAGGAGGCGAGACGCTCCTTGGCGTCCTCTTCCTGCTGCGCGAACAGGGTCGCGGCGGCATCCGGGAACTGCTGGGCCAGAGAGGTGTAACGCACCTCGCCCTTCAGGAACTCCTGATAATCGCCGGTGGGATCCTTGCTGTCCACGATCATGGGATTCTTGCCCTGAGCGGCCAGCTCGGGGTTGTAGCGGTAGGTCTGCCAGTAGCCGCACTCCACAGCCTTCTTGATCTCGGCCTGAGCCTTGCCCATGCCGCCCTTGGCGCGCAGGCCATGGTTGATGCAGGGCGCGTAGGCGATGATCAGGGACGGGCCGTCGTAGGCTTCAGCTTCCAGCATGGCCTTGATGACCTGAGCGGGATTGCTCATGGCGACCTGGGCCACGTACACATAGCCATAGCTGATGGCCATCATGCCGAGGTCCTTCTTCTTGGTGCGCTTGCCGGCGGCGGCGAACTTCGCCACAGAGCCGGTGGGCGTCGCCTTGGAGGCCTGGCCGCCGGTGTTGGAGTACACCTCGGTGTCAAGCACGAGGATGTTGACGTCCTGGTTCATGGCCAGCACGTGATCCACGCCGCCGTAACCGATGTCATAGGCCCAGCCGTCGCCGCCGAAGATCCAGATGGACTTCTTGGTCAGCAGGTCCTTGTTCTCCAGGATGTAGGCGCGCTTGTCGCAGCAGCCTTCCTTGGCCTCGAGCAGGGCAACCAGCTTGTCGCCGGCCTTGCGGCTGCCTTCGGCGTTGTCCTTGTTCTCCAGCCATTCCTTGGCAGCGGCCACAACAGCCTCATCCTTGCCTTCCTCGGCGACCTTGGAGATCACCTCGGCCAGCTTGGCGCGGCGCTGGGTCACAGCCAGGTTCATGCCGAAGCCGAACTCAGCGTTGTCCTCGAACAGGGAGTTGGACCACGCGGGGCCAAAGCCCTTCTCGTTGGTGGTGTAGGGGCAGGTGGGCGCGGAGCCGCCGTAGATGGAGGAGCAGCCGGTCGCGTTGGCGATCATCATGCGGTCACCGAAGAGCTGGGTGACGAGCTTCACATAGGGAGTCTCGCCGCAGCCAGCGCAGGCACCGGAGAACTCAAACAGGGGCTTGAGAGCCTGGCTGTTCTTCACGGTCGCCTTGTTGGTGATGCGGTCAGCCACCTCGGGCACGGTCATCGCGAACTCCCAGTTGGCTTCCTGGTTGCGCTGGCTGTCCAGGGGCTTCATGATCAGGGCTTCCTTGCCCTCCTTGCCGTGCAGCGGGCAGACATCCACGCAGTTGCCGCAGCCGGTGCAGTCCATGGGAGAGATCTGCATGCGGTACTTCATGCCCTTGAACTCAGCGCCGGTGGCGGGCTTGGTCGCAAAGGACGCGGGAGCCTCCATGTCTTCGGGCACGTAGATGGGACGGATGCAGGCGTGCGGGCAGACGATGGCGCAGTTGCCGCACTGGATGCAGTTGTCGATCTGCCACTCAGGCACGAACACGGCGATGCCGCGCTTCTCGAACTTGGTGGTACCGGTGGGCACCATGCCGCGAGGATCGAGCATGCTGACGGGCAGGCTGTTGCCTTCCTGGGCCAGCACGGGCGCGACGAACTCGTCAAAGTACTTGGTGGTGCCAGCGACCTTCATCGGCACAGCGCCGGTGGTGGCATTGGCCCAGCTCTCGGGGATCTTCACTTCCACCAGGCCGTCGATGGCGGCGTCGATGGCGGCGAAGTTCATGTTGACCACGTCCTGGCCCTTCTTGCCGTAGGACGCGACAACCTTTTCCTTCATGTACTTGTCAGCATCCTCGTAGGGGATGATGTTGGCAAGCTTGAAGAAGGCAGCCTGCATGGTGGTGTTGGTACGGCCGCCCATGCCGACCTTGCGGGCCAGGTCGATGGCGTTGATGATGTAGAACTTGGCGTGCTTCTTGGCCAGGGTCTGCTTCATCTTGGCGGGCAGACGCTCGTCCAGCTCGTCCACGCTCCACTGGCAGTTCAGCAGGAAGGTGCCGCCGTCGCGCAGATCCTTCGCCATGTCGTACATGGTGACATAGGCGGGGTTGGAGCAGGAGATGAAGTCAGCCGCGTCGATCAGATAGGGGCTCTGGATCACGGTGTCGCCGAAGCGCAGGTGAGACACGGTCAGGCCGCCGGACTTCTTGGAATCATAGAAGAAGTAGGCCTGCGCATACTTGTCGGTGTGGTCGCCGATGATCTTGATGGAGTTCTTGTTGGCGCCGACGGTGCCGTCGGAGCCGAGGCCGTAGAACATGCAGCTCTGGGTGCCGGCAGGAGCGGCCACGAAGGTCTCGCCCAGCTTCAGGGAGCTGTTGGTCACGTCGTCGTTGATGCCGACGGTGAAGTGGTTCTTCATCTCGCCGTCGAGGTTGTCAAACACGGCCTTGACCATGGTGGGGGTGAATTCCTTGCTGCCCAGGCCATAGCGTCCGCCGACGACCTTGATGTCGGTGCGGCCGGCTTCCATCAGCGCGGTGCACACGTCCAGGTACAGAGGCTCGCCCAGAGAACCGGACTCCTTGGTGCGGTCCATCACGGCGATCTTCTTCACGCTGGCGGGCAGTTCCTTCATCATGTATTCCACAGAGAAGGGACGATACAGGTGGCACTTGAGCACGCCGACCTTCGCGCCGGAGGCGTTGAGCTTGTTGACGGTCTCGTGGATCACGTCGCAGCCGGAGCCCATGCAGATGATGATCTTCTCGGCATCGGGCGCGCCCTCGTACTGGAAGGGCTTGTAGTAACGGCCGGTCAGCTTGCCGACGTCGTTCATGACCTCTTCCACGATGGCGGGCACGGCGGCGTAGAACTTGTTGCCAGCCTCACGGCCCTGGAAGTAGATATCGCTGTTTTGAGCGGTACCGGCCTGATGGGGATGCTCGGGATTCAGCGCGCGGGCGCGGAACTCGTCGATCTTGTCCCACGGCACGATGCTCTTGAGCTCTTCATAGTTGTTCTTGGGATCGATGGCGTCGATCTTCTGGATCTCATGGCTGGTGCGGAAGCCGTCGAAGAAGTGCAGGAACGGCACGGAGCTCTTCAGGGTGGCGATGTGGGCCACCAGCGCCATGTCGTGCGCTTCCTGGACGGAGTTGCTGGCCAGCATGGCGAAGCCGGTCTGGCGGCAGGCCATGACGTCGCTGTGATCGCCGAAGATGTTCAGAGCATGGTAAGCCAGGGCGCGGGCGCTCACGTGGAACACGGAGGGCGTCAGCTCACCAGCGATCTTGTACATGTTGGGGATCATCAGCAGCAGACCCTGGGAAGCGGTAAAGGTGGTGGTCAGCGCGCCCGCGGACAGGGAGCCGTGGACAGCGCCTGCGGCACCGGCCTCAGACTGCATCTCCTGAATCTTCACGGTCTGGCCAAAGACGTTGTTGCGCTTTTCAGCGGCCCAAACGTCTGCGACCTCGGCCATGGGGGATGAGGGTGTGATCGGATAGATCGCTGCCACATCGCTGAATGCGTATGCGATATGGCTGACGGCGGTATTGCCGTCGACGGTCATCTTGACAGCCATTGGAAACAACCTCCTCTGAAAGAATCGCCGCGAATCATCCCGGCGTTGCGGCCGCGTCCGTTTCCGCGAGGGGACCCGGTTCAACGTGTCCACTCACGCATACCAAAAGCGCGGCACTATGGCACACAGGTATTATAAGGCTTTGGGACACCCCTGTCAATGACGCAATTGGTCAAATCCACCCTGCATTGCCGATTTTCAGCCCGTTTTTCCCATCCAAATCTTCTTATCGAAGGGATAATGAAAATGTTTTGAACTCAACCACGACCTCAGCTTTCATCGCAGAAAGAGAGGATGCGATGCGAAGGGGTGCAGGGGGTTCGGAGCGCCCGGAAAACTCCATGTTATGGAGTTTTCAGCGGAGAACGGGCGGCAGCCCCGGACCGATCGCAAAGCCCCCTGCCCGCGCGAGTCTTACAAAGAAAACGTCCCGCTTCCGAAGAAGCGGGACGCCATAGGTTACGTCTCAGTCAGCTGCGTTCAAAACTCAGCGGACCTGGGTCTGGCTGCCGTGGGGCTCGCCGTAGGCTTCGGCGGTGATCTTGCCGCCCAGCACGTCCGCGACGTAGTCCATCACAGCCTCGTCCATCGGGATGCCGGTGTCGAAGCTGGAGCTGGAGCGCGCGAACACGTTGTAGGTATCGCCGCCGGCCGCGCAGAAGTTGTTGGTCACGACAGCGTAGGTGGCGTTCTCGTCGAAGGGCTCGCCGTTGATGGCAGTGATGGTGACACGCTTGATGGAGGCGGGAGCATAGTAGCTGCTCTCCTTGCCGTCGAGCACATACACCTCGCCCTGATCATAGGGCACGGTGGTGTCAAGGGTCCAGGTGATGCCGCTGGTCTGCGGATAGCCGCCGATGGAGGTGGGGGTGCAGAAGGTGGAGGCCTCAAGGGCTTCCAGCAGCTCGGCGCCGGTCACATAGACGACGGCCACGGTGTTGCCGAAGGGCAGCACGGTGTTGATGTTGTTCATGGTGATGTCGCCGGCCTCGATGGTGGCACGGATGCCGCCGCCGTTGGTGACGCCGACCACGGCGTTGAGCTCATCCTGCTCGATGCCGCCTTCCTTGACGACGGACCATACCATGGCGTCGGTGATCAGGTCGCCCAGGTTGGTCTCCTCGGTGCGGTTGCCGGGATCACGGTCGCCGTTGAGGCGGACCTCGGTGGAGGCGAACACGGCGCCGTACTTGGCGTCCACTTCATCGATGATGGCCTGCGCCTTGGCGAGAACCTCCTGGTCCTGGGCCAGGTACTTGGTGTTCACCAGATAGTTGGCCTCGACAGCCTTGGTCTCGTTGTTGATGACCACGACGCCGATGTTGGCAAACTTGGTGCCGGTGGACTGAATGGGCTCGCCGTTCTCGCCGGCGGTCATCACGGTGTGGGAGTGGCCGTCCAGCACGAAGTCAATGCCGGAGATCTTGGCGAAGGCGTCGACGGAGCGGTAGCCGTTGGGGGCGGACTCCTCGTCCACGCCCAGGTGGAACAGGCCGACCACGAGGTCCACGTTCTGGGCCTTCAGGTCGTCCACGGCCTTCTGGCCGGCCTCATAGAGCTTGTCGAAAGTGGAGAAGTTGATCTCCTTGATCATGCCGGGGTTGACCTTGGTCGCGGTCTCGGGCGTCTCCATGCCGAAGAAGCCGATCTTCAGGCCGGCCTTGGTCTCGATGACGGCCGTCGCGGGCAGGATGGTCTCGCCGGTCTCGTCCAGGTAGACGTTGGCGCAGATGGTGGTGAACTCGGCCTTGGACAGGTTCTCCATCAGCTGGGCGTAGCCGAAATCGAACTCATGGTTGCCCAGGGTGACGATGTCGTACTTGGCGGCGTTCATCATCTCCACGGCGGTCAGGCCCTTGGAGGCGCTCACATACGTGGTGCCCTGGCTGAAGTCGCCGGCGTCGGCCACGATGACCTCGGCGCCCTGAGCCTCAAACCAGCTGCGGAGTGTGGGAATGTAGGCGTAGCCGGTCAGCGCGCCGTGCACGTCGTTGGAGTGCAGGATGACGGTGGTGCCGGCGTAGTCGGTACGAAGATCGCCCGCGAAGACCTTCGCGGCAGCCGCGTAATCAGCGTCGGTCATGTCCGCGAAGGCGGTGGCGCTCATCGCGAAGACCATGACCAGGGCCAGCACCAGGCTGAGAAGCTTTTTCATGGTAACATTTCTCCCTTCTTGCGTTGAGTGAAAACAGAGAATGGAGTAACCGAAAAAAAGATAGTATAAACGACCATAAAAAGCAAGCCTTTAAAGGAAAAGTACCAAAATTTCGCAATTTCTTCACACCGTTGTAACCTTCGTTGCAGAAATGAGCCCGCATATTGTTCTATAAATATAAAAACCGCCCGCGCTGTTGGGTTTGATTTGGTTTACAGCCTGTCCTCCGGCCTTCCGCGGCGAAGCTTCTCCAGGAAGGCGGCCACGGAGCGCTCCTCCAGGCCGATGGTGATCTCCGGCTCCAGCATGTCGCCGAGGTAATGCGCGTCGGAGGAGTGCAGGATCACCTTGCCGATCTGCACGTCCTGCGGGCAGGGGAGCGCGCGCCAGACCTCCAGGGCGGTGAGATCCAGGCCCTCCGGCATAAAGCCCAGGTTGACCAGCAGGCCGTTGGCCCCGCGGTTGATGTGGGCCGGCACGGGCACGCCGCCGGCCTCGCGGATCAGCCTGACCCAGTCCTGCAGGGGCAGGTCGGTGGCGCCGATGAGCAGGTGCTCCTCCTCGTCGATCTGGTTGTCGTCCTCGTCCATCACGCGCTGGTTGCCGAAATAGGCAGGCTTGTTCTTCTTCTTGGGCAGGTGGGACATCACGAAGTCGCCGAACTCCACGGCCACCGGCACCGTCGGGAAATACCCCAGCAGGTGCACCTCCTCGTGGGTGGTGATCTCCATGCCGGGGATCAGCAGCAGGCCGTAGGCGTCACAGCAGCGCTGCGCCGTGGGCAGGTTGCGCGCCGTGTTGTGATCGGTCACTGCGATCATCTGCAGCCCCTTGACCGCCGCCATGCCGCAGATGTTCGCCGGGGTCATGTCGTCGTCCCCGCAGGGCGAGAGACAGCTGTGGATGTGCAGGTCGCAGAACAGGCGTTCCATCGCTCAGCTGTGGGCGGCCACGCCGTGGGCCATCATGCGGCCGCAGATCTCGTAGGCGGTCAGCGGGGAGGTCAGCACGGCCATGCCCTCGTCGTTGGCCTTCTGCAGGCTCTCGGCCTCCATGCGGATGCCCTCGGGCAGCACGATGCAGGCCATCTCGGAGAGCACCGCCACGGCCACCACGTTCATGTGCGTCTGCACGGTGACCCAGGCCATGCCCTCGTCGCCGTGGGCCATCACCCAGCTGAGCAGGTCGCAGGCATAGCCGCAGGTGATCTCCCTGTCCTCCTCAAGGGAGGGGGTCAGGTTTTCCGCCTGGATCAGTTCACAAAGCTCGGATACTTTCATGGGCAAACAGCTCCTTCTGTGGGAATTCATTCAGCGCCGCTCGTTCTGGGCCAGGGCGACCATCTCCTCGGCCATCACCTTCAGGCGCTCCTTCATCAGGTGGATGCAGTCCATCTCGGTGGCGTAGCCGCGCACGATGTCCTCGGCGAAGGTCGCGCAGGTGGGCGAGCCGCAGGAGCCGCAGTCGTAGCCCGGCAGCTTCTCCACCAGCTCGTTGATGCGGTTCATCATCTGCATGGCGACCACCAGGTTGTCGTCCAGGCGCATGGCGTCGTTGCGCTGGAAGGGCAGGTCGTTCTTCATCGGGTACTTGGTTAGCATGGAGGCGGGCACATCCACGTCCGGGTGTACCTTGGGCATGCTGTTGACCAGCTTGCGGATGCCGGACTTGGCCACGTAGGTGTTCTCAAAGGTCAGCGGGCCGCCGACGCAGCCGCCCATGCAGGCGTTGCCCTCCAGGAATTCCAGATCGTTCAGCTTTTCGTTCTCCACATCCTCCAGCACCTTGATGACGTTGGGGATGCCGTCCACGGAGAGGCTGGAGTGGGGGCACACGGCGTTGGCCTCGCCGTTGCTGCTGGCCCAGGCGATGCCGTAGCGGGTGGAGGGCACCAGGTCGGGATTGGAGATCATCTCCTCCACATGGGGCAGCAGCTGGCCGTAGAGCTCCATCATGGAGATGGCCCCGTCCAGGGCGGACTTGCTCTGGCCCAGCGGGTTGTGGATCACCGTCATCTTGGCCGGGCAGGGGGTGATGAAGAAGCAGCCGACCTCCTCCGGCAGGCAGCCGTGGCTGCGGCAGAACTCCGCCCGGGCGATGGAGGCGGCCACCTCCATGGGCTGGCGGATGTCGATCACATGGTCCAGCAGATCGGGGAAGCGCACCTGGATCAGCCGCACCACGGCGGGGCAGGCGGAGGAGATCACGGGGCGCGGCAGGCTCGGGTCGCGCATGCGCTCGCGGATGGCCCGGGTGGTGACGTCCGCGCCGCGGGCGACGGGGAAGACGTCGTCGAAGCCAATGCGGCGCAGGGCTTCCAGCACGTAGTCCACCTTGGGCAGGTTGCGGAACTGCCCGTACAGCGAGGGCGCGGGCAGCGCGATGTTGTATTTGAAACGCTTCAGCTCATCCATCGAATCCGTCACGGCCACCTTGGCGTGGTAGTCACAGACGCGGATGCACTCGCCGCAGTCGATGCAGAGGGTATCCAGGATGTGCGCGCGTCCGCCGCGCACGCGGATGGCCTCGGTGGGGCAGCGCTTGAGGCAGTTGGTGCAGCCGCGGCAGCGATCCCGGTCGAGGCGCACGGAATGATAGCGCGGTTCAGGCAAAGCGTGTCACCGCCTTTCTCTCTATATGTAAACGATTCTCGTATGTGTATCGGTGGAGGACGGCTTCCGGCAGACTGCGGACGGAAAACAGGCCCGTCACGCCAGGCGGAAGCGCATCGTGATGTTGGTGCCCACGCCGACGGTGCTTTGGATGTCGAACTCGTCCGCGTTGCGCTTCATGTTCGGCAGGCCCATGCCCGCGCCGAAGCCCAGGGAGCGCGCCTCGTCGTTGGCGGTGGACCAGCCCTCGCGCATGGCCAGGGACAGGTCGGGAATGCCAGGGCCCCGGTCGCTGGAGACCAGCTGCACGTATTCAGGATAGACCACCAGATCCAGCTCGCCGCCGAGGGAGTGGATCACCAGGTTCAGCTCCACCTCGTAGGAGGCGACGGCGACCCGTCGCAGCACGTCGCCGGTGATGCCCAGCTTCTTGAGCCGGCGCTTGATATCCGCGCTGGCCGAGCCGGCGCTTGTATAGTCAGCCGCCTCCACGGGGTAGACGGCCTTCATCAGTTCCATCATTGCCATGTTCGCTCAATCCTCCGAGTCCCATTCCAAGGGCACGGGCACGCCGCGCAGGCCCTCCTGGTAGAGCAGGCCGCAGGCGGTGAAGGCCGTCGCCTTGGTGGTGATGACGACCAGATCCTGCTCCGCCGCGCTCTCCAGAATCTCCTCGTTGGGCACCTTGCCGCGCACGAAGACCAGGCACTTGAGGTCGAGCATTTCGCTGGTGCGCACCACGTGGGGATTGGTCAGGCCGGTGATCAACACCGTCTTCTCGTCCACAAAGGCCAGCACGTCGCTCATCAGATCCGAGCAGCAGGCGGTGTAGACCGGGGTCGAGAGCTTGTCCTCGCCGAGGAGAACATGCGCGTTGAGCACGCGCACCATATCCTGGATGGTCACGCGGAAATCCCTCCCATAAGATCAGGTCAGTCTCGGGACGGCCGCGCGGCGACGGGAGATCCCGTTCGCCCGCAAGATACGACCATCACAACCCGAATAGAATTATTTTAATGCATCATCTGGTTGGTGTCAATCCATATGAGAAATGTTTTTCGCCTTTCAGCCTTGTGCAGGACTTTTCCCTTTTCCATCGAATCATCATAAAGAATGCGTATCGCCTGCGGGGCGCGCGCGATGATGGAACGACAGGAAAGGATGTATGCCTATGAAACTCACACCTCAGGATATCGCCTCCATGCTGGATCATTCGACCCTTCAGCCCTATCTGACCGAGGACGATATCCGCCACGGCGCGCAGGTCGCCCTGAAATACCACACAGCGAGCATGTGCGCCCGTCCCTGCGATGTGCCCCTGATGGCCGAGCTGCTCAAGGGCAGCGGCGTCAAGGTCTGTACGGTGATCGGCTTCCCCCACGGCGCGCACGAGACCGCCATCAAGGTGGCCGAGGCGGAGCTGGCCCTGAAGGAGGGCTGCGAGGAGCTGGACATGGTGATCAACATCGGCCGCATGCTGCGCGGCGACGAGGCCTATGTCCGCGACGAAATCCGCCAGATCGTGGAGAAGGCCCATGCGGCGGGGGCCATCGTGAAGGTCATTATCGAGACCTGCTACCTCAGCGACGAGCAGAAGAAGCGCGCCTGCGAGCTGTCCGAGGAGGCCGGCGCGGACTTTGTGAAGACCTCCACCGGCTACGGCTCCAAGGGCTGCACCATCGAGGATCTGGTGCTGATGCGCGCCGCCGTGTCCGACAAGGTGCGCGTGAAGGGCTCCGGCGGCATCCGCGACCTGGATACCGTGCTGAAGGCCCGCGCGGCGGGGGCTTCCCGCTGCGGCGTGTCCGCCACGGAGAAGATCATGGCGGAGGCCGAGGAGCGCTATGCCGAGGGCAAGCTGGAGGAAGTCAGCCTGTCCTGACGGACACAGGAGAGCCTGTCCGGCCGCGGTGATCGGCAGCCGGGCAGGCTTTTTTGACGAAGAGGCGGAGGGAAGAAAAAAGATGGCTTCGACGGAAAACGCGCTGCGGATCGGCGGGCGCGAGGTAGTCCTGTTCGGCGACACCGACGCGCGGATCGGCTGCATCCAGCCGGTGGACACCCACGACCTCTCCGCAATGGAGGAGGAGCTGGCCGCGCTGCACGAGGCGGCGGGGGACATCCCCGTGATGCTGGCGGCGGTGCAGGTGCACGACTGGAACGCGGAGCTGACGCCCTGGACAGCGCCGCCGGTCTATGGCAAGACGCCCTTCGGCGACGGCGCGGCGGCAACCCTTGCGGAGCTGACGGGTCTGATCCTGCCCGAGCTGAACGCCCGCCTCGGGGAAAAGCGGTGGCTCATCGCCGGGTATTCGCTGGCAGGTCTCTTCGCCCTGTGGAGCGTCTACCAGACGGATGCCTTCGCGGGCGCGGCGGCAGTCTCGCCCTCCGTGTGGTACCCGGGCTGGCTCGACTACGCCGAGGCCCACACGCCTGCCGGCGTCCCCATCTATCTGAGCCTGGGTGACCGGGAGGAAAAGACCAAGCACCCCGTAATGCGGGAGGTCGGCAATGCCATCCGCCGCCAGGAGGAGCTGCTCAAAGCCCAGGGCATCTCTACCACTCTCGAATGGAATCCCGGCAACCACTTTGTGGACAGCGGCAAACGCACCGCCAAGGGCATCGCGTGGCTGGCGAAGAAGCTGACGAATGATTTGAAGTGAACCGCAAGAAAAGTAATACCTTTTCTTTTCTCCAATTTAATCGTTGTATGAGAAGGAAGCGAGCGAAGGGGTGCAGGGGGCGATCGCAAAGCCCCCTGCCCGCGCCCGCAGGCGCGGAATCTCTGCTGCAACCGAATCGCATATATAAAGATGCAAAGGCGCAGTCTGCCCAAGACAAGGGCAAATTGCGCCTTGAATGATGCTAACCATTATGCTACAATCTGGCCTGTTTGCCGGTCTTTGCCTGAGGGCAAACCCCAAACAGAATCGAGGCGAAAGCTCCCTATGACTCCCACCCGCGCAAGGCTGCTGCTGGCGGCCGTCTTCATGGCCAGAGGCACATCCTTCCTGTTCTCCAAAACCCTGATGCGCACCCTCCAGCCCATGAGCATCCTGGCCGTGCGCTTCCTGCTGGCCTTTCTGATCCTCGGCGCGATCTTTCACCGGACGCTGCTGCACTGCGACCACAAGAGCCTGCGGAGCGGCGTCATCTTAGGGGCGCTGTACACGGTTTGCATGGTCTTTGAGATGTTCGGCCTGCGCCTGATCGACACGGGTGTCAGCGCGCTGATTGAGAACATGGCCATCGTGCTGGTGCCGGTTTTCGCAGCTGTGCTGACGCGCACGCTGCCCCGGCGCAAGACCATGATCTGTGCGGCGCTGGCCGTGATCGGGGTGGGCTTCCTATCCCTGACCCAGCAGAGCAGCGGCAACGGCGGGCTGGGTATTTTCCTGGCGATCCTCGCCGCGCTGACCTACGCCTGGTGCATCATGGCGACAGAGACGGTGAGCAAGGACGCCGACCCCATGGCCATCGGTATCGTGCAGCTGGGTGTGATGGGGGTGCTGAGCGCGCTCATCGCCCTGCCGATGGGCGGCGTGGAGCTTCCGCACACCGGCGAGGAGTGGGTGATGCTGCTGATGCTGGTGCTGGTGTGCAGCTGCTTCGGCTTTGCCTTCCAGCCGCTGGGGCAGAAGTACCTCCCGGCTGAGGAGGCTGCGGTGCTGACGGTCATCAATCCGCTGACTGCGAGTGTGATGGGGATTCTGATTGCGGGCGAGAGCATGAGCGTAGCCAAGTGCGTTGGGTATGTGCTGATTCTGTCAGCGCTGGCGCTGTATAATATGAGGGAAAAGCAGAGAGCGTGATTGCTTTCCGTCTTGATTCTTGATAAGAGTATAGATTATAGAAGTCTCAACGCGGGCGGCGAAGGGGTCCCGGGGGCGATCGCAAAGCCCCCGGGTCGGCCCGCAGGCCGAAAGCCTTAGAAATAAGCATGTTAAATTGAAAAGAGGCAGAGATGTTTTCGCTACAGCTCTGCTGCTTTTTCTTTATCAGATTATAAACTCATTTTCTCAGAGAGGTTCCGCGCCTGCAGGCGCGGGTCCAGGGGCTTTGCGGTCGCCCCTGACAACCCTTCGCGCACCTGCTTTGTTACGGAGAAGTAATCTGGAAAAGATACTTACCTCCACACCTGGAAGATCCCGCACTTGAGATACTGGGTCTCGGGGGAGGCGGGCAGGATCGGGTGATCGCGGCCCTGGGTGCGGTACTCGATCTGCCGCAGCTGGACGCGGGCGTCCTGGGCCGCATCCTTCACAATCTGCAGGAAAGCGTCCGGCAGGATGTGCTGGGAGCAGGAGCAGGTCACCAGATAGCCGCCCGTGCGGATCATCTTCATGGCGCGCAGGTTGATCTCTTTGTAGCCGCGAGTGGCGCTGTCGATGGCCGCGCGGGTCTTGGTGAAGGCGGGCGGATCGAGGATGACCACATCGTAGGTGACCCCGGCGCGGCTCTGCTCGGAGAGCAGGTCGAAGGCGTTGGCCTCCACGAAGTGCACGCGATCTTCCAGGCTGTTGAGCTTCGCGTTTTCCGTGGCGAAGGCGCAGGCGTAATCCGAGATGTCCACGCCGGTGACCTCCGCCGCGCCGTAGTGGCCCGCGTGGAGGGCGAAGCTGCCCGTGTGGGTGAAGCAGTCCAGCACACGCTGGCCCTTCACGAAGGGTGCGATGGCCGCGCGGTTCTCCTTCTGGTCGAGGAAGAAGCCGGTCTTCTGCCCCTCCTTGACGTCCACCAGGAAGCGGACGCCGTTTTCGACCATCTCCACGCGGTCCGGCACGGTGCCATAGAGCAGGCCGGTCTTCATCTCCAGCCCCTCCAGACGGCGCACGGGCACGTCGCTGCGCTCCCAGATGCCCTGCGGATGCAGCTCCTCCACCAGGGCATCCACCACGTCGGCCTTCAGGCGCTCCATGCCGGCGGCGAGGCACTGCAGCACCAGGGTGTCGCCGAAGCTGTCCACGATCAGGGCCGGCAGGCGGTCGCTCTCGGCGAAAACCATGCGGCAGGAGCGCAGGTCAGCGAAGGTGCGGCGGTAGTCGACGGCCTCCTTCACGCGCTGTTGGACGAAGGCGCGGTCGATGGGCTCCTCGTGGGTGGAGAGGATGCGCAGGCTGATCTGGGAGAGGGGATTGTAGTAGGCCATCGCGAGGAAGCGCCCGCGGGAGGAAATCACCCGCACGACCTCGCCGGGCTCACACGCGCCGTCCACGCGCTGGATATCGCTGCGGAACACCCAGGGATGCCCGCTCCACACGCGCTTTTCCTTGCCTGGATGCAGATAGACGTCAGCCATGGTGAAACCTCCTTGAAATAATAGCAATCAGTAAAAGACGAGCGGGCGAAGGTTTCCAAAGGGCGATCGCAAAGCCCTTTGGTCGCCGCCCGCAGGCGGCGAAATCCGAGACAAAGTATCAGGCCTTCGCCAGACATGCCGGCAGCTCGCGCAGCGAACCCAGCAGATAATCGACATAGGGCTGCATCGTCGCGGGATCATAGGGAATCACATCGGGAATCATCACCGACGTCATCCCCGCGGCCCGCACCGAGCGGATCCCGGAGAAGGAATCCTCGACCCCCGCGCACTCCGCCGGGGCCGCGCCGAGACGCGCCGCCGCGTAGAGATACATATCGGGCTTCGGCTTGGCGGCCGTGACATGATCCAGGGTCGCCACCGTCTCGAACACATCGCTCCAGCCGGCGATCTCCAGGTACTCATGGATGATGGCCGGCACATTGGAGCTGCACAGTGCCAGGTGCATGCCGCCCTCCCGCAGACCGCGCAGCACCTCGTCCGCGCCGTCCTTCTTCGGCATGCCGCTGCGGTGCACGTGCTCCAGCATCAGCCGCTGCCAGTCATCCAGGAACAGCGGCACGTCGAGGGCTGGGCACCACGCCTGCAGGCGCTCCGCCGTAACGGCCATGGTGGTGCCGATGAGGGAGCGCCACTGGGGCTCGGTCAGGGTGCAGCCCTGTGCGCCGGCAGCCTCGCCCATCACCGCGCCGCCGAGGTTCTCGGTGTCAAAGAGGACGCCGTCCATATCAAAGCAGACACATCGGATCAAAGCAGAGCGCTCCTTTCCATCGCGGCGCGGGCCGCCACAATGCCGTCCACTGCCGCGCTCACAATGCCGCCCGCGTAGCCCGCGCCCTCGCCGACGGGGTAGAGGCCGCCGATGCCCTCGGCCACGCCGTCCGCGCCGCGCAGGATGCGCACGGGAGAGGAGGAGCGCGTCTCCACGCCGGTCAGAACGGCGTCCGGGTCGGCAAAGCCGCGCAGCTGCCCGTCGAGGCGGCGGATGCCCAGCGCCAGGTTGTCCGCAATCCAGGCGGGCAGCACGGCGCGCAGGTCACAGGGCGTCACGCCGGGCAGGTAGGTGGGCTGCACCTCGCCGAGGGCTGTGGTGGCGCGCTTTTCCAGAAAGTCGCCGACGCGCTGCACCGGCGCGCGGAAGCCGCCCCCGCCCGCGCGGAAGGCCGCCTGCTCCAGCGCCCGCTGCCAGACCATGCCGGCCAGCGGGTGGTCGTCGCCGAAATCCTCGGGGCGCACGCCGACCAGCAGGGCCGCGTTGGCGTTGCGGCCAGCCCGGGCGTGGAGGCTCATGCCGTTGACCACCACACCGCCCTCCTGGGAGGCCGCCGCGATGACTTCACCGCCGGGGCACATGCAGAAGGTGTAGACGCCGCGGCCGTCGGGGGTCGGGGTGTGCAGCTTGTATTCGGCAGGCCGCAGCGCCGGATGCCCTGCCGCACGGCCGTACTGCGCCCGGTCGATCTTCTGCTGGAGGTGCTCAATGCGCACGCCGGCAGCGAAGGGCTTGGCGGCCATGCGGACACCCTGGTCAAACAGCCGCTGTACCGTGTCGCGGGCGCTGTGACCGATACAGAGCAGAACATCGTCGGTTTGGAGCTGCTCTGTACAGACCGGAGTCTGGATCTCTGCGCCCACCACGTGCTCTCTGTCCAGCAGCAGGCCGGTGAGCCGGGTCTCAAAGCGCACCTCGCCGCCAAGGCGGATGATCTCCCGGCGGATGGAGGCGACGATGCCCCGCAGCAGGTCGGTGCCCACGTGGGGCTTCTGCAGGATGAGAATCTCCTCCGGCGCACCGCTCCTGACAAAGGTTTCGAGCACGCGGCGCTGGAAGGGGGACTTGATGCCGGTGGTCAGCTTGCCGTCGGAGAAGGCTCCCGCACCGCCCTCGCCGAACTGCACATTGCTCTCGGGGTTCAAAAGGCCCTTGGAGCGCATCTGCTCGACGTCCATGGCGCGCTCCTCCACGGCTTTGCCGCGCTCGATGAGGATGGGCCTTGCGCCGGCCTGGGCCAGCTCCAGCGCCGCGAAGAGACCTGCCGGGCCCGCGCCCACCACTAAGGGACGCTGGGTAAAGTGCGGCACAGGGGCCGGCATCTCCCGGGGCGGCTGCACCCGCTGGGCAATGCCGAGCTTCAGGCCGCGCAGAACGCGCTCCTCGTCCCGCAGGCTGACGTCGAGGGTCAGCACGAAGTGGACATCACCCTTGTCCCGCGCGTCCACCGACTTGCGGCTGAGGCGGACCGAGAGGATGTCGTCGGGCTTGACGCGCAGCTTGCGGCACAAAACCGGACCGAAGTCGCTTTCCTGCACATCCAGCGGGAAGGACAGATTGGGTACACGCAGCATAGGGATTCCTTTCCTAAATCAAAGAACAGACCGTGATGAACTACGGTCTATTCGTCGTGCCAGCGCAGCTTCACCGGATCGGTGAAGGCGAGGTCGGGGTAATCCACGCGGGTCAGCTCCAGCCCGTGGGGCGGGGCGGTGACGCCCAGGGCCAGCCGGTCGCCGGTGGCGTAGGCGCGCTCGAAGGCGTCCGTGCCGCGCTTGCCCAGGCCGATCTCGATCAGCGTGCCCGCGATGATGCGCACCATGTTGTAGAGAAAGGCGTCGCCCTCCACGGTGAGGATCAGCCGGTCGCCGTCCTGCGCGAGGCTGGCGCTGCGGATGGTGCGGACCGTGGTCTTCGCCGTACCGCCGGCCGCCTGAAAGGCCGCGAAATCGTGACGGCCCAGCAGCGTGGGCACAGCCTCCCGCATCCGGTCAACCTGCAGCGGCACGGGCACGTGCACATGGTTCAGCCGGAGCAGCGCCGAGGCGTGACGCCGGTTGAGCAGGCGGTAGGTGTACTTTTTGCCCGACGTCAGAAAGCGGGCGTGGAACTCGGCGGGCACCTCGCGGCCGGTCTGGGCGCGGATATCGGCGGGGAGCATCGTGTTGAGCACAAAGGGGTACTTCTCGGGCGGGATGGAGCTGGAGGTGTCAAAGTGCAGGGCCTGTCCGGCGGCGTGCACTCCGGCGTCCGTCCGGCTGGCGCCGGTCACGGTGATGGGCTTCCCGCAGGCGCGGGTCAGGGTTTCCTCCAGCACCTGCTGCACGGAGAGACCGTTGATCTGCCGCTGCCAGCCGCAGTAATTGGTTCCGTCGTATTCGACCGTCAGCAGCACGCGCCTCACAGCAGCCACCCCTTCGGCAGCAGCATCCCCTCGAGGATAATCAGCAGCAGAAGCCCGGCGACCAGCAGGCACGCGACGGTGTCCTGCTTCGTCAGCTTCAGGGTGCGCAGGCGGGTGCGGCCCTCGCCGCCGTGGTAGCAGCGGGACTCCATGGCCATGGCCAGATCGCCGGCCCGGCGGAAGGCGCTGACGAACAGCGGCACCAGCAGCGGCACCATCGCCTTGGCGCGGGCCAGCAGGTTGCCGGTCTCAAAATCCGCGCCTCTGGCCATCTGGGCCTTCATGATCTTGTCCGCCTCCTCCATCAGCGTGGGAATGAAGCGGAGGGCGATGGACATCATCATCGCCAGCTCGTGGGCGGGGAAGTGGAGCTTCTTCAGCGGGGAGAGCAGCAGCTCCATGCCGTCGGAGAGCATGATGGGCGAGGTGGTCAGCGTCATCAGGGAGGTGCCCATCACCAGGAAGAGCAGGCGCAGGGAGTAGTGCACGGACTGCCTGAGGCCCTGGTCCGTGATCCGCACCGAGCCGATGCGGATAAGATCGTTGCCCGCCGTGGAGAAGAACAGGTTCAGCACGAAGGTCAGGATCAGGATGAAGCGCAGGGGCTTGATGCCCTTGAGCACGGTTTTGAAGGGGATTTTCGCCAGCCTGGCGGTGAAGAAGATGAAGGCGAAGATCAGCGCGTACCCGATGAGGGAGTGGGCGAGGAACACGCAGACGATCAGTGCCAGGGTGAGCACGATTTTGACCCGCGGGTCCAGGCGGTGCACAGGGCTGTCCACCGGATAATACTGACCGAGGGTGATGTTGGTCATCATGCGCGCGCCTCCTTCCAGAGCTGCGCCAGATGCTCGCGAAGCTCGTCCTGCAGGTAGAGATCCTCCGGCAGCGGCACGCCGCGGGCGATCAGCGCCTGGCACAGCTTGGCCGCCTCCGGGATGTCCAGACCGGCCTCCGCCATCAGCTCACGCTGCTTAAACACCTCGCGGGGCGCGCCCTGGGTGGCCAAACGGCCGTGGCTGAGCACAACCATGCGCGTTGCGAGGGAGGCGACGTCCTCCATGCTGTGGCTGACCATGACGACCGTGGTGCCCTCGCGGTGCAGCTCGCGTACCATGCCGAGGATGCGGTCGCGGCCGCGGGGGTCCAGGCCGGCGGTGGGCTCGTCCAGCACGAGCACCTTGGGCTCCATGGCCAGCACACCGGCGATGGCGACGCGGCGCATCTGTCCGCCGGAGAGCTCGAAGGGGCTTCGCTCGACCAGCTTGTCGTAGTTCAGGTGCACGTGCTCCATGGCGCGGCGGACCCGGCGGTCCACCTCGTCCGCGCTCAGACCCTGGTTTTTCGGGCCGAAGGCGATGTCCTTGGCCACGGTCTCCTCAAAGAGCTGGTACTCGGGGTACTGGAACACCAGGCCGACCTTCTGCCTCAGCTCGCGGCGGTTGATGCCCTCTCCGTTGATGTCCTGGCCGTCCAGCAGCACCTGGCCGGAGGTGGGCTTCAGAAGGCCGTTGAGGTGCTGCACGAGGGTCGACTTGCCGCAACCCGTGTGGCCGACGAGGGCGACAAACTCGCCGTCCTCGATGGTCAGGCTGATGTCGTCCAGCGCGGTGGCCTGGAAGGCCGAGCCGGCGGAATAGGTGTAGGTCACATGCTTCAGTTCGAGGGACATAGCAGCCGGCTCACCTCCTCCGCCATCTCGTCCACGGTCAGAATGCCCTCGCTCAGCGGCATCCCGTCCCCGCGCAGCTCATGGGCCAGGCTGGTCATGCGGGGCACGTCCAGGTGCAATTCGCGCATCCGCTCCACCTGGGAGAAGATCTCACGGGGTTTGCCCTGCAGCACGATCTCCCCGTCGGAGACCACGATGACCCGGTCGGCCTGCACGGCCTCCTCCATGTAGTGGGTGATCCAGACCACCGTGATGCCGCTTTCGCGGTTGAGGCGCTGCACCGTGGTGAGCACCTGACGGCGGCCCTTGGGGTCGAGCATGGCCGTGGCCTCGTCCGCGATGATGCAGCTGGGCTCCATGGCGAGGATGCCCGCGATGGCGACGCGCTGCTTCTGGCCGCCGGAGAGCATGTGCGGGGCGCTCTCCGCGTGCTTGGTCATGTTGACGGTCTCCAGGGCCTGGTCGACACGGCGCACCATCTCGTCGTGGGGGACGCCCAGGTTCTCCAGGCCAAAGGCCACGTCCTCGCGCACGATGGTCGCGACGATCTGGTTGTCGGGGTTCTGGAAGATCATACCGGCCCTGGAGCGGATGTCCCAGAGCCTGTCCTCGTCGGCCGTATCCATGCCGCAGACGAACACCCGGCCTTCCGTGGGAAGATAAAGGGCGTTGAGCAGCTTGGCCAGGGTGGATTTGCCCGATCCGTTGTGGCCGAGGACAGCCACAAACTCGCCGGGCTTCACCTTCATATCGATATGCTTCAGCGCCGGCGAGGGATTGTCCTCATAGGCGTAGGACACCTGCTCCACGCTCAGCAGTTCAGACGAAGCCATCATGTCACCTCCGATTAAATACGCACAAACCGCAGACATTGTAACACATCGGTGCAGGCGGCGCAAGGTGGGATTCGGCGCGGTTTCGGCGTGAATTTTACAATTCCGGCATTGAAAAGCCTTGGGAGTCGTGTTATACTTTTTCTATCTTGACGCAAGACTCCCGACCTGTAAGGAGGAACGGTTCCATGAAAAGGCGTATCGGTATTCTGACCAGCGGCGGCGACTGCCCCGGCCTGAACGCAGCCATCCGCGGCGTGACCCGCGCGGCCTATGAGATGTTCGACGCGGAGATCATCGGCATTCACGACGGCTACCGCGGCCTGATCGAGGGCGACTACTCGCTGATGACCCGCAGCCAGTTCTCCGGCATTCTGACCCTGGGCGGCACGATCCTGGGCACGGCCCGCACGCCCTTCCGCAACATGCGCGTGATCGGCGAGGACAAGATCGACAAGGTCGCCGCGATGAAGAAGACCTACAAGGAGCTGAAGCTGGATTGCCTGGTGACCCTGGGCGGCAACGGCACCCATAAGACCGCGAACCTGCTCAGCGAGGAAGGCCTCAACGTGATCGGCCTGCCGAAGACCATCGACAACGACCTGTACGGCACCGACTTCACCTTTGGCTTTCACACCGCCATGGACATCGCCACCGGCGTCATCGACCGCATCCACACCACCGCCGCCTCCCACGGCCGCACCATGGTCATCGAGATCATGGGCAACAAGGCCGGCTGGCTGACGCTGTATTCCGGCGTGGCCGGCGGCGCGGACGTGATCCTGATCCCCGAAATCCCCTACGAGATCGAGGAGGTCGCCAAGGTCGTCGAGAAGCGCGCGAAGAACAACAAGGGCTTCACCATCATCGCCGTGGCCGAGGGCGCGATGAACCGCAAGGAAGCCAAGATGAAGAAGAAGGAGCGCGAGGCCAAGCGCGCCGCCGAGCACTATTCCGCGGCGGCCGACGTCGCGTCACAGCTCTCCGAGATGGTGGGCGTGGAGGCCCGCGCCGTGGTGCCGGGTCACATCCAGCGCGGCGGCAGCCCCAGCGCCTATGACCGCGTGCTGTCCACCCAGTTCGGCGTGCACGCCGCGGAGCTGATCCGCGACGAGTGCTACGGCGTGACCGTGGCTCTGAAGGGCAACCAGATCACCCACAACGCCCTGAAGGACATCGCCGGCGTGCCGAAGCTCGTCCCGACGGACGACCAGATGGTCAGCATCGCCCGCGATATGGGCATCTCCTTCGGCGAAAAGGAATAAGCCACACTTGGTGTTTGACCGCCCGTGCTTGTCACGGGCGGTTTTATGCTACGCAATTATTGAATGGTTTTAAAAAGCTCAATTATAAGGCGACGGGCGAAGGGGTGCAGGGGGCGATCGCAAAGCCCCCTGCCCGCGCCCGCAGGCGCGGAATACTCTGTGTTCAGAGAAATAAAACAGCAGAAAAAACCGTCCCCCGAAGGAGACGGTTTCACCCGGAAAAACCAGATTTACTGCTTCTTGCCCTGGTTGGCGACAGCCTGCATCTTGGCGGCAATCGCGGCCTGGTCGCCCAGGTAGTAGTGGCCAAGCACCTTGAAATTGTCGTCAAACTCGTACACCAGCGGCACGCCGGTGGGGATGTTGACGCCGATGATCTCCTCGGGGCTCATGTTGTCCAGGTACTTCACCAGCGCGCGCAGGGAATTGCCGTGGGCGGCGATGATGACGCGCTTGCCCTCCGCCATGGCGGGCTTCACGGTGTCCTCAAAGAAGGGGATGACGCGCTCGATGGTGGTCTCCAGGCTCTCGTTGGCGGGCAGCAGGGCCGGATCCACGTCGCGGTACATCGCCTGCTTCAGGGCGCTGCGCTCGTCGTCGGGGCTCAGTTCCGGCGGCTTCACGTCGAAGGAGCGGCGCCAGATCTTCACCTGATCCTCGCCGTACTTCTCGGCGGTCTCAGCCTTGTTCAGGCCCTGCAGGGCGCCGTAGTGGCGCTCGTTGAGCTTCCAGGTCTTGATCACAGGCAGCCAGGCACGGTCCATCTCGTCCAGGATGTGGTTGAGGGTGTGGATGGCGCGCTTCAGGTAGGAAGTGTAGCAGATGTCAAAGTCATAGCCCTCGGCTTTCAGCACGCGGCCGGCGGCCTTGGCTTCCTCGTGGCCCTTTTCGCTCAGGTCCACGTCGGTCCAGCCGGTAAACAGGTTCAGTTTGTTCCATTCGCTCTCGCCGTGGCGAACGAGCACCAGCTTCATCATGGGAAAACGCCTCCTGTCTCGATAGTGGTTTCCGCCCATAGTCTACCACAAAGGCGGGAGAAGTCAAGAACGCGGCGGAAATTCGCCATCGGCTTCATGGCGGAGGATGGGTCTCAGAACCTGAACACCACGCCGACAACGGCGGAGAGGGCGATCAGCAGGATCGGGTTCCACTTCAGCTTTCGCGCGAGGAAGAACAGGATCCCGGCCAGGACCAGGGCTTTCCAGACGAACAGATCCGCCAGGCTCCCGGACGCGGCGTAGGCGCTCAGGTTCACCAGGGCGACCTTCGCCACGTTCAGGCCCGCGGCGGTGATCATCGCGATGGAGGCCGGGCGCAGGCCGTAGAACGCACCCTCCACCAGCCGGTTCTGCCGGAACCTGGCCAGGAAGCGGGCGATGATCAGGATGATGACCACGGACGGCGCGGCTAGGGCGAGGCTGGCCAGGATGCCGCCGGGGATGCCGGCGGTGCGGAAGCCCGCGTAGGTGGACATGTTGATGCCGATGGCCCCGGGCGTGGATTCGGAGACCGCGATCATGTCGGCGATGTCCGCGTGGGAGAACCAGCCGGTGGCATCGCTCATCTCGTAGAGGAAGGGCAGGGTTGCCAGGCCGCCGCCCACGGAGAAGAGGCCAGTCTTGGCAAACTCAAACATCAGGCGCAGCAGGGTGTTCACTTCACGTCACCCGCCTTTCCGCTCCGGCGGTTTTTCGCGCCGGAGGCGAGGATGCCCGCCGCACCGGCCAGCAGCACCAGCACGGCTGCTGGCACCTTGACCGGCAGGACGCCGGCGAAGGCGTGCAGGGCGAACACGATCAGGTAGAGCCCCAGGGTGAAGGGGTCGACCACCGACTTCTTCCACAAGCGCAGCACGGCCTGGAGGATCAGCACACACACGCAAACGCGGATGCCCGCGAAGGCGTGCTGTACCAGCTCCAGCTGGGCGAAGTTCTGCAGAAACGCGGCGATCGCCAGGATGATGGCGATGGGCCCGGTCAGAAAGCCGCAGGTGGCCAGCAGGGCGCCGGCGATGCCGTGGCGCTTTTCACCGATGAAGGTGGAGACGTTCAGCGCGATGATGCCCGGCGTGCACTGGCCGATGGAGAAGTAGTCGCGCAGGTCATCCATGGTGGTCCAGCCGCGCTTGTCCACCAGCTCGCGCTCAAGGATCGGCAGCATGGCGTAGCCGCCGCCGAAGGTGACACAGCCGATCTGGACGAAGGTCCAGTACAGCTCGAAAAGATCCCTCACAGAAAAACCTCCTGTTCTTTCAACTATACAAGCTACTATTATAGCAAACGAGGGCGAAGGGTGACAAGCGAATTCGCGGAAAAATCGTAATGGTAAATTATGGAATTCTTACAACTGTCTGGCAAGGACGCGGCGCAGGAACTCCTGCGTGCGGGGCTGCTCGGGGTGGCTGAAGAGTTGCTGCGGGGGCGCGTCCTCCACGATCAGGCCACCGTCCATGAACAGCACCCGGCTGGCCACGTCGCGGGCAAAGCTCATCTCGTGGGTCACGATCAGCATGGTCATGCCCGCGGAGGCCAGGGCCTGCATGACGTTCAGCACCTCGCCGACCATCTCGGGGTCCAAGGCGCTGGTCGGCTCGTCGAACAGGAGGATCTCCGGCTCCATGCACAGGGCGCGGGCGATGGCGACGCGCTGCTTCTGTCCGCCGGAGAGCTGGGACGGGCGGGCGGCGCGGTAGGCGTCCATGCCGACGCGGCTGAGGTAGGTGAGGGCCCGCTCCTCGGCCTCGGCGCGCTTGCGGCCCAGCACCTGCATCTGGCCGAGCACGCAGTTTTCCAGCACGTTGTGATTGCCGAACAGGTTGAAGGACTGGAACACCATTCCGACCTTGCTGTTGTAGAGGGTGCGCTTCCACTGGGTGGCGGCGTTTTTGCCGTGGTAGAGGATCTCGCCGCCGGTGGGCTCCTCCAGGAAGTTGATGCAGCGCAGCAGCGTGCTCTTGCCGGAGCCGGAGGAGCCGATGACGCAGATCACGTCCCCCTTGCTGACGGAGAAGCTGATATCGCGCAGCACGGCGTGGTCGCCGAAGCTCTTTTCCAGGTGCCGGATCTCTAAAATCTTCTCGTCGCTCATGCTGTCGCCTCCTCATCCTCGGTCACGGTGATGCTCGCGTGGCTGTCGCTCTGGGAGCCGTAGATGGTGTAGTTCTTGCTGCCGTCCATCTTCCGCTCGAGCAGCCGCAAGAGGCGCGTCACAGTGAAGGTCAGCACGAGGTAGATGCAAGCGATGATGAAGAAGGACTCAAAGTACCGCCCGTAGTTGCCGGCGGCGCTCTTGCCGGTGAAGTAGAGCTCGCTGAGGGAGATCACGTTCAGCACGCTGGAGTCCTTGATGTTGACGACGAACTCGTTGCCGATGGAGGGCATGATGTTGCGCACGGCCTGGGGGAGCACCACGTGCACCATGGCCTGCCAGTGGGTCATGCCGATGGCGGTGGCAGCCTCCTTCTGACCCTTGTCCACGCTGATGATGCCGCCGCGGATGATCTCGGCCATGTACGCGCCGGTGTTGATGGACACGATGAAGATGGCCGCGGGCAGCACGGGCGTGCCGCGGGCGATGAGGCCGATCATCATGGAGCCGTAGTAGATGACCATGGCCTGCACGATCATGGGCGTGCCGCGGAACACCTCAATATAGACATTGAGCAGGAAGTGGACGCAGCGCAGCGGGAGCTGCCTGTACCACTTGCCGCGGGGCAGGGGAATCGTGCGCACGATGGCGACGAGCAGACCGATGACAAAGCCGATGATGGTGCCGCTGAGGGCCACGAGCAGGGTGACGCCGGTTCCCTGCAGGAAGAGCTGTCCATAGCGCTCCAGCAGAAAGGAAACCCAGCCGAAAAAGGACGTTGGTACGTTCATGTGCGCTCCTTCTGGAATGATACTTCATGAAGTGAGGACGCGAAGGTTTGCAAAGGGCGATCGCAAAGCCCTTTGCCCGCGCCTGCAGGCGCGGAACCCCTGCAGCTGAAATATGACAAGGACACACCTGCTGTGCATCAGATGGAAGCAGGTGTGTCCGTTTCAAACCTTTCTCAAGAAGCCATCATACTTGAAAGACGGCGGGCGAAGGGTTGTCAGGGGCGATCGCAAAGCCCCTGACCCGCGCCCGCAGGCGCGGAACCCCTTGCTGCCAAGCAGGATTTCTACCTGAGAAAAGCATCAGCCGAGCGATGAAGCCGGCCAGGCTTATTCAGCCACCAGCGGCTGACGGGCGGTGGCATCCACCATGATCTGCACCCGCTCCTCCTCGCTGATGGAGGCCAGCGTCGCGTTGACGGAATCCTTGTAGGGGCTGTTGTACACAATGCCGATGGCGATGGCGGTGTCGCTCTCGTCGGCCTCGAAGCCCTTTCCCGCCTCAAAGGAGACATAGGTCAGGCCCTGGTTGGCCATCACGTCGGCCTCGGCGCCGGGACGCTCGGCGATGTAGCCATCGATGGCGCCGCTGTTCAGGGCGACGATCATGGCCGGGAAGGTCTCGCGGGGGGTGTCATGGACGACGCCGGGGATCTGGTCGACCACGGTGTCGTGGAAGGTGTTCAGCTGGGCGCAGATCACGGCGCCGGAGAGGTCGGCCAGGGAGGCGGCGTTGGCATAGGCGCCGTCCTTGCGCACCACGACCACCAGCTCGCTCTGATAGTAGTAGTCGGTGAAGTCAATGGTCATCTTCCGCTCGGCGGTGGGGCTCATGCCGGCGATGATCAGGTCGATGTTGCCGCTGTTCAGCGAGGGGATCAGGCCGTCCCAGTCGGTCTTGACGATCTCGAGATCCATGCCGAGGTCGGCGGCGATGCGCTTGGCGATCTGCACGTCATAGCCGTCGGCGTAGCCGTTGTTGTCGGCGATGGGCGCGGTGAACTCGGTCTCGTTGACCTGCTGCCAGTTGTAAGGCGCGTAGCCGCACTCCATGCCGACGCGCAGGGTGCCTTCGCCCAGGGCGGCGGTCAGGGCGGTCATCATCATGAGGGCGAGCAGGGCGCAGAGAAGCTTCTTCATGGGAATCCTCCTTCAGAAAATAAAACAGATGAGCGGCCTGTGTGCGCCGTTCATCTCATCGGATCCGCCATTGAAGGAGGGGATCGAAGCCCGAATAGCGCTCCATGGCCTGTGCCATGACAGTCAGGCGGATCTTCTCCGTCTGCCCAACACGCGGTTCTGCCGGAACCTGCGCATTTCGGCGGCTTCCCCTTCTCACTCCGCTCAACGTCCCGGCTGGACTCCCGGAGCTACCTCATGTCGGCCGCGCCTCTATTCCATCCGCGGTTGGCGGATGTTGCAGTAAACATACAACACGCAGGGCTGATTGTCAATACATAAAATGGCAGTCCGGAGGATTTTTGTATCTCCGGGCCGCCAGTGAAGAAAAAAAGGAAACGTGTGCTGTGCCGCAGGACCGGCACCGGACAGCCGGAGGAGAGCGCGCGGGAGCGCAATATCCGATCAATTCACTCGGTTTTATACAATAAATGGGAAGTAAAGGCCAGATCAACCATGTGGCTGATGAATGATGATTAGCGCGGTCTAACTTTCGGCCGTTTCCCTTGACAGCCCATATTTCATCTTATATAATGCGCATGTTAGAAATTAAACAATCCTTTGGTGTTTAATCAAAAGGAGGTACATGTGACCCATGAGTGAAATGGACAGCAAGTTTGCGGAACTCCATCAGATCATCGAGGCCCACAAGGATTGGCCCGGTGCCCTGATGCCCGTGCTGCAGGCCGCGCAGGAGATTTTCGGCTGCGTCTCTGAGGACGTGCAGAAGGTGATCGCGGAGGGCCTCGGCGTCACGCTGAGCGAGGTGTACGGCGTTGCGACCTTCTACGCGCAGTTCTCCCTGCAGCCCAAGGGCGAGTATGTCATCAGCGTCTGCCTCGGCACCGCGTGCTACGTCAAGGGCAGCCAGGCCGTGCTGGATAAGCTGAGCGAGGTGCTCGACACGCCTGTGGGCAGCACCACGCCCGACGGCAAGTTCACCCTCCAGGCGACCCGCTGCCTCGGCGCCTGCGGCCTCGCGCCTGTCATGACGATCAATGGCGACGTCTATGGCCGTCTGACCCCCGACCAGGTGCCCGCCATCATCGAGAAGTACCGCACTCCCGCCTGAGCGGATTGAACGGCGTATGAAAGAAATCGCACTGCATTTGCTGGATATCGTGCAGAACAGCGTCCGCGCGGGTGCGTCCCACGTGGATATCTCCTTCATCCTGGGGGAGGATCGCGTGCTGGCCATGACCGTGAAGGACGACGGCTGCGGCATGTCGCCGGAGCTGCTGGAGCGGGTGAGAAGCCCCTTCACCACCACGCGCACGACCCGCAAGGTCGGCCTGGGCATTCCGCTCCTGCAGCAGAACGCCATGCTGACCGGCGGCGAGGTGACGCTGGAGAGCGAGGTGGGCCGGGGCACCGTGATCACGGCGACCTTCCACACGGACTCCATCGACTGCCTGCCGCTGGGCGATCTGGCCTCTACGATGGCCTCCATCGTGATGGGCAGCCCGGACAGGCCGGAGTTCAGCCTCACGTGCAAGAGCCCGTCGGGGGAGATGAGCTTCTCCACCGAGGAGATCCGCGTGGTGCTGGGGCAGGAGGTCTCCCTGGCGGAGCCGGAGGTCGTGCAGTGGATGCAGGCGTCTTTACAGGAAGCCTGCGGTATCGCCGCCGGCGCGCGTCCCGTGATGCTCGCCTTTGTGGATGAAATCAATAAGCGCCAGCTGAACCACGTGACCGTCAGCCAGACCGGCTGCATCGGCATGTGCCGTCTGGAGCCCATGGTGGATGTGATCACCCCCGGCAAGGAGAAGGTCACCTATGTGCATGTGAAGCCTGAGATGGTGCCGCGCATTGTGGCTGAGCACATCGTCAACGGCCGTCCCGTGGCGGAATACACCATCGGCGCGGCTGAGAAAGAATGATCGGAGGAAGCAGCAGCATGGATATCTACCGCGCTCATGTACTGGTCTGCGGCGGCACGGGTTGTTCTTCGTCCGGCTCCGCGACCCTGATCGACCGCTTCAACGAGAAGCTGGCCGAGAACAATCTGGATAAGGAAGTCAAGGTCATCCGCACCGGCTGCTTCGGCCTGTGCGAGGCCGGCCCCGTGGTTATCGTCTATCCCGACGGCACCTTCTACAGCCACGTGAAGCCGGACGACGTGGACGAGATCGTCACCGAGCATCTGCTCAAGGGCCGCAAGGTCGAGCACCTGGTGTATGTGGATCACTCCACCCACGAGCAGGATGCCGAGAAGAGCCTGGACGAGATCAACTTCTATAAGCATCAGCACCGCATCGCGCTGCGCAACTGCGGCGTGATCGATCCGGAGAACATCGACGAGTACCTCGCCATGGACGGCTACAAGGCTCTGGAAAAGGCCCTGACCACCATGACCCGCGAGGAGGTCATCGACGAGATCCTGAAGTCCGGCCTGCGCGGCCGCGGCGGCGGCGGCTTCCCCACCGGCCTGAAGTGGAAGTTCACCTATCAGAGCCAGGCGGATCAGAAGTACGTGGCCTGCAACGCGGACGAGGGCGACCCCGGCGCGTTCATGGACCGCTCCATCCTGGAGGGCGACCCCCACGCCATCATCGAGGCCATGGCCATCGCCGGCTACGCCATCGGCGCGAGCCAGGGCTACATCTACGTCCGCGCGGAGTACCCCATCGCGGTCAAGCGCCTGTCCATCGCCATCGATCAGGCCCGCGAGTACGGCCTGCTGGGCAAGAACATCTTCGAGACCGGCTTTGACTTCGACCTGAACATCCGCCTGGGCGCCGGCGCCTTCGTCTGCGGCGAGGAGACCGCCCTGATGCACTCCATCGAGGGCAAGCGCGGCGAGCCCACCGCCCGTCCGCCGTTCCCGGCCGTGAAGGGCCTGTTCGAGAAGCCCACCATGCTCAACAACGTGGAGACCTACGCCAACGTGGCGCAGATCATCCTCCACGGCGCTGACTGGTTCGCCTCCATGGGCACCGAGAAGTCCAAGGGCACCAAGGTCTTCGCCCTGGGCGGCAAGATCAACAACACCGGTCTGGTGGAGATCCCCATGGGCACGCCCCTGCGCACCATCATCTATGATATCGGCGGCGGCTGCCCCAACGGCAAGAAGTTCAAGGCCGTGCAGACCGGTGGTCCCTCCGGCGGCTGCCTGCCCGAGTCCCTGCTGGACACCCCCGTGGACTATGACAACCTGATCGCGGCGGGCTCCATGATGGGCTCCGGCGGCATGATCGTCATGGACGAGGACAACTGCATGGTGGATATCGCCCGGTTCTACCTCGACTTCATCGTCGACGAGAGCTGCGGCAAGTGCGCGCCCTGCCGCATCGGCACCAAGCGCATGAAGGAGATCCTCGACCGCATCGTGGAAGGCAAGGGCGAGGAAGGCGACATCGAGAAGCTGGAGGAGCTGGCGCAGACCATCAAGTCCACCGCCCTGTGCGGCTTGGGCCAGACCGCGCCCAACCCCGTGCTCTCTACGCTGAAGTTCTTCCGCGACGAGTACGAGGCGCACATCAAGGAAAAGCGCTGCCCCGCGCATCACTGCAAGTCGCTGCTGCAGTACAAGATCGATCCCGAGAAGTGCCGCGGCTGCACGGCCTGCGCGCGTGTCTGCCCGGCGGAGGCCATCACCGGCACGGTGAAGCAGCCGCACGTGATCGATGTCAAGAAGTGCCTGAAGTGCGGCTCCTGCATGGAGAAGTGCCGCTTCGGCGCCATCAGCCGCGAGTAAGAGGAGGACATTCAGATGGAAAACATGATCGCCTTAACCATTGACGGCGTTTCCGTCGAAGTGCCCGCCGGTACTTCGGTGTTGGAAGCGGCGCGCAAGGCCGGCATTCATATCCCGACCCTGTGCTACCTGAAGGATATCAACGAGATCGGCGCCTGCCGCATGTGTGTGGTGGATGCCGGCGGCCGCAACCTGCAGGCTGCCTGCGTGCTGCCCGCCGCCAACGGCATGGTCGTGAAGACCAACACCCCCGCCATCAAGCAGTACCGCAAGGTGCTGCTGGAGCTGGTGCTCTCCGCCCACGACAAGAAGTGCCTCTCCTGCGTGCGCAGCCAGAACTGCGAGCTGCAGAAGCTGTGCCGCGACCTGGGCGTGGAGGACGGCGACGCCTTCAAGGGCGCGACCAACGAGTACAAGGTGGACGACGTTTCGCCCTCCATCGTGCGCGACAACAACAAGTGCATCCTGTGCCGCCGCTGCGTGGCGGTCTGCAGCAAGATCCAGCACGTGGGCGTCATCGGCCCGGTGATGCGCGGCTTCAAGACCGCCATCGAGTCCCCGTGGCAGATGCACCTGAACGACATGGCCTGCATCAACTGCGGCCAGTGCATCAACGTGTGCCCCGTGGGCGCGCTGCATGAGAAGGACGACACCGCGAAGGTGTGGGCGGCCCTGTCCGACCCGACCAAGCATGTGGTGGTGCAGCCGGCTCCCGCCGTGCGCGCGGCCCTGGGCGAGGAATTCGGCCTGCCCATGGGCACCTCCGTCACAGGCAAGATGGCGACGGCCCTCAAGCGCCTCGGCTTCGACAAGGTGTTCGACACCGACTTCGGCGCCGACCTGACCATCATGGAGGAGGCCAACGAGCTGGTGGAGCGCATCGCCAGCGGCGGCACCCTGCCCATGATCACCTCCTGCTCTCCCGGCTGGATCAAGTTCTGCGAGACCTACTATCCGGACTTCCTGCCGAACCTCTCCAGCTGCAAGTCTCCCCACGAGATGCTGGGCGCCATGGCCAAGAGCTACTATGCCAAGAAGGCCGGCATCGATCCCAAGGACATCGTGACGGTCTCCGTCATGCCCTGCACCGCCAAGAAGTTCGAGGCCGCGCGCCCCGAGCTGGGTCATGACGGCTTGGCCGACGTGGACATCGTCATCACCACCCGTGAGCTGGCCCACATGATCAAGGAAGCCGGTATCAACTTCAACCTCCTGCCCGACAGCGACTTCGACAGCCTGATGGGCGAGAGCACGGGCGCAGCCGTCATCTTCGGCGCTACCGGCGGCGTGATGGAGGCGGCTCTGCGCACCGCGTATGAGACCCTCACCGGCAGCGAGCTGAAGGACGTCAACTTCACCGCCGTGCGCGGCGTGGAGGGTATCAAGGAAGCGACCGTGCGCATCGGCGACACCGATGTGAACGTGGCCGTGGCCTCCAGCACCGGCATGGCCGCGAAGCTGCTGGACAGCGTCCGCGCGGGCGAGAAGAACTATGCCTTCATCGAGGTCATGGCCTGCCCCGGCGGCTGCGTCAACGGCGGCGGCCAGCCCATCGTGGATGCGGATACCCGCGCCGTGGTGGATGTGCGCGCCGAGCGCGCCAAGGCCCTGTATGGCGAGGACATGAACAAGCCGCTGCGCAAGAGCCACGAGAACGCCGAGATCAAGGCGATCTACAGCGACTTCCTGGGCAAGCCCGGCAGTCATGTGGCCCACGAGCTGCTGCACACCCACTACACCAAACGTCCGCTTTACAACAAGTAAGGATTGAACCATTGCCCCTCCCAACCGGGAGGGGTTTTCTGATGCGTATGAGCAAATATGGCAGACTGTTCTTTTCCATAGCACAAGGATTCCGCGCCTGCGGGCACGGGCAAAGGGCTTTGCGATCGCCCTTTGCAAACCTTCGCCCTTCGCCCGTCGCATTGGTGACTGACATGGAGAAAAGAGGTTCTTCACGTTTTCTTAGGGAAAGGGCCGAAAAAAGGGTTGCAAAAAGAGCACAGAAGACTTCTAATTGTAGTTGCTACACCAACAAGAAGG
>CADASK010000032.1 GCA_902790495.1 uncultured Eubacteriales bacterium
AGGCCATTGATGACAGACTGCTTGCCCTCGGCGTACTTCAGCACGATCTTAATCTGTCCCTGCAGGCCGTCGTCGATATAATCAACAGACTTGATATAACCTTCATCCAACAGAATCTTGGCGATGGCCTTCTTCATGTTGGAGGCAGGAAGGGTCACGGTATCATGTCTGGCAGTGAGGGCGTTGCGGATGCGGGTCAGCATATCCGCGATGGGATCATTCATCAGCATTGTGTAACCTCCTTCCGATTCAGCCCAGCTTACCAGCTTGCCTTTCTCACACCGGGAATCTCGCCCTTGTAGGCCAGTTCACGGAAACAAATTCTGCACACGCCGTATTTGCGCAGTACCGAATGCGGACGGCCGCAGATGCGGCAGCGCGTGTAAGCACGAGTAGAGAACTTAGGGGTCCTCTGCTGCTTGATTTTCATGCTAGTCTTTGCCACGCGAATGTTCCTCCTTCAATTAAGCCTGCGCGAACGGCATGCCCAGCAGGCGCAGCAGTTCCTTCGCTTCTTCATCCGTCTTGGCGGTGGTCACAAAGATCATCTCCATGCCGCGGATCTTCTCAACCTTATCGTACTCGATCTCGGGGAAGATCAGCTGCTCGCGAACGCCCAGCGAATAGTTGCCGCGGCCGTCAAAGGCCTTGTCAGAAACGCCGCGGAAGTCGCGCACGCGGGGCAGGACGATGTTCATCAGCTTGTCGGCGAACTCATACATGCGATCGTTGCGCAGGGTGACCTTCGCGCCGACGTTCATGCCTTCACGGACCTTGAAGTTCGCGATGGACTTCTTCGCCTTGGTAACCATCGGCTTCTGGCCGGAGATCGTGGCGAGCTCGTTGACCGCGATGTCCATGGACTTGGCGTTGTCCTTGCAATCGCCCAGGCCCATGTTCAGCACGATCTTCTCAAGCCTGGGAACTTCATTGATGTTGCCATACTGGAACTTCTGACGAAGCGCCGGAATGACTTCGCTTACGTACTTATCCTTCAATCTGGCCATTTCAATAAACCTCCCCATCAATTGTCGATGGTCGCGCCGCATTTCTTGCAGGTGCGAACCTTCTGAGGCTTCTGGCCGTCGGCTTCCACGAACTTGTGCGCAATGCGGGTAGCCTTCTTGCAGCTCGGGCAGACCAGCATGACCTTGCAGGCGGGAATGGCGGCTTCCTTTTCAACGATGCCGCCAGGCATGCCCTGGCCGCGGGGCTTCTGGTGCTTTTTCACCATCGCCACGCCTTCAACGACGATCTTGCCCTTGGCGGGGAAAGCCTTCTGAATCTTGCCTTCCTTGCCCTTATCCTTGCCGGAGATCACAACGACGGTGTCGCCGGTCTTAACGTGCAGTTTCGGTGCTGTCAACTTTCACACCTCCAAATTAAAGCACTTCGGGCGCCAGCGAAACGATCTTCATGAAGTCCTTTTCGCGGAGCTCTCGTGCGACCGGCCCAAAGATACGGGTGCCCCTGGGCTGCTTCTGGTCGTTGATAATCACGGCGGCATTGTCGTCGAAACGGATGTAGCTTCCGTCGGGACGGCGATACTGCTTGCGGGTGCGGACGATAACGGCCTTCACGACGTCGCCCTTTTTCACGGTGCCGCCGGGGTTCGCCGTCTTAACAGACGCGACGATGATGTCGCCAATGCCGCCGGTGCGGCGGAAAGAGCCGCCCAGCACGCGGAAGCACATGATTTCCTTTGCGCCGGAATTATCGGCAACCTTCAGACGAGTTTGCGGTTGAATCATTGTGGATTTCCTCCTTGCTTACGGCCCAATTACTTCGCCTTTTCGACGATTTCAACCAGGCGCCAGCGCTTGTCCTTCGACAGCGGACGGGTTTCCATGATCCGTACCGTATCGCCGATGCCGGCCTCGTTGTTCTCATCATGAGCCTTGAACTTCTTGGTACGATTCATGATCTTACCATACAGCGGATGCTTTACGCGAGTGCGAATTTCAACGGTGATGGTCTTCTCCATCTTATCGGAAACGACGACGCCAATACGGGTCTTGCGAAGTCCTCTTTCCATAGATCAGGCAGCCTCCTTTCGCTTCGATCACGCCTGCGTCTCGTTCTGACGCTGACGAATGATGGTCTTGACGCGGGCGATGTCACGCTTGCAAGCGCTGATCGCTGCAGTGTTCTGCAGCTGACCCGTGGCCAACTGGAAGCGCAGGTTAAACAGCTCGCTCTTCTTCTTTTCCAGATCGGTGTCGAGCTCCGCGATCGTCTTCTGCTTCAATTCGGCGAGTTCCTTAGATTTCATTGCTCTTCACCACCCGACTTCTGGTCGTCTTCTCTCTTGATAAACTTGCTCTTGATGGGCAGCTTGTGGCTGGCCAGGCGCAGGGCCTCGCGAGCCGTCTCCTCCGGAACGCCCTTCATCTCGAAGAGCACGCGGCCGGGCTTGACCACGGCGCACCAGTATTCCGGAGCGCCCTTGCCGGAACCCATTCGGGTCTCAGCGGGCTTCGCGGTGATGGGCTTGTCCGGGAAAATCTTGATCCAGACCTGACCGCCGCGCTTCACGAAACGGGTCATGGCAACACGAGCCGCTTCGATCTGGTTGGAGGTGACCCAACCCGGATTCACGGCCACAATGCCGTAATCGCCGTAAGCCAGGAAATTGCCGCGCTGGGCCTTGCCCTTCATGCGGCCGCGCATGACCTTGCGGCGCTTGACTCTCTTCGGCATCAGCATAGCTTATTTCCCTCCTTCAGCAGCAGCCTGCCTGCGCGGACGGCGAGCGGGCGCCTCCGGCACAGCGGCTCTCTTCTGGCCAGGCAGCACCTGGCCCTTGTAGATCCAAACCTTCACGCCGATGCGACCATAGGTGGTCTTGGCCTCGGCAAAGCCATATTCGATGTCCGCGCGCAGGGTCTGCAGCGGGATGCTGCCCTCGTGATAGCCCTCGCTGCGGGCAATGTCCGCGCCGCCCAGACGGCCGGAAACCTTGGTCTTGATGCCCTTGACGCCGGGCGTCTTCATGGCGCGACCGATGGTCTGCTTCATGGCGCGGCGGAAGGAGATGCGCTTCTCCAGCTGCTGCGCGATGTTCTCGGCAACCAGCTGAGCGTCGCCATCCGGGAACTTGACTTCCAGGATGTTCAGGCTGACGGCCTTGCCGGTGAACTCTTCGATTTCCTTCTTCAGAGCTTCCACGCCGGCGCCGCCGCGGCCGATCACGATGCCGGGCTTGGCGGTGTAGATGGTCACGCCAACCTTGCCGGCGCTGCGCTCGATATCAATGTGGGAAATGCCGGACACATTCAGCTTTTCCTTCAGCATTTCGCGCAGCTTGTAGTCTTCAATGAGGTTATTGGAGAAATCCTTTTTCCCGGCATACCACTTGGTGCTCCAGTCCAGGATCACACCAACGCGCGCGCCATGGGGATTTACTTTCTGACCCATTAATTTTCCCCTCCTACTTAACCTGATCGAGCACGATGGTGATGTGGCAGGTGCGCTTCAGAATCTGATCGGCGCGGCCATGGGAACGGGGCCAGTAGCGCTTCAGCGTGGGGCCCTGGTTCGCGTAGGTCTCCGCCACATACAGCGAATCGCGGTTCAGCTCCAGATTGTTCTCAGCGTTGGCAATCGCGCTGTTGAGAACCTTCAGGGCCACAGGCGCCGCGCTCTTGGGCGTATACATCAGAATAGCCTGCGCCTCGTCGGCCTTCTTGCCGCGGATCAGATCGAGAACGATCTTGGCCTTGCGGGAAGAAATGCGGACATAGCGGGCAACGGCATGCGGGCGCTTGTCGGCGTTCGCCTTGCGCGCAGCAGCCTTGGTCTTAGATCTTGTTGCCATTTTCTTTCACTCCTTCCATCAGCCGCGGCCGGACGCCTTTTCACCGGCGTGTCCACGGAAGGTGCGGGTGGGTGCGAACTCGCCGAGCTTGTGGCCGACCATGTCTTCAGTGACATAGACCGGGACGTGCTTGCGGCCATCGTGGACGGCGATGGTATGTCCAACGAAATCCGGGAAAATAGTGCTGGAACGGGACCAGGTCTTCAGAACCTTCTTCTCGCCAGTGGCGTTCATTTCCTGAACGCGCTTGAGCAGCGCGGGCTGGATGAACGGGCCTTTCTTAACAGATCTGCTCATGGTAAGCAGCAGCCTCCTTCCTTACGGCTTACTTGCCGGCCTTCTTGACGATCAACTTATCGGAATACTTGCGATGCTTGCGGGTCTTGACGCCCTGAGTGGGCTTGCCCCACGGAGACATCGGAGCAGGCATACCGACCGGGGAGCGGCCTTCGCCGCCGCCGTGCGGGTGATCGACAGGGTTCATGACGACGCCGCGGACATGCGGGCGAACGCCCATGTGACGCTTGCGGCCGGCCTTGCCGACGCGGACATTCTCGTGATCGGTGTTGCCAACCTGGCCGATCGTGGCGCGGCAGGTGACCAGCACCTTGCGAACCTCGCCGGAGGGCAGGCGAACCTGAGCGTAGGCGCCTTCCTTGGCCATGAGCTGGGCGGCAGTGCCGGCAGAGCGGACCATCTGGCCGCCGTGGCCGGGCTTGATCTCGATGTTGTGGATCAGGGTGCCGACGGGGATGTTGCTGATGGGCAGCGCGTTGCCGGGCTTGATGTCGGCCTCGGCGCCGCTCTCAACGGTGTCGCCCACCTTGAGATCCAGGGGAGCCAGGATGTAGCGCTTCTCGCCGTCGGCGTAGACCAGCAGGGCGATGAAGCAGGTGCGGTTGGGATCGTATTCGATCGCGGTGACCTTCGCCGGGATACCGTCCTTGTTGCGGCGGAAGTCGATGATGCGATACTTGCGACGGACGCCGCCGCCCTGATGGCGAACGGTGATCTTGCCGGTGTTGTTCCGGCCGGCGCGGCCGCGCAGGTCCGTGGTGAGGGACTTCTCGGGCGCCTTCTTGGTCAGGCCGTCGTAGGAGAGAACCGACATGAAGCGCCGGGCGGGCGAGGTCGGCTTATAAACGCGAATAGCCATTGTTTACTACCTCCCTTTACTGCGCCATGCCTTCGAAGAACTCGATGGTCTTGGAGCCTTCGGTCAGCTTGACATAAGCCTTTTTGCGCTCGGGGCGGCGGCCCTGGGTGCGGCCCTGCCGCTTCATCTTGCCCTCGATGCGCATGGTGTTCACGGATTCGACCTTCACATCGAAGATGGTCTCAACGGCCTTCTTGATCTCGGTCTTGTTGGCGGTCAGCGCCACTTCAAAAGCATATTTCTTATCAGCCATGCCGTCATAGCTCTTTTCGGTAAGAACCGGACGAATGATGATGTCATAGGGCGATTTCATCAGTCGTAAACCTCCTCTACCAGCTTTACGGCTTCCTGAGTCACGATGAACTTATCGTAGTTCAGGATGTCCAGCACGTTCAGCGTGTTGACATAAGCGGTCTTGACGCCGGGGATGTTCGCCGCCGCGCGCACGACGTTCTCGTCGCGCTCGGGCAGGACGATCAGGGCCTTGCGGGTGGCGCCCAGATCCTTGAGCATCTTGGCGACCAGCTTGGTCTTGCCCTCGTTCAGGGTCAGCTGATCGAGCACGATCATCTCGTTCTCGGCCACCTTGCTGCTCAGCGCGCCCAGCATCGCCAGACGGCGAACCTTGCGCAGGACCTTGATGCGATAGTCGCGGGGCTTGGGGGCAAACACGACGCCGCCGTGAGTGAACTGAGGCGCTCTGCGGCCATGATGACGCGCGTTGCCGGTGCCCTTCTGGCGATAGATCTTACGGCCGCCGCCGCGCACTTCGGTGCGGGTCAGCGCGGACTGCGTGCCCTGACGCTTGGCGTTCAGCTGCGCGCGGACAACCGTGTGAATAGCGGATTCATTGATTTCGGCGCCGAATACCGCGTCGGAGAGTTCGATCTCGCCGACCGTGGCGCCCTGCATGTTGAGAACTGCTACCTTAGGCATTGTTTCGTCCTCCTTCCTTAAGCCTTGACCGAATTACGGACGAAGAGCAGGCAGCCCTTGGCTCCGGGCAGTGCGCCCTTGATCAGGAGCAGGTTGCGCTCGGCGTCAACGCGGATGACTTCAAGATTCAGAACAGTGACCTTTTCGGAGCCGTACTGGCCGGCCATGTGCTTGTTCTTGAAGACGCGGGACGGATCGGAGTTGGCGCTCAGAGAGCCGACGCCGCGATGATACTTGGAGCCGTGGGCCATGGGGCCGGTGTGCTGGTTCCAGCGCTGGATGGCGCCGGTGTAGCCGTGGCCCTTGCTGATGCCGGACACGTCGACCTTGTCGCCCTGGGCGAACACGTCGCACTTGATCTGGTCGCCCACCTTGTAGGGCGTGATGTCGTCCAGGCGCAGCTCGCGCAGATAACGGGTGGCGGATACGCCAGCCTTGGCGAAGTGGCCTAGCTCGGGCTTGTTCTTCAGTTTCTTCGCTCGCTGCTCGGTGAGCTCGCCGAAACCGACCTGAACTGCCTCATAGCCGTCGGTAGCCTTGGTCTTGATCTGCGTCACCACGCAGGGACCGGCTTCAACGACCGTGACCGGCACGAGACGTCCGTCTTCCAGGAAGATCTGCGTCATGCCAATCTTTTTGCCGAGTATTGCCTTGTTCATTGTTGCACCTCCAAAAGCATTACAGCTTGATCTCGATTTCGACGCCGGCCGGCAGATCCAGCTTGGTCAGCGCGTCCATCGTCTGGGGCGTGGGATTCAGGATGTCGATCAGGCGCTTGTGCGTCCTCATCTCAAACTGCTCGCGGCTGTCCTTGTGCTTGTGCGGGGAGCGCAGGATGGTCACGATCTCCTTCTCAGTGGGGAGCGGGATCGGACCGCTGACGCGGGCCTTGGTGCGCTTCGCGGCCTCCACGATACGAGCGGCGGACTGATCGATGACAGTGTGCTCGTAGGCCTTGAGCTTGATCCTGATTTTCTGGTTGGCCATTGGGTTTCCTCCTTTTGAACTCATGCACACGCTGCCGGGCGTGCCCTTTTCTTTTTTTACGACGGCGCATGAGCCCCGTCGCCCGATTAGCGGACTGGTCCCCGGAAATTACCGGGATGTTCCCGCAACCTTCCGGTTCATCCCTCCCTGTGCGCTGGGGAACGCAGGCTCCCTTCCGGCATTTCGCGCACAAGTATCTGCACACCGCAGACTTTGATATTATAACCGATCCGCCCCTCACAAACAAGCATATTTTCCGTTAATTCGTTGCATTTGCGTAAAAAGTATTGACAGTTTCATTTCTTCCCCGCCCGTGAAGGATTTTCCCCGTCCCGCGGCGAAGAATCAGACAGCCTGTTTCGAGAGGAGTGCTTCCTATTATATGAGTAAGCGATACGACGTGGCCGCCTACATCTGGCCGGCCTACACCGGCGACGAACCCCGCACCCGCATGTTCTGGCCCGAGGGCATGGGCGAATGGCAGTCTGTCAGATCCGCCGGGGCGAAATTCCCCGGCCACACCTGGCCCCGCAAACCCCTGTGGGGCTACGTGAACGAGGCCGACCCGGCCGTGATGGAGATGGAGATCAGCCAGGCCCTGAGCCACGGCGTGAACGTGTTCATCTACGACTGGTACTGGTACGACCGGCGGCCCTTCCTGGAGAACTGCCTGAACGACGGCTTCCTGAAGGCGAGAAACTGCCATGACATGAAATTCTACCTCATGTGGGCCAACCACGACGCGAACACCCTGTGGGACAAGCGCATCTCATCCAGCGTGAACACCGTGATCTGGCAGGGCGCGCAGCCCTTTGACGAATTCAAGCGCGCCATGACCCACGTCATTCAGCGGTACTTCACTCAGCCCAACTACTACACCATCGACGGCAAGCCCGTGTTCATGATCTACGACGTGCTCCGCCTGGTGGAGGGCCTGGGCGGCATCGAGGAGACCCGCCGGGCCATGGACTGGTTCCGGGAGGAGTGCGCGCGACAGGGGCTACCCGGCCTGCACCTGCAGTTCACCATGTGGAGCGAGGGCGCCACCAACCTCTCCGGCGTGGACGGCGGCAGGGACATGCCCGCCGCTCAGTTCGGCCAACTGGGCTTTGACAGCTGCACCCACTACCAGTTCGTGCACTTCACGGACATCGACCGAAATTACCTCGACGTGCTGCCCGACGTGGCGGCGGAGTGGAAGCGCCTGGAGCGGGAATTTCCCTTCCCCTACTTCCCCCATGTCAGCGTGGGCTGGGACAACAATCCCCGCTTTATCGACTTCCGCCCCGGCATTCTGCGGAACTGCGCGCCGGAAAACATAGAACGGGCGCTCGTCATGGCCCGGGATTGGGCCGACGCGCACCCGAATCAGCCGCCCCTCGTCACCATCAACAGCTGGAACGAATGGACGGAAACCAGCTACCTCCAGCCCGACGACCTCTACGGCTACGGCTATCTGGACGCCGTGAAGCGGGTGTTCGGGGCAAGGGCAGACTGATCGTCACTGCGCCACGTCTTCGATGGCGAAGTGCTTTGAATATTCCTCATAGGCGACCTTGAACCGCTCGGATTCAGTCTCACGCAGGGTATTCAGGTATTCATGGGTCTGGAACTCGTCGCCGTTCAGCTCGATCATGGCCACGGCGATGTTGGAGCAGTGATCCGACACGCGCTCGCAGTTGGTCACGATGTCGTTGAACACGAAGCCCTGATGGATGGTGCACACGCCCTTCTGCAGGCGGGTCACGTGGTTCATCTTCATGCGGTCGCACAGGTCGTCGATGAAGGCCTCCAGGGGCTCCACGCGGCCGGCCAGGGCCAGGTCGTTCTCCCGGAAGGCGGTTACCGTCATGCTCACCACCTGGCTCACCGCCGCGCTGAGCACGTCCATCTCGTGGGCCGCGCCTTCGGAGAAGCGCACGCCCTTTTCATGCAGCTCCTGAGCGCTGCCGGCCAGGTTCAGCGCGTGGTCGGAAATGCGCTCGAAGTCCGACAGGGTGTGCAGGAATTCGGAGACCGCGTCGTTCTGGCGCTGGGTCATCTCGCGGCCGGTCAGCTTCACCAGATAGGTGCCCAGGCTGTCCTCGTATTTGTCCACCAGGTTTTCCATGGCCTTCACCGCGTTGAAGCCCTTCTCGCTGTAATCCGCGATCAGGTTGAAGGCCTGGTTGATGGCGTTTTCGGAGGTCTCGGCCATTTCGCAAATGGTGATTCGGCTCTGTTCGATGGCCAGGGCCGGGTGCTCGATGAAGCGCTCCTCCAGCCGGATGCCGGGATCGGTCTCCTCCGATTCCTTACCGGGCAGCAGCAGGCGCACGATCTTCTCCAGCACGCCGCACAGGGGCAGCAGCGCCACCGTGATGACCAGACGCAGCACCGTGTTCACCAGGGCGATGGAGAAGGGGTTCATCACCCAATCCATGAAGCTGAAGCCCACTGTCCCCTTCAGGACGTAGAACACCACCGCCGTGAACGCCACGCCGATGCCCGTGGCCACCGGATACACCAGCGCCGTGCGCCGGCCGTTCAGGTTCGCGCCGATGGCTGAGAACAACACCGGGGCCGACGCGCCCACGCAGATGCCCATCAGCAGCGGCCAGGCGACGCTGAAGGTGATGGCGCCGGTCATGGACAGGGCCTGAACGATACCGACCGCCGCCGAGGCGGACTGCAGCAGCGCCGTAAACAGGGCGCCCACCAGGATGCCCAGCAGCGGATGGGACATGCCCGTGAGCATGGCGGTGAACCAGGGCGCGTCGCCCAGGGGCCGCACGGCCTCGCTCATCACGCTCATGCCGAACATGAGCACCGCGAAGCCCATCATGATGTCGCCCACGTGCCGGGTGGCCTGCTTCTTCGAGAACATGCGCAGCACGATGCCCGCCACGGCCACAAGGCCGGTGAGCGTGGCCGTGGAGATGAGCTCCGCCATGCCCCCCGCGCCTTCGATGTAGCTCAGGCAGATCACCCAGCCGGTGATGCTGGTGCCCAGGATCGCGCCCAGGATGACGCTGATGGCCTGGCGCACCTTCATCATGCCCGAATTGACGAAGCCCACGGTCATGACCGCCGTGGCGCAGGAGGACTGAATCACCGCCGTGACCCCCGTGCCCAGCAGCACGCCCCGGGGCACGGTGTTGGACAGGCGGTACAGAATGGGCTCCAGCTTGTTGCCGGACACCCTTTTCAGGCCGTCGCCCATCAGGCTCATGCCAAACAGGAACAGCGCGATGCCGCTCAACAGAGAAATGATGTTGGATACATCCATCAATCAATCACCAGCCATTCATGCGTAATTGTGAATTGTCCGAAATCAGAAAAGCAGGCATGGCGCGCGCCACACCTGCGACTGCTTTCCAATATAACGCAGACACACGAATGGCAGCGCCAACGTGAGTCTCACAATTTAAGGCATGCCGGGAAAATGACCCGTGATGACGACAATGCCACACATCACTGTGCCTGTTACTCCCCCACTGAGCATAATATACCATTATCGTGTTAAAAAGATATTTTATCGGGAGCGATTTAACCATAACTCAGCAATTGAAGCGAAGGCTTGACAAGGGCGGAGCGATTCAATAGAATAGAGGAAACAAGCGGGGTCATTTCTTGCCGACCACACAGAGGAGGAGACCAGACATGAAGGTTTGCGTCATTCAGCCGCGCTATTCCATGGACTATTCGGAGGCGGACGCCTGCTTCCGGGAGATGCTGGATCTGATCGACCGTTGCGACGACACCATGGACCTGATCGTGCTGCCCGAATACGGCGACGTGCCGGTGGCCACGCCGGACGGGGCGGCCTTCCGCGCCTGCGTTGAAAAATACAACGCCGTCATCGCCGAAAAGGCGGCCGCCACGGCGAAGCGCTGCCACGCGCTCCTTTTCGCGAATTACGCTCAAAAGACCGAACGGGGCTTCGCCAACGCCACCCACGCCTTCGACCGGGAGGGCAATGAGATCGGCGTGTACCTGAAGGCGCACCCCGCCCCCAGCGAGGTGAAGACCATGGCCCAGGGCGGCAACGAGCTGGACTGCGCCTACAGCTACGACTACGCCCCGCCCTATGTGATCGAGGTGGAGGGGCTGCGCGTGGGCTTCATGACCTGCTACGACTTCTACATGTACGAGATGTTCCCCGCCCTGGCCCGGCAGAACGTCGACCTGATCATCGGCTGCTCCCATCAGCGCACCGACACCCACGCCTCGCTTGAGATCATCGGCAAATTCCTCTGCTACAACACCAACGCCTATCTGGTGCGCTCGGCGGTGTCCATGGGGCCGGACTCGGCAGTCTGCGGGTGCAGCATGGTGGTGTCTCCCCGGGGTGAGATGCTGCTGAACATGAAAAACGACGTGGGCCTGGGCGTCATAGAGATCGACCCGGCGAAGAAGTACTTCAAGCCCGCGGGCTTCAAGGGGGCCATGAAGGCCCACTGGCAATACATCGACGAGGGCCGCCGGCCCTGGCTGTATCGCCCGGCGGGCAGCATGACGCTGGCGGACGACGACCACCTGCCCTACCCCCGGATCTGCGCCCACCGGGGCTTCAACTCCATCGCCCCGGAGAACAGCATGCCCGCCTACGGCGCGGCGGTGGCCCTGGGCGCGGAGGAGATCGAGTTCGACATCTGGAGCACCAAGGACGGCGTGCTGGTGTCCTCCCACGACAACACCCTGGATCGTGTCTCCACCGGCACCGGCCGCATCGGCGACTACACCTTCGAGGAGCTGCAGGCCTTCGACTTCGGCGTGAAGACCGGTGAGGCGTTCACGGGACTGAAGATCATCCGCTTCGAGGACATCCTGAAGAAATTCGCCTGCGCTACCATCATGAACATCCACGTGAAGATCTGGGACGACATGAGCGCCGATCCCATGTATGAGGAAATCGCCCGGCTGATCCACCAGTACGGCGCGGAAAAGCACTGCTACATGATGTCCTCCACCGACCAGCGCCTCAGGGAGTTCCACGAGATCGCCCCGGAGATCAACCGCTGCGTGGGCTGGGACGGCAACAGGACCGACATGCTCCGCATGATCGACCGGGCGCTGGCCCTGGGAGCGGAGAAGGTGCAGCTGTTCAAGCCCTTCTTCGACCAGTCCTCCGTGGACTACGCGAAGAAAAACGGCATCCTCACCAACGTGTTCTTCGCCGACGATCCGGAGGAGGCGGTGCGCTACATCGACATGGGCATCGACTGCATCCTCACCAACGACTACCTGCGGGTGTCCAACGCGGTGCGGGCGCACGTCAAAAAGGGGTGAAAACCGTGGAGTTTCCCCAGCGCGTCACCCTTTGCGACGACGGCCAGTACCGCTGGCGCGTCACCCTCTCCCGGGAGCAGGCGAAATCCCACTATGAGGACATGATCGCCGTCACGGTGATCGTCACCACGGTGGTCTCCCTCATCATGCTCATCGTGATCGGCTGGCAGGCGTGGTGGGGCGTGCTGATGATGTACGCCCTCATGGTGGGTCTGCCGGCCCTGATCGGCCATCTGACCCTGGGCTTCGACACCCGCAGCTACGAGATGGACGGGGAATACATCCGCCACAAGCACGCCACCAGGGGCGGCGACGCCTTCATCCGCTTCAAGGCCATCAAGGCCATGCGCGTGTCCGGCAACGCCTTCACCATTCAGGCGGGCATCACCACGTATACGGTGTATGTGCCGCCGGAGGACGTGGCGTTCGTGAGGGAATACATTGAAAGGCACGTGGAAGGATAACAGAACGGCTCCCCTGAAAGGGGAGCTGTCAGCGCAGCTGACTGAGGGGTCGGAATCTTGCCGCACACGATCGAATCGACGATCCGCTGTGCTGACATGATTCCGACCCCTCAGACGCCTTCGGCGCCAGCTCCCCTTTCAGGGGAGCCCTGTCATACCGCCGTAAAGACATAGTTGTGCCAGTCCGTGCCGTCCCAGCCCATCTCCCGCTCAAAGCGGAACAGGCCGTCACCCCTCCATTTCTATAAAATGATAGGTCTCCCCGTCCGACACAGCGGCGTACAGCTTATCGTCAAACCGGCCGGAGCGCAGGTAGTGGGTCAGTACAGCCTTGGCAGTTTTCGGCATGTCCCGCTCAAGCACGTCCTCATAGGCCACCCAGCGGCATTGACCCTCGTTGGAGGCAAGGCCCTCCGCCTTTTCCGGCCTCACATTGGCGAAATAATAGTAGTTCTGGCGAATTTCCTCTCCGGCGTTCCGCAGGCCGATGTAGCGCAGCCGCAGGCTGTCCAGGTCTTCCCGGGTGAGCCCCAGCTCCTCGTTCAGCTCCCGCAGCACGCAGGCCTCGGGGTCGTTCAGTTCGTCCTTCTCAAAGTGCCCGCCCGCGGAGGGCACCCAGGTGTCGCTGACCACGCGCCCACCCTGCCGGTAAAGCAGCAGCATTTTATCCCCGCAGGAGAGATAAACGCCCGTCATGTTGCGCAGCCTTGCCGCCATGAATGAAGCCCTCCTTTTCATGTTGTCCCAAAATACGCGAATGGCCGCGCGCCTCGTTTTTCACGGGTCGCGCGGCCAAATCAATCAGATGTCGTCGCCGTCGTTCTCCGGCTCCGGGTTCTCCTCCAGATCGTCCAGCAGGCGATCCAGGGCGTCCGGCTCGTCGGTCATTTTCTCCGTCGGCGCGTCGTCCAGGGCGGGGGCGTCGTAGTCCAGATCGCTGCCCGATCCAGCCTCAACCGGCTCCTCGGCCTCGTCGGTGGATTCCTCCTCCGCCTCGGCTCTCGCCACGCAGATCACGCGGCAGTCCTCCTCAACCCGCATCAGGCGCACGCCCTGGGTGTTGCGGCCCAGGGTGGAGATGCTGCTCACCGGCGTGCGGATGATGGTGCCGTCGGTGGTGATGAGCAGCAGGTCCTCCTCGTCGTGCACCAGCAGCTGGCAGGTGAGCGGGCCGGTCTTCTCGGTCAGGTTCATGGCCTTGATGCCCTTGCCCGCGCGGCTCTGAACGCGGTACTCGTCGATGTCGGTGCGCTTGCCGTAGCCCAGCTCCGTGATGGAGAGCACCTGGCAGTCCTCCTCCACCATGGCCATGTCCACCACCTCGTCGCCCTCGTCCAGCTCGATGGCCTTCACGCCCATGGCGGCGCGGCCGATGGCGCGCATGTCGCTCTCGGGGAAGCGAATGGCCATGCCGTTGCGGGTGCCCAGGATCAGCTCCTGCTGCCCGTCGGTGAGCACCACGCGGATGAGCTCGTCCTCATCCCGCAGCACGATGGCGATCAGGCCGCTCTTCCTGAGGTTGTTGAACTCGTCCAGGCTGGTGCGCTTGATGAGGCCCCGCCTGGTGGCCATGACCAGATAGTGGCCCTCCATCCGCTCCCGGGGCATGGGCAGCATGACCGTGACCTTCTCGCCGCCGTCCAGCTGCAGCAGGTTCACGATGGCCGTGCCCCGGGCGGTGCGGCCCGCCTCGGGAATCTCGTGGCAGCCCAGCTGATACACCCGGCCCCGGTTGGTGAAGAACAGGATGGGGTCGTGGGTGGAAACAACGTACATCTGCTCCACGAAGTCCTCGTCCCTCGTGGCGGCGGCCTGAATGCCCTTGCCGCCTCGCTTCTGGGCGCGATAGGTGGACTTACTCAGCCGCTTCACATAGCCGAAGTGGGTCATGGTGACCACCATGTCCTCTTCCTGAATGAGATCCAGCGTCTCGATCTCGTCCTCGATGGGCGAGATCTCCGTGCGGCGCTCGTCGGCGTACTTGCGGCGCACTTCCAGCAGCTCCGTCTTGATGATGTCCATCACCATCCACTCGTTGGCCAGGATGTCCTTCAGGTGGGCGATGGTCTTCTCCAGCTCGGCGTATTCCTGCTCGATCTTGTCCCGCTCCAGGCCGGTCAGGCGCTGCAGGCGCATGTCCAGAATGGCCTGGGCCTGCTTCTCCGAAAGACCGAAGGTGGTCATCAGGCCGTCCCGGGCATCCTGGGTGGTGCGGCTGGCGCGGATGAGGGAAATCACCGCGTCGATGCGGTCCAGGGCGATGAGCAGGCCCTCCAGGATGTGGGCCCGGGCCTCGGCCTTGTTCAGGTCGTAGCGGGTGCGGCGGGTGACCACGTCCTTCTGGTGATCCACGTAGTGCACCAGCATCTGCTTCAGCGACAGGAACTTGGGCTCGCCGTTCACCAGCGCCAGCATGATGGCGCCGAAGGTCTCCTGCAGCTGGGTGTGCTTGAACAGGTAGTTCAGCACCACGTTGGCGTTCACGTCCCGCTTCAGCTCGATGGCGATGCGCAGGCCCTCCCGGTCGGACTCGTCGCGGATGTCGGAGATGCCCTCCAGCCGCTTCTCGTGCACCAGCTCGGCGATCTTCTCCACCAGCCGCGCCTTGTTCACCATGTACGGAATCTCCGTCACCACGATGCGCTGCCGGTTGCCGGACATGGCCTCAATGTCGGTCTTGGCCCGCATGATGATGCGGCCCCGGCCGGTGCGATAGGCCTCATGGATGCCCGCCTTGCCCAGAATGAGCGCGCCGGTGGGGAAATCCGGGCCCTTGATGTACTGCATCAGATCCTCCACCGAGCAGTCCGGGTGGTCGATCAGATGCACCGTGCCGTCGATGACTTCGCCCAGGTTGTGGGGCGGGATGTTGGTGGCCATGCCCACGGCGATGCCGTTGGAGCCGTTCACCAGCAGGTTCGGGAAGCGGGCCGGCAGCACCTCGGGCTGCATCAGCGTCTCGTCGAAGTTGGGATAGAAATCGACGGTCTCCTTCTCCAGGTCCGCCAGCATCTCCATGGTGAGCTTGGACATGCGGGCCTCGGTGTATCGCATGGCCGCGGCGCCGTCGCCGTCGATGGAGCCGAAGTTGCCCTGGCCGTCCACCAGCGGATAGCGGATGTTGAAATCCTGGGCCAGGCGCACCATGGCGTCGTATACGGAGCTGTCGCCGTGGGGGTGATATTTGCCCAGCACGTCGCCCACGATGCGGGCAGACTTGCGGTAGGGCTTGTCCGGCGTCACGCCCAGCTCCATCATGGAATACAGAATGCGGCGATGAACCGGCTTCAGGCCGTCGCGCACATCCGGCAGCGCGCGGCTGACGATGACCGCCATCGAATAGGCGATAAACGACTTTTTCAGCTCATCTTCCATATCAATCGGCATCAGGTTGCCGATGTTCATATCGTCAGGCAAAGGACTGACCTCCCTCTTTGAATTAGGAATGAGGAATTAGTAATTAGGAATTTTAGTTTGATTGACAGGAACGACCCTTCAGGCGCTCCGCGCCAGCTCCCCTGAAAGGGGAGCCGAGGACGCCGGAGCGAAGCGAAGGCCACGCGGCCTCAGCCGCGCCTGAGGGCAAAATACAATTCCTAATTCCTCATTCCTAATTCCTAATTCCCTCAAATGTCCAGATCCGCCACCAGCTTGGCGTTCTGCTCGATGAATTCGCGCCGGGGCTCCACGTCGTCGCCCATGAGCAGGGTGAGCATGCGGTCGGCCTCGATGGCGTCGGAGATGTTCACGCGGTACATGGAGCGGGTGGCCGGGTTCATGGTGGTCTCCCACAGCTGCTCGGCGCTCATCTCGCCCAGGCCCTTGTAGCGCTGCACGTCCGGCTTGGCGTCGCGGCCCAGCTCGTCCAGGGTCTGCTGGAGCTGAGCGTCGGAATAGACGTACTTCTCGAACTTGCCCCTCGTCACCTTGTAGAGCGGGGGCTGGGCGATGTACACATAGCCGTTTTCGATGAGCTTGGGCATGAAGCGATAGAAGAAGGTGAGCATCAGGATGCGGATGTGGCTGCCGTCCACGTCGGCATCGGTCATGCACACGATGCGGTGATAGCGCAGCTTGCTCTCGTCGAAGTCCTTGCCGAAGCCGCCGCCGAAGGCCGTGATCATGGCCTTGATCTCCGCGTTGGCCAGGGCCCGGTCAACCCGCACCTTCTCCACGTTCAATATCTTGCCGCGCAGGGGCAGGATGGCCTGGAAGTGGCGGTCGCGGCCCATCTTGGCGGAGCCGCCGGCGGAATCGCCCTCCACCAGGAAGATCTCGCACTGAGCCGGGTCACGCTCGGAGCAGTCCGCCAGCTTGCCGGGCAGGGCGGCGGATTCCAGCGCCGTCTTGCGGCGGGTGAGATCCCGGGCCTTGCGGGCGGCCTCCCGGGCCCGGGCGGCCTGCAGGCACTTGTCCATCACCGCGCGGCCCAGGACCGGGTTCTCCTCGAAGAAGATGGCCAGCCGGTCGGCCACCATGCCGTCCACCAGGGCGCGCACCTCGCTGTTGCCCAGCTTGGCCTTGGTCTGGCCCTCGAACTGGGGCTCCCTCAGCTTCACGGACACGATGGCCGCCAGGCCCTCGCGCACGTCGTCGCCGGTGAGGTTGGCGTCGCTGGGCTTCAGCATGCCGATCTTGCGGGCGTAGTCGTTCACCACCCGGGTGAGCGCCCGTCGGAAGCCCTCCAGGTGGGTACCGCCTTCGGGGGTGTGGATGTTGTTGGCGAAGCAGAACACGTTCTCGGAGAAGCCGTCGTTCCACTGCAGCGCCACCTCCACGGTGGTGCCGTCCTTCACGCCCTCGATGTACACCGGCTCGGGGAACAGCACCTCCTTGTGGTCGTTCAGGAACTCCACGAAGGACTTGATGCCGCCCTCGTAGTGGTATTCGTCCATGCGGGGCTCCTCGCCGCGCTCGTCCCGCAGGGTGATGCGGATGCCCTTGTTCAGGAAGGCCATCTCCCGGAAGCGGGTCTTGAGGGTGTCGTAGTCGAAATTGCCGGTTTCAAAGATGCCGGGCTCCGGATTCTCGCCGGTCTTCAGGTCCGGCCAGAAGCGGATGGTGGTGCCGGTGCGGTCGGTCTCCCCCACCACCTTCAGGTCGTAGAGCACCTTGCCCCGCTGATATTCCTGCTGATAGATTTTCCCCCCCTGATAGACCAGCACCATCAGGTGGCTGCTCAGGGCGTTGACGCAGCTGGCGCCCACGCCGTGCAGGCCGCCGGACACCTTGTAGCCCTCGCCGCCGAATTTGCCGCCGGCGTGCAGCACGGTGAGGCACACCTCCACCGCCGGGCGGTGCAGCTTGGGATGAATGCCCACGGGGAAGCCGCGGCCGTCGTCAACAACGGTCACGGAGCCGTCGGCGTTCAGGGTCACGTGGATGTTTTTGCAGAAGCCGGCCAGCGCCTCGTCCACCGCGTTGTCCACGATCTCGTAGACCAGGTGATGCAGGCCCCGCTCGTCGGTGGAGCCGATATACATGCCGGGGCGGCGGCGCACGGCCTCCAGACCCTCCAGCACCTGAATCTGACTCTCGTCATAGCTGTTCTTTTTGTTTTCTGTCGCCATATCGCACCTCTGTGGGATTCGTGATTTTCTTTCTATATATTATACCACTTTTATGGTCAGTTATCCAGCCCTTACGGTCAGTTCATACATACAATTAACCAAGCGGCTTTCACCTTGCCTTTTGGCCCGTAATCCGCTATAATACTGACAGGATATTAAGAATTGGGGAGGCTGTTATATATGAGTCAGTTTGATCTGGGCGTCAACCGCGAGGGCAGCTTTTGTCTGAAATGGGACGAGCGCAAAGCCGTGTTCGGCCGGGCGGACGTGATCCCGCTGTGGGTGGCGGACATGGACTTTGCCGCGCCGCAGCCGGTGATCGACGCGCTGGTGGAGCGGGCGCGGCACGGGGCCTTCGGCTATTCCGGCCATGATCCCCGGGACGTGGACGCCGTGGTGAACTGGATGAAGAACCGGCACGGCGTGGAGGTGGCGCGGGAGGCCGTGCTCTTCTCCCCCGGCGTGGTGGACAGCCTGCGCGTGGCCGTGGCCGCGGTGGCCAAACCGGGCGAGTCCGTGGTGGTGCAGACGCCCGTCTACGGCCCCTTCTACAGCGTGGTGAAGGACGCGGGCTGCGTCATCCGGCGCAATCCCCTGATCCACACCGAGGCCGGCTGGCAGATGGATTTTGACGACCTGGAGGCGGCCTTCAAGGAAGGCGCCAGGGCCATCATCCTCTGCAACCCCCACAACCCCATCGGCCGGGTATGGCGCCGGGAGGAGCTGGAAAAGGTGAGCGAGCTGGCCGTGCGCTACGGCGCGGCCCTCATCGCGGACGAGATCCACGCAGACCTGGAGCTGCCCGGCCACAAGAACACCTCCGTCAGCGCCGTCAACCCGGACGCCATGGCCTTCATCGCCGCCACGAAGACCTTCAACCTGGCGGCGCTGCGTCAGTCCTCCGCCCTCATCCCCAACCCGGACCGCCGCAAGGCCTTCCAGGACGAGATGAGCCGCCGGGGCATCAACGGCCTCAACCTGATGGGCGCCGTGGCCCAGCGGGCGGCCTACGAGGGCGGCGAGCCCTGGCTGAACGAGCTGCTCACCTACCTGGACGGCACCCGACAGGCGGTGGAAAAATACCTGGCCGAGCGCCTGCCCATGCTGTCTGTCAGCCCCCTCATGGGCACCTACCTCATGTGGCTCGACATGCGTGCCCTGAACATGGAGCAGGAGGCGCTGGAGAAGTTCCTTGTGGAGAAGGCCGGGCTGGGCCTGAGCAGCGGCGTGTTCTTCGGCGAGGAGGGCCGGGGCTTCATGCGCATGAACATCGCCACCCCGCGCCACAACGTGGAGAAGGCGCTGGAGCAGCTGGAGGCCGCCCTGAAGGCCGAAGGCCTCTGCTGACCGGGAGGCAATACCATGCGCAAAATGCGGCTTGACAGGCTGCTGGCCCGGGGCGGCGTGTCCCGCCGGGAGGCGGCGGCGCTGGTGAAGGCCGGCCGGGTGACGGTGAACGGCGTCTCCGCCGCCGATCCCGCCATGGCGCTGGATCTGGACAGCGACCGGGTGACGCTGAACGGCGAGGCCGTGCGCACCGACAAGCACTTCCACGTGATGCTGAACAAGCCCGCCGGCGTGCTCACCGCCACCGAGGACGGCCGGGGGCAGACGGTTCTGGACCTGCTGCCCCGAACATGGCAGTCCCTGGGCCTGGGGCCCGTGGGCCGGCTGGACAAGGACACCACTGGGCTGGTCATCCTCACCACCGACGGCCAGCTGGCTCACCGGCTCATCGCCCCCAAATGGGAGCAGGGCAAGCGCTACCTGGCCCGGGTGGAGGGCCGCGCCACTGACGAGGACGCGCGCCGCATGGCCCAGGGCATCCCGCTGAAGGACTTCACCTGCAAGCCCGCAAAGATGACCGTTCTGGAGGCGGGCGACGCCGAATCCCTCTGTGAGATCATCGTCACGGAGGGCAAATACCATCAGGTAAAGCGCATGTTCGGCGCGCTGGGCCACCCCGTGACGGCGCTGCACCGGGCCTCCATCGCGGGCGTTGAGCTGGACCCGTCCCTGCCCCCGGGGGGCTGGCGGGAGCTGACCGCCGAGGAGAGGACGCACCTTTACACCATCACAGAGCTGGAGGAATGACCCCATGGCGGAGCACTATTACACGCCTCAGCCCCAGAGCGAGCACCGGGAGCGGGCCATCCGCGCCTCGGCCGCCGGCCTCACTCTGGATTTCGTCACCGACGCGGGCGTGTTCTCGAAAAACGAGCTGGACCCCGGCAGCCGGCTGCTCATCGAGAGCCTGCCGCCCCTTTCCGGCCGGGTGCTGGATCTGGGCTGCGGCTGGGGTCCGGTGGGCGCGTTTCTGGCCAAATTGAACCCGGAGGCGCGGCTGACCCTGGCGGACGTGAACCAGCGGGCGCTGGAACTGGCCCGGCGCAATCTGCAGAAAAACGGCGTGTCGGCCGAGCTCATTCTGAGCGACGGCTTTGAGGGCATCGAGGGAACCTTCGCCCACGCGGTCACCAACCCGCCCATCCGCGCGGGCAAGCAGCTGATCTACGCCCTGTTCGACCAGGCGTACAGCCGCCTGGAGCCGGGCGGCACGCTGACCATCGTCATCCGCAAGCAGCAGGGCGCTCCCTCCGCGCTGAAGCACTTTCAGGAGACCTATGGAAATGGCGAAATCATCGCCAAAGACGCGGGCTACTGGATCATCCAGGCCCGCAAGGAGGAAACAGCATGAACACATCCCGCCTGAACCGGGTGATCGAGGGCATGAAAAAGCACGGCCTTCCCTGCATCCTGGTGAGCGACATCGAATCCGTCTACTACCTCACCGGCCGGTGGATCCAGCCGGGTGAGCGCATGGTGGCCCTGACCGTGGACACAAACGGCCATGTGTGCCTGTTCGCCAATCGGCTGTTCGCCCAGACCGGCGAGGAGGGCCTGCCCCTGATCGAATACGACGACACCGAGGACTGCGTGGCCGTGCTGGCCGATCACCTGCCGGACGACCTGAGCGTGATCGGCATCGACAAGCGCTGGCCCAGCCATTTCCTCATCCGCCTGATGGAAAAGCGCCCCGGCCTTCGGGTGAAGGTGGGCTCCGCCCCGGTGGACGAGGCCCGCATGGTGAAGGACG
>CADASK010000033.1 GCA_902790495.1 uncultured Eubacteriales bacterium
CTTGGCCCGCTGGCTGAGGTGAACTACCGCCGCGGCATGATCCGCACCCAGGGCAACTTTGTCCCGTTCCTGACCAGCCCCATCAGCGCGATCTTCCTGCTCATCGCCATCGCCGTGCTGGTGCTCTACGCCACCAAGCCCATGCGCCAGAAGCGGAAGGCTGCAAAGTAACGCATCCTCCATCCTAACCTGCATATCCATGGAGGAGGCGAAGGTTTGCAAAGGGCGATCGCAAAGCCCTTTGCCCGCGCCCGCAGGCGCGGAACCCCTGCTGCCATAATCAATATGAAAAGCCCGTGCGGCTTCCTATCATCAGGGAGAGAATCCGCACGGGTTTTCTTTGCCTTGCAGGTCACACGCTCAGATGCCGATCCATCAGGAACGCCGTGGCGGCGTACATCACCGCGGCGCACGCCAGGGCGATCACCGCGTCCCAGATCAGCATCGGCTGCCAGGCCATGCCCTTGGTGATCGCCTGTTGCAGGGCAGACATGGCTCCGCTGATCACCAGGAACAGCAGCAGACCGATCCAGCCGTTGTGCTTTTTGCCGCTGAGCAGGCAGGTGGCCACCACGTCCGCCAGGTAGGCGGTGTTGACCACGTTCAGCCAGGTGCACAGGAAGTTCAGCGCCAGCAGACCGAAGAACTCCGCGTTCAGCGGCAGCTCCATGGAGAGCTGCTTCGCGAAGCTGTTCACAACGTTGATCAGCTCCTGGAGCTGGCCGAGATGCGCCACCAGCAGCGTGACATCCAGCGCGCCCAGGGCGAAGAAGAAGGCGCCGGCCGCGAAGATGGACAGGCCGTTTTCCAGCACCTTGCCGCCGAGGATCTTGAAGCAGGAATTGGGCGTCATGTAGAGCATGTAGCCCTGGCGGGTGTTCATGTCCTGGTGCATGGTCAGCACGCTCTGGATGCCGATGAACATTACCCCGCCGAAGGCCAGCATGGTCAGCGCGAAGATGGACAGGCCGTTGATCTCCTCCAGGTTGAGGTAGAGGCTCACGAGGAACGCCACCTCGGCGAAGGCGGCGATGCCCAGGATGATCATTTTGGTGTTCCAGGTTTTCCGGAATTCATATTTGATGAGGTTTTTCATGCGTCTTCCTCCTCCTGGCCTCCGTAGATGCGGCGGTATTCGTCCGCGATGGAGCAGCCGGTCTCGGCCCGCTCCGTGTCGATGTCCACTTCCTTGATGAGCTTGCCCTTGCGCAGGAACACCGCGCGGTCGGCGATGCTCTCCATCTCTTCCACCAGGTGGCTGGACATCAGCAGCAGCTTGTCCGGCGCGGCGGCAGAGATAATAGCTTCCTTGATGCGGTCGCGGGCCACCAGGTCGATGCCGTTGAAGGGCTCGTCCAGCATCCAGACCTTCGCGTCCCGCGCGAGGGTCACGGCGATCTTGGCCTTGGCCATCATGCCGGAGGAGAGGGTCTTCGTCTTCAGGCCCTCCTCCAGTTCAAAGCGGTCCAGCAGCTCGCGGTAGCGCTCAGCGGAGTAGTCGGCGAAGAAGTCCCCGTAGTACCGGCCCACGTCCTTCAGCGTCATCCAGGTGTAGAAGTAGGGCTCGGTGGACATGTAGGCGATGGAGGCGCGGCTGTTCACACCCACCGGCTCACCCTCGAAATACACCGTGCCGCTGGTGGGCTTGCACAGGCCCGCGGCCATCTTCATCCACGTGGTCTTGCCGCTGCCGTTGGGGCCCAGCATCGCGCAGATGTGGCCGGCCTCCAGGCGGAGGTTCACGTGATCCACGGCGGTCTTCGCGCCGAAAGCCTTGGTCAATTCTTCACTCCTGAGCATGTTCATCCTCCTGACTGATCCGCGTGATGGCCTCCGCCCGGCTGAAGCCGAGGGCCGCCATCCGCTCCAGGTAATCCTCCATGGCCTCGCAGGCCATCTCGCTGCGCAGCGCCTCCAGGCGCTCCGGCGTTTCCGTCACATAGGTGCCCATGCCGCGGCGGATCTCCACGAGCCCTTCCTTTTCCAGCTCCTGGTAGACCCGGGCGGCGGTGTTGGGGTTGATGGTATACTGCAGCGCCAGATCCCGTCCGCCGGGCAGCTTGGCCCCGGGCGGCAGCCTGCCGGTCACCATGTCCGTCTTGATGCGGGTGGTCACCTGCATCCAGATGGGCGACGACGCGTTGAATTCCACCCGTCTCACCTCCAGTGGCTTAGTGCACTATGTGTATAGTACACTGTTTTGACGGAGTTGTCAAGGGGGCAGATGAACTTTTTTTCGTCCGCTGGTTGGATGGGGTGACCAACAGGTGGATCGGCCAAACCTCGGAATGAAATCCAGCCAAATCGCGGATGAAAAATCGGCCAAATGACGGAATAAAACTCGGCCAAACCTCGGATTAAAAATCGGCCAAATATCGGAATGAGATGATACACAGACAATGAAACGGTTGTTCTAAACTACAAAGAAGACGCACACCGGCAGTGGGTGTGCGCCTTTGAAAACTTTTTATAATGAAGAAATAGGGTTTACTTTTCTTCCATATATTTGATCATCGCCGCTGCGGCGGTCTTGGCCTCGGCGGCGGCGTCCACCACGGTGTGGGAGCCGTGCACCACGTCGCCGGCGGCGAACACGCCGGGCACGGTGGTCATGCAGTTCTCGTCCGTCACCAGGAGGCCGCGCTCGTTGGCCTGCAGGCCCTCGGTGGTCAGCAGCAGGCGGTTCTTCGGGGCCTGGCTCACGGCGAGGATGGTGGCGTCGGCCGGCACCAGCTCCGGCTCGGGCTTGTAGCCGGTGACCTGGTCGTTCTCGTCAAACTCGGCGATCTTGAAGACCGGGCCCTCCTGGGTGATCTCCTGGATCGCGTAGCCGAAGGCGAACTCCGCGCCGTCCAGCCGGGCGTATTCCATTTCATGCTGGCTGGCCGCGATGCGCTTGGAGCGGGCGTAGAGCGTCACCTGCTGCGCGCCGTGGCGCAGGGCGGTGCGCGCCACGTCCATGGCCACGTTGCCCATGCCGATGATGGCCACGCGCTCGCCCAGCTCGTAGGCCGAAGGGTTGGCCAGGTAGCTCACGCCGAAGTGGACATTCGCCAGGCTCTCGCCCTTGATGCCCAGGGTCTTCGGACGCCACACGCCTGTGCCGATGAACACGGAGAGGTAATTGTCCCGGAAGAGGTCGGAGATGCGCAGGGCCTCGCCGAAGGAGGTGTTCGGGCGGAACTGGATGCCCATCTCCTCCATCACGCGCTGGTACTTCGCCAGCACGGTCTTGGGCAGGCGGAAATCGGGGATGCCGTAGTAGAGCATGCCGCCGATGTGGTCGTTGTCGTCGAAGAGGGTGACGTCGTAGCCGGCCTTGGCCAGCTCGATGGCGGCGGTGATGCCGGCGGGGCCCGCGCCGATCACGGCGGTCTTTTTGCCGTTCTTCGGGGCGGTCTCCACCTTCATGCGGTCGAGATACGCTTCGGACACAAAGCGCTCAATGTGGTAGAACGTGACCGGGCTGCCCTTGCGCCCCAGCACGCAGTGGCCGGCGCACTGGGCCTCGTGGTCGCAGACCACGGAGCACACCGCGGACATGGGGTTGTTCTCAAAGAGCATCCTGCCGGCCTCCATCAGCCGGTTTTCGCGGAAGGCGAGGATTGCCTTCGGGATGGGGGTATGGATCGGGCAGCCTTCCTGGCACATGGGTTTTTTGCACTGCAGGCACCGGTTGGCCTCGGAGATGATGCGCAGGGCCATGGAAACGCCTCCTTCTTGGTGTTCGGTGGGTATTTCGACAGGCAGGGGCGGTTTTCCTTCCATTTCTATAGGGATGCGGCGCGATTTGTTTTCCGGCTCGAATTCAGCCGCTCCGGGACAAATCCAGCGCAAAATCCGGAAAAAGGCGTCTGTGCAAGCGATGTGTTAACGAATTGTAACAGAATATTCATATTCACAATCTATTCACATATTGACTACAATCTGTTCACGAGCTATAATGGAACCAGCCGATAGCAGATCGGCTAACCGGAAACCTACCGGAAAAGGAGAGATTACGATGAAGAAGAATCTGTCTCGCGTCCTGGCCCTCGCGCTGGTTCTGGCCAGCCTGCTGAGCCTGACCGTCGGCGCCTTCGCCGATGGCACCACGGTCGTTATCCCCAACAAGATTTCCCGCCTGGAGGCGCAGCTGCCTGAGCGCGAGGCTCAGCCCACCGTGCGCACCAAGACCAAGAACGGCGAAATCATGGTCCGCGTGAACGGCGATCCCGACACGGTCTATGCCAACTGGCTGGGCTATGGCGAGGAACCCGAAGAGGTCGAGCTGGAGAACGGCCTGGGCTATGTGGAGCTGGAAGGCCACAAGTATCAGCTGGGCGCCAAGTGGAGCAAGAAGGTTGTCCGCTCCTACTTCGCCTATGATCCCGATGAAGAAGCCTGGGTTCCCGTGAATTACAAGGGCACCGTCAAGGTCGGCAACACCGAGATGAAGCTCTATGACTATGACGAGAACGTTGGCGCGAAGGGCATCAACGACATGACCTATGAGAAGCCCTGGGTGTGGGTGTATGACTACATCAACACCGATACCGCCGAGGAGGGCAAGAAAGTTTCTGATCCCAACGGCGTTGTCGATACCGGCAATGAAGTCATCGTGGCTGGTCTGCCCAAGCAGCCCAAGGAAGCTGGCTCCAACTCCAACACCAACGGTCTGACCGAAGGCACCATCAAGTACAATGATGGCAAGGATGTTGTGGATGGCAAGAAGAATGTCGAGTATCTGAACGACGCCATCTTCGATGCCAACGATCTGATGATCGCCAACAACATGTACGCGAACAACCTCCTGACTGGCAACGAAGCCGAGACTCGCGGCTGGGATTACATGGTCCCCTACTATCAGTTCTATGTCGAGAACACCGGTAAGGACAGCTCCGGCGCTCCCAACCATGCCTGGATCGTGGAGAAGGGCCCCTGGACTGCCACCTACACCCGCGCTGGCAAGCTGGAGATCGTCGAGAAGGACGAGGAAAACACCGACTACTTCAAGACCGGTCTGGCCGGCAGCAAGGGCCACGTGATCTGGAATCATCGCAAGACCGACGGCGGCACCCAGTGGTACGTCGCGGCTGTGACCGAGGAGTATGCCGAGGGCGATATCGCGAAGGCTGAGGCCGTGTACAATGTGAACGGCAAGCTGGTTCGCTACTTCATCACCTATCGCACCGCCGAGGACGAGACCTACAAGATCAAGTACACCACCGACAACAAGCCCGCCAACGGCTGGTACACCGGTGTGGACTTCGACGGCAACAAGATCACCGCGACCGCCAACAGCCTGAAGACCTGGCGCGACGACAAGACCGGCAAGCTGACCAACCAGGTCGAGCTCGACTGGGGTCTGACCGCTCTGAAGGATTGGACCGGTCGAGCTCGACTGGGGTCTGACCGCTCTGAAGGATTGGACCAATCCTCCGCGTCTGGCCAAGTAATCAGACAAATCACAGGTAAACAGATCCCCGCCGCAAGGCGGGGATTTTTGTGTGTTCCTAAAGCCTTCCCCCTCTGGGGGAAGGTGTCATCGAGCCATGGGCTCGATGACGGATGAGGGCATGAGGCCGTCATGAGTTAAAAAATGACGATTCCATGAACGTCTTTCCCCAAAACGAATTGTTACAACTGTAAAACGTTTTCAGGCCTGAAAAGCATTGATTTTACCCTGTCGGCTTCCTATAATATGAGGTACCGATCCTGGATCGGATTACAGAGTTAAGGAGAGATTTCTATGAAGAAGAATCTGTCCCGCGTTCTGGCTCTGGCGCTGGTTCTGGCCAGCCTGCTGAGCCTGACCGCCGGCGCCTTCGCCGATGGCACGAAGGTTGTCATCCCCAACAAGTTCTCCCGTCTGGAGAGCCAGCTGCCTGAGCGCGAAGCTCAGCCCACTGTGCGCACCAAGACCGAGAAGGGCGAGATCATGGTCCGCGTGGCCGGCGATCCCGACAATGTCTATGCCAACTGGCTGGGCTACGGCGAGGAGAAGGAAGAGGTCAACCTGGACAACGGTCTGGGCTATGTGGAGCTGGAAGGCCACAAGTACCAGCTGGGCGCCAAGTGGAACAACAAGCAGTACCGCAGCTACTTCGCCTTTGATCCCGACCTGGAAGAGTGGGTGCCTGTGGAGTACAAGGGCACCGTGAAGGTCGGCAACCGTGAGATGAAGCTGATCGAGGACATGCGCAAGCCCATCGTCGACATCCTCGAGGATAAAGCCTGGGCCTGGGTGTATGACTACAAGAACACCGACACCGTCGAGGCTGAGCGCGAGGTTTCCGATCCCGTGAAGCCCACCTCCTACGCCGACGGCCTGCTGATCGCCGGTCTGCCCAAGCAGCCCAAGGAAGCCGGTTCCAACGACAACAGCTACGGCCTGACCGAGGGCACCGAGTGGATCTCCGACAAGGACGTCGACATCAAGAACGGCAAGTACCAGAACGAGTACTGGACCGACGAGCTCTATGATGCCAACGGCCTGCTGATCGCCTCCAACATCTACGCCACCAACGACAAGGGCGACGCGGCTGAGAAGATCGGCTGGACCTACATGGTTCCCTTCTATCAGTTCTACGAGGAGATCACCGGCCTGGAGAGCAACGGCGCTCCCAACTATGCCTGGATCGTGGAGAAGGGCCCCTGGACTGCCACCTACACCCGCGCTGGCAAGCTGGTGATCGTCGAGAAGGACGAGGAGAACACCGACTACTTCAAGACCGGCCTGGCCGGCAATAAGGGCCATGTGACCTGGCAGTTCCGTCAGACCGACGGCGGCACCAAGTGGTATGTGTCCTCCGCCACCGAGGAGTATGCCGAGGGCGATATCGCCAAGGCTGAGGCTGTGTACAACGTCCGCGGCGAGCTGGTGCGCTATTTCCTGACCTATCGCACCGGTGAGGACGAGACCTACAAGATCAAGTACACCCCCGACAACAAGCCCGGCTACGGCTGGTACACCGGCGTGGACGCCATCACCGGCGACACCAACAAGGCTGAGACCGCTTCCTCCAAGAAGTGGGTGGATCAGAAGACCGGCAAGCTGACCGACATGGTCGAGCTGGACTGGGGTCTGACCGCGCTGAAGGATTGGACCAATCCTCCGCGTCTGGCCAAGTAATCAACCCAACCCATCCTATCCCCGCCACGTGGCGGGGATTTTTATGTGCTCTCTCAGTTAGTGCTTACGCACTGCCAGCTCTCCCAGAGGGAGAGCCAAGATAGACCATTACGGCCCTCTTGGCGGTTCAGCAATGTGAAGCACAGGAGAAAGCCGAAAGGATGAGGGTTTCCTGAAATTTACACAATTGACGGAAGCGTGTGCAAAAAACTACGAAAAAAGTCAAGCTGAAAACAACGAATTACGCTGATTTACAAATATGTTTTACGAATTGTAACAGAAGAGCAACATTCACAGTCTGTTCACATATTGACTACATTCTGTTCACGAGTTATAATACAGATACCGGTTCAACCGGATTACATCAAAGGAGATACTACCATGAAGAAGAATCTGTCCCGGATTCTGGCTCTGGCGCTGGTCGTGGCCAGCCTGCTGAGCCTGACCGTTGGCGCCTTTGCTGATGGCACCAAGGTCGTCATCCCCAACAAGTTCTCCCGCATCGAGGGCCAGCTCCCCGAGCGTGAGGCTGCTCCCACTGTCCGCACCAAGACCAAGAACGGTGAGATCATGGTCCGCGTGAACGGCGAGGCCGACACGGTCTATGCCAACTGGCTGGGCTATGGCGAGGAGAAGGAAGAGGTTGCTCTGGAGAACGGTCTGGGCTACGTCGAGACCGAGGGCCACAAGTATCAGCTGGGCACCAAGTACAGCAAGAAGGTTGTCCGCTCCTACTTCGCCTATGATCCGGAGCTCAAAGAGTGGGTGCCCGTGAAGTACAAGGGCACTGTCAAGGTCGGCACCACCGAGATGAAGCTGATCGACGACATGCGCAAGCCCATCAACGACATCGCCTATGATCAGCCCTGGGCGTGGGTGTATGACTACAAGAACACCGACACCGTCAAGGCTGAGGACGAGGTCTCCGATCCTGTTGATCCTTCCGACTACGCTGATGGCCTGATCGTGGCTGGCCTGCCCAAGCAGCCCAAGGAAGCCGGCAGCAACGAGAACACCAACGGCCTGGCCACTGGTGTTGAGAAGATCTCCGACAAGGACATCGACATCAAGGACGGCAAGTATCAGAACGAGTACTGGACTGATGAGCTCTTTGACGGCAATGGCCTGCTGATCGCCTCCAACATCTATGCCAACAACGACAAGGGCGACACCGGTGTGGAAATCGGCTGGACCTACATGGTTCCCTTCTATCAGTTCTACGAGCAGAACACCGGCAAGGACAGCTCCGGCGCTCCCAACTATGCCTGGATCGTGGAGAGCGGCGCCTGGACCAACACCTACACCCGTGCGGGCAAGCTGGTCAAGTCTGTGAAGACTGAGGAGAATACCGACTACTTCAAGACTGGCCTGGCTGGCAACAAGGGCAAGGTGACCTGGCAGTCCCGCAAGACCGACGGCGGCACCAAGTGGTATGTCTCCTCCGTGGTTGAGGACTATGCCGAGGGCGACATCGCCGAGGCCGTGGCGTACTACAATGTGAACGGCGCTCTGACCGGCTACGATATCACCTATCGCACCGCCGAGGACGAGACCTACACCATCGCCTATGATCCCTCCAACAAGCCCATCGCTGGCTCCTACGAGGGCAAGGACTTTGACGGCAACGACATCACCGCTACCGCCAACAGCCTGAAGACCTGGCGCGACGACAAGACCGGCAAGCTGACCAACCAGGTCGAGCTCGACTGGGGTCTGACCGCTCTGAAGGATTGGACCACGCAACCCCATCCCCGCCGCAAGGCGGGGATTTTTCTGTGGTTCAGCCTTCCTCCTCCGGGGGAAGGTGGCATCGAGCCTGGGGCTCGATGACGGATGAGGGTCAGTGCAGCGCCTGAAGCTGCCGTTTTAGCGCTGCAGATCCTTTCTTTCATCACAGATCAGACCGATAAGATCCGTTTTGACCCGACCACCCCCAATTATGACACAGAAGAAAATATCCGTAACACTATCTTAACATATTGACAACAAATTCTTCATGATATATAATGGCTCCACCGATCCCTATCGGCGAATGAAAAGAAGGAGAGAGTACCATGAAGAAGAATCTGTCCCGGATTCTGGCTTTGGCGCTGGTCGTGACCAGCCTGCTGAGCCTGACCGCCGGCGCCTTTGCCGACGGCACCAAGGTCGTCATCCCCAATAGAATCTCCCGCCTGGAGCCCCAGCTGCCCGAGCGCGAGGCTTCCCCCACCATCCGCACCAAGACCAAGAACGGTGAGATCATGGTCCGCGTGAACGGCGAGGCCGACGCGGTCTATGCCAACTGGCTGGGCTACGGTGAGAGCAAGGAAGAGGTTGCCCTGGAGAACGGTCTGGGCTATGTGGAGACCGAGGGCCACAAGTACCAGCTGGGCGCCAAGTGGAGCAACAAGGTCGTCCGCAGCTACTTCGCCTATGATCCCAGCTCCGGCGAGTGGGTGCCCGTGAACTATGAGGGCACCGTGACGGTCGGCAAGACTGAGATGAAGCTGGTCTCGCCCACCAAGGCCAAGGAGAGCCATGTGCCCGCCGACATGACCTATGGCAACTACTGGGCCTGGGTCAAGGACTACATCAACACCGACAAGGTGGAAGCCGGCGACGAGGACGAGCTGGCGGACGCTGAGGCTGCCCTGGCGGAAGCCGAGGAGCTCCAGCAGAACATCGTGGCGGCCGGTCTGCCCTCCCAGCCCAAGGAAGCCGGCGCGAACTCCAACTCCAACGGTCTGACCGCCGCGACCCAGAAGATGTACACCCAGGAGATCGACGGCGTGACCTACCTGGTGAGCGGCCTGTTCGACGAGAACGGCCTGCTGATTGCTGAGAACAGCTTCGGCGCGGACCTGCAGAAGGGCAATTCCGGCCTGTCCGAGGGCTGGGTCGGCATGGTTCCCTTCTATCAGTTCATGGAGCAGAACACCGGCAAGGACAGCTCCGGCGCGCCCAACTACGCCTGGATCGTGGAGAGCGGCTCCTGGACCAACACCTACACCCGTGCGGGCAAGCTGGTGAAGGTCGTCAAGAACGAGGAGAACACCGACTACTTCAAGACCGGTCTGGCCGGCAGCACCGGCAAGGTGACCTGGCAGTTCCGTAAGACGGCCGGCGGCACCACCTGGTATGTGGCCAACGTGGTGGAGAACTATGCCGAGGGCGATATCGCCAAGGCCGAGGCCGATTACAACGTGAAGGGCGAGCTGGTTCGCTACTACATCACCTATCGCACCAGCGAGAACGAGAACTACGAGATCCAGTATGGCACTGACAACAAGCCCGCCTACGGCTGGTACGAGGGCAAGGATTTCGAGGGCAACGATATCAAGGCTGAGACCGCTTCCAACAAGAAGTGGGTGGACGTGGCCTCCGGCAAGCTGACCGACATGGTGGAGCTGGACTGGGGTCTGACCGCCCTGAAGGATTGGAGCAATCCTCCTCGCGCGACCAAGTAAACCCGGAAACGCACCAGATCCCCGCCTCACGGCGGGGATTTTCCTATCTTTTCGGAAGTGAGGAAAAGAAGCCCAGATTGAAATTTTATTACAAATTTTTTTCATTCACAGTCTCTTAACATATTGACAACAGAAAATTCATGGGTTATAATAACCTCACCGATGAGAAATCGGATACTGAAAAGGAGAGATCACGATGAAGAAGAATCTGTCCCGTCTTCTGGCTCTGGCCCTGGTCGTCGCCAGCCTGCTGAGCCTGACCGTCGGCGCTTTCGCCGATGGCACCAAGGTCGTTATCCCGAATAAGATTTCCCGCCTGGAAGCGCAGCTGCCTGAGCGCGAGGCTCAGCCCACCGTGCGCACCAAGACCAAGAACGGCGAAATCATGGTCCGTGTGAACGGCGATCCCGACACGGTCTATGCCAACTGGCTGGGCTATGGCGAGGAACCTGAAGAGGTCGAGCTGGAGAACGGCCTGGGCTATGTGGAGCTGGAAGGCCACAAGTACCAGCTGGGCGCCAAGTGGAACAACACGGTGTACCGCTCCTACTTCGCCTATGATCCCGAGACCGAGGACTGGGTGCCTGTGGATTACAAGGGCACCGTGAAGGTCGGCAACACTGAGATGAAGCTGGTTCTGCCCACCGGTGAGAAGGACAGCTACGTCCCCGCTGACATGACCTATGGCAACTACTGGGCCTGGATCAAGAACTATGTCAACACCGACACCGTGAAGGCCGGTGACGACAAGGCTGTCGCCGCTGCCGAGGAAGCCATGGGCGAAGCCACCGAGCTCGTGTCCGGCATCGTCGCCGCGGGCCTGCCCAAGCAGCCCAAGGAAGCCGGCTCCAACTCCAACAGCTACGGCCAGACCGCCGCGACCGAGTATGTCTACGGCCAGAACATCGGCAAGGCCACCTACATGGTGGACAGCCTGGTGGACGAGAACGGCCTGGAGATTGCCTCCAACGTCTACGCTGTGGATCAGAAGGGCAACGAAGGCGAGACCATCAACTGGTACGGCATGGTGCCCTACTATCAGTTCTATGCTGACATCCACGGCAAGGAGAGCAACGGTGCTCCCAACCACGCCTGGATCGTGGAGAAGGGCCCCTGGACTGCCACCTACACCCGCGCCGGCAAGCTGGAGATCGTCGAGAAGGTGGAGGAGAACACCGACTACTTCAAGACCGGTCTGGCTGGCAGCAAGGGCGACGTAATCTGGCATCATCGCAAGACCGCCGGCGGCACCAAGTGGTACGTCGCGGCTGTGACCGAGGAGTATGCCGAGGGCGACATCGCCAAGGCTGAGGCCGTGTACAATGTGAACGGCGAGCTGGTGCGCTACTTCATCACCTATCGCACTGGTGAGGACGAGACCTACCGCATCCGTTACACCCCCGCCAACAAGCCCGCCTATGGCAACTATGTGGGCGTCGACGCCTTCACCGGCGAGACCATCAAGGCCTACACCGCTTCCACCAAGAAGTGGGCCGATTCCAAGACCGGCAAGCTGACCGACACCGTCGAGCTCGACTGGGGTCTGACCGCTCTGAAGGATTGGACCAATCCTCCGCGCCTGACCAAGTAATCAGGTCAACCACAAAAACAAAAGTCCCCGCCGCAAGGCGGGGATTTTCGTATTGGCATCAATAACCTGCAGGCGAATGGAATGCGGCGAAGGGGTGGAGGGGGCTCGGAGCGCCCGGAAAACGCCATGTTATGGCGTTTTCAGCGGAGAGCGGGCGGCAGCCCCGGACCGATCGCAAAGCCGGAAAACGCCATGTTATGGCGTTTTCAGCGGAGAGCGGGCGGCAGCCCCGGACCGATCGCAAAGCCCCTGACCCGCGCCCGCAGGCGCGGAACCCCTGCTAAACTCAGAAGGGGATCACAGATTCCTTGCCTTTTCCCTCAGGAGAAACAATTTATTGATGGCATCCATCGGCGTCAGCGCCATGACATCAAGTGTCTGCAGCTCATTGATGATCTCATCCTTCTTGTAGTCGAAGAGATTCATCTGCTCATCCGGCTTCGGCTCCGCGTCCTCGCCGAGGATGCTCTGCCCGATGGCGCCGCTGGTGTCCGCCACCTCCAGCCGCGCCTGGATCTCGTGGGCGCGCACCAGCACCGGGTGCGGCACGCCCGCCAGGCGCGCGACGTGGATGCCGAAGGACTTGTCCGCGCCGCCGGGCACAATCTTGCGCAGGAAGATCACGTCCTCGCCGTGCTCGCGCACAGAGACGCAGTAATTCTGCACGCCGTCCAGGTGACCCTGCAGCTCGCTCAGCTCGTGGTAGTGGGTGGCGAAGAGGGTCTTCGCGCCGCCGGTCTTCCTGTCGCACAGATACTCCACCACTGCCCAGGCGATGGCCAGGCCGTCGAAGGTGGAGGTGCCGCGGCCGATCTCGTCCAGGATCACCAGGGACTTGCGGGTCGCGTTGCGCAGGATGTTGGCGGTCTCGGTCATCTCCACCATGAAGGTGGACTGGCCGCTGGCCAGGTCGTCCGATGCGCCGACGCGGGTGAAGATGCGGTCAATCAGCGGGATCTTCGCCTCCCGCGCGGGCACGAAGGAGCCGATGTGGGCCATCAGCGCGATGAGGGCGACCTGCCGCATGTAGGTGCTCTTGCCGGCCATGTTCGGCCCGGTGATGATGAGCATCCGCTGGCTGTCGCCGTCCATGTGGGTGTCGTTGGGCACAAAGCCCTCGTCCTGCAGGGTCTGCTCCACCACGGGATGGCGGCCGTCGAGGATGTCGAGGGTGCCGTCCTCGGTGATGGCGGGCCGCACGTAGTGGTTCTCCATGGCGGCCTGGGCGAGGGAGAGCAGGGCGTCCAGCTCCTTCAGGGCTGCCGCCGTGGCCTGGATATCGCTGATTTTCTCCGCGATGCGGTCGCGCACCTCGGCGAAGAGCTGGCTCTCCAGCCGCACACCCTGCTCCTGGGCGCCGACGATGCGCTGCTCGATCTCCTTCAGCTCGGGGGTCGTGAAGCGCTCGGCGTTGGCCAGGGTCTGGCGGCGCAGGTAGCTTTCGGGCACCATGTCCAGGTAGGACTTGGTCACCTCGATCACGTAGCCGAACACGCGGTTGAAGCTGACCCGCAGGTTGCGGATGCCGGTCTTCTCGCGCTCGCGCTGCTCCAGGTCCAGGATCCACTGCTTGCCGTTCTGGGCAGCGGCGCGGAACTCGTCGAGCATGGGGCTGTAGCCGTCGCGGATGATGCCGCCCTCGGTGATGACCACCGGCGCGTCCGGGTGAATCGCCCGCTCCAGCAGATCGGTGAGGGCCTCCAGGCGGGACGGGTCGAGGCGGTCGCGCAGGGCCTGCACCGGGGCGCTTTGGGCCTCGGAGAGCAGGCTGCGGATGCCGGGCACCCGCTTGAGGGAGTCGCACAGCGCGAGGCAGTCCCGCGCGTTGAGGCTGCGGTAGCTGACCTTCGAGAGCAGGCGCTCCAGGTCGTACACGCCGCGCAGCTCCTCCGAGAGGCGGCCGGAGAGCACCCGCTCGCGGGTGAACTCCTCCACGGCGCTCAGGCGCGCCTCGATGGTGTCCTTGCGTTGCAGGGGCTGCTCGATCCACGCGCGCAGCAGCCGTCCGCCCATGGCCGTGGAGGTCTTGTCCAGCAGCCAGAGCAGGGAACCCTTGCGCGAATGGCTGCGGTAGCTCTCGGTCAGCTCGAGGTTGCGGCGCGTGCCGCGGTCGAGGAGCATGGCGTCCTGCCCCTGGTCGATGGCGATGTGGGTGATGTGCTCCAGGGCGTTCTTCTGGGTCTCCAGCAGGTAGCGCATCAGCGCGCCCGCCGCGCAGGCCGCCTGCTTCAGCTCCTCGCCCAGGCCGAGCCCGTCCAGGCTGGCCAGGCCGAAGTGGGCGCAGAGGGCCTCGGCGGCGCTGGCGTACTGGTACCAGCCGCGGGGCTGCTCGCCCATGGGGATGTCCTCGCGCCCCAGGCACCCGCGCAGCCGCACCGGATCGTGGGTGATGATCTCCCGGGGCTGGATGCGGGCGCACTCGTCCGCGAGGGCGCTCTCCGGCGCGGTGATCTGCCGCACGGTCATCTCGCCCGTGGACACGTCCACGAAGGCCAGGCCGCAGACCTCCCCGGCGAAGCACACCGACAGCAGGTAGGCGTTGCTCTTTTCATCCAGCAGGGAGGGCTCCGTCACCGTGCCGGGGGTCACCACGCGGATCACATCGCGGCTGACCAGCCCCTTGGCCAGGGCGGGGTCCTCCATCTGCTCGCAGATGGCGACCTTAAAGCCGCGCTCCACGAGCTTCTCCACGTAGGTATCCACCGCGTGATGGGGCACGCCGGCCATGGGTGCACGCTCCTTCAGCCCGCACTCCTTGCCGGTCAGCGTCAGCTCCAGCTCCTGGGACACGGTCACCGCGTCGTCAAAGAACATCTCATAAAAATCCCCCACGCGGTAGAAGAGCAGGCAGCCGGGATACTTCTCCTTCATCTCGAAGTAGTGCTGCATCATGGGGGACAGCTGCTTCATCTCCAGGGGCGTCAGCGGTGCGGTGGATGCGGACTTGGCCATAGGCGGAATCGTTCCTCTCAAACTCTCGGTTGCACAGTGATCAGGAGCAGGCGCGGAACCCCGCGGCTCCCATCGTCATGATAGGCAGGACAAAGGGAAATGTCAAGCGGGGAAAGCCTTCATCGTCTTGCGCAGCCGCCGCAGTCCCCGCTCCTCCCGCGGCCCTGGCACCCGGCACAGCCCGCGCACCGGGCGGGGGCCTCTTCCTCGCCGCCGGGGTCGCCGTTGATGGTCAGGCGGAGGATGCGGTTGATGTTCTCCATCATGTCGTCGAAGCGCTGGCGCGCGGCCCGGAACCGCTCCAGCTCCGGGAAGTCCTCGCGGTCCTCCGCGATGTGCTCTAAGGCGTTCTTCGCGTCCTTCATCTCGCCGTAGACCTCGCTTGCGAGAATCGCGTCGGCCAGGGCCTGGGCGCACTGATACACCTGCTCCATGATCTGAACCTCCTTTGACACGGGAAATTCACAATAAAACCATTATGCCGTCAAAAATGGTCAATATTTTGCCCTTCATTCCCACTGAAAAGCCACAGAATTGCCAAAAACTTGACATAACCCCCATCTTCGTGATAGGATGCAGGTGGAACAGCAACGGCTGTTCGATTTGGAAGGAATGAAGGCAACGCATGACATTTGATTCCCTTGGTTTGACGCCCAGGCTTCTGGGCAATGTACGCGCCAGCGGCTACACGGCGCCGACACCGATCCAGGCCGCGACCATCCCCCACGTGCTGCGGGGCAGCGACGTGCTGGGCTGCGCCCAGACCGGCACCGGCAAGACGGCGGCCTTCGCGCTGCCGATGCTGCAGCGCCTGGCGGAGAAGCCCGTCTACGCGGGCGAGGCACGGCGGGTGCGCGGGCTGATCCTGACCCCGACCCGCGAACTGGCCCAGCAGATTGACGACTGCTTTGTGATGTATGGCAAGGGCGTGCCGGTGACCCACACCGTGCTCATCGGCGGCGTGAACCAGAACGGGCAGGTGGAGGCCCTGCGGCGCGGCGTGGACGTGATCATCGCCTGCCCGGGCCGCCTGCTGGACCTGATGGGCCAGGGCTTTGTGAAGCTGGACAGCATCGACATCTTCGTGCTGGACGAGGCTGACCGGATGCTGGACATGGGCTTTATCCATGACGTCCGCCGCGTGGTGAACGCGCTGACCTGCCCGCACCAGACCCTGATGTTCTCCGCCACCATGCCCGCCGAGGTGGAGAAGCTGGCGATGGACATCTTGCACGACCCCGAGAGCGTGAAGGTGGACCCGGTCTCCAGCCCGGTGGAGCGCATCAACCAGAGCCTCTACTATGTGGACAAGGCCAACAAGAAGCACCTGCTGGCGGACATCCTCCGCCGGGAGGACGTGGAGAACTGCCTCGTGTTCAGCCGCACCAAGCACGGCGCGGACCGCATCGTGCGGGAGCTGAAGCGCGCGGGCATCGACAGCGTCGCCATCCACGGCGACAAGAGCCAGAACGCGCGGCAGACGGCCCTGAACCGCTTCAAGAGCGGCGACTGCAAGGTGCTCGTCGCCACGGACATCGCGGCGCGGGGCCTGGACATCGAGGGCCTCTCCCACGTGGTCAATTACGACCTGCCCATGGAGCCGGAGAGCTACATCCACCGCATCGGCCGCACGGGCCGCGCGGGCAGGGACGGCACCGCGATCTCCTTCTGCTGCATCGACGAGATGAAACAGCTGGGCCAGGTGGAGAAGCTGATCGGCCGGCGTCTTCCGCTGAAGGAGAGCGACTGGCCGATGGAGATCACCACGCCCTCCGAGCCCAAGCCGCGTCTTCCGCGGGGCGAGCGCCCGGCGAAGCTCGACCGTCAGGGCAATCCCGCCCAGCCGCGTCCCAAGCCCCGTGACCGCGAGGCCGCGCCGGCTGTGAAGCCCGCACTGCCAAGGGGCGGCCAGGTCATCACCATCGGCCGGGACGGCAAGGTGCGCCGCGACAGCCCCGCCGCAGGCAAGCCCGCCATCGGCAAGCCGGTGCAGCGCGTGAACCGCGGCAAAAGATGAGACGAAGAGATGGCAGGGCGAAGGTTTGCAAAGGGCGATCGCAAAGCCCTTTGCCCGCGCCCGCAGGCGCGGAACCCCTGCTGGCTGGCTGATGGTTAGCCATGTCATCTCACACACTTCTTGAGGGAGGTGTTTCCATGAATCGGTATTCCAGCCGACGCAGCCGCGTCTCCGTCGGCGACTCCAACCGCGGAGGCGGGCGATGGCAGGGCGCGGTGGCGCTGCTGCTGCTCATCGCCCTGATCGTCACCGTGGTGGTGGCGCTTCCGGCTGTCCGCTACCAGCGGGAGGCCCACGCCTTCTTCGCCGAGCGGATGCTCAACGAGTGCAACGAAGCCAAGACCCGCACCGCCTCGCTCAGCCGCACGGGCGGCACCTCGCAGGCCTCCCTGGCGCTGATCCGCTCCAAGGTCTACGCGATGCAGCTACTCAACCAGGCCGATGCCTCGCTGGCCGGCACCGGCACCATGATCCCCGAGAGCACCTTCACCACGCTGATGGCGACGGTGGAGAATTACATCAGCCGCACCACCCTGGGCGCGGCGGACACGGGCGATCTGCAGACCGAGCTCTCCACCGAGCTGGACGCCCTGGAGGTGCAGCTCAGCGCGCTGCAATGATGAGAAACCCTTCCGATGCGGGAGGGTTTTCCTTTGCGCTGCGGGATAGGCTCAAATGATGCGGAAAGACTTGTCTTTACCGTCTTGATGGTATATAATCTACATACACCAGGGAGGTGGGAAGCATGGCAACCAAGGCGGTCAATTTCAAAACCGACGAAAGGCGTATTGACGATATGAAGGCCATCGCGGCAGTGTTTAACCTGACGATGACGGACATGTTCAATGAAGCGATGGATGCCTATCTGAGCAAGCTCAAGGCAGATCCCTTCTACCGTCTTTCTGTGGGCATTCCGGAGGCTTCCGAGGAGGAGTCCGCGGAAATCCTGGGTGCGCTGGATGCGATGACGGACGATGATCTGGAAATCACGACCGTCCGGCATCTGGCGGTGTGATCGGAGGCGAAGGCTTTGCCGGATACAGCGCGCCGGGATGTGGAGATCCGTTATACGAAGGCAGCGGACAAGTTTCTGAAAACACATGAAGATGTGCGGACGCGATACGAGGAAAATCTTCTCGAATTCATCAGGGGCGAGCATCCCGAGCGCATCGATCTGAAACGGCTCAAGGGAATGCGGGGCAACCAGTATTATCGCATGCGCATCGGCGACTGCCGGATCGTCTTTACGGTCATCCGTGGTGTCTTTGTGGTGGTTGAGACCTTGCTGGCCGGCCATCGCGGAGACGTCTACAAAAAGATGTCCGGTCTGAACTGAACAGAGAAGCAGAACGGTTACGGTGCCGTTCTGCTTTTTTGCGCCTGCGTTTTGCGTTTCAGGCGTTCATAGCGTATGCGCAGTGCGTCCCGCTGCGCTTCGGTCTCGGCTGTGTCCGTCAGCCTCGGCTCGGCCAGGCGCAGCATGGCCTGGCGGGTCATTTCGAGGGCGCGGGGCAGATCCCGCTCGTGATGCTCCAGGTGCTTGGCCAGCTCAACGTAGGGTGTAACGCCGCCCTCGCCCCGGGCGATCATCTCCTCCCAGAGGCGGGCGGCCTCCCGGCGGCTGCCCTCGCGGCGGTAGCCGGCGGCCATGCGCAGCTGTCCCTGGGCGTGCAGGGCCCCGCTGGGCAGCAGGCGGTAGCAGCGCCGGGCCTCCTCCAGATGGCTCGCGCGCTCGAGCGCCACGCCCATGGCGAAGAGATCCTCGCTGTGGCCGATGCGTTCCGGGTGCTCGTAGAGCCAGGTCATGCGGCTGAGCAGCACGCACAGGCTCGCGATGTCCTGCTCGTTGTGGCGCAGCACGTCCTCCAGCAGGGCGAACTCACCGGTGCGCAGATAGCGGAAGAAGCGCTCCGGCACCTCGGCGCCGGGCAAGTCGTTTTCGCGGGGGATGCCCAGCACCTGCTCCTCTAAATGGCCCAGGTTGCAGCGCTTCAGCCGCAGCTTGAACACGCGCCGCGCGATGTGCAGCAGGTCGATGTGCGGCAGCTCGAGGGCCTCCGGGTCCATGCGGTTCATCAGGAACCGGGAGCGCAGCAGGGGCACGTCGAAGGTGCGGCCGTTGAAGGTGCACAGCACGTCCGCCTGCTCCAGGGCGGTCTGCACCTCCCGCAGCAGGTAGCGCTCCTCGGGATAATCCCGCATCACCAGCTGGCGCACGTGAAAGCCGTCCTCCCGCAGAAAGCCCAGCCCCACCTGAAAGGCCACCGTGCCCGCGCCGCCGCTCAGCCCGGTGGTCTCGGTGTCGAGGTAGAGGATGCGCGTGGGGTCGAGGGGCACCGGCAGCTCCTCCTGCTGCATCAGCATCAGTGTGGCGCGGCTGAGGTCGAAGGCGCCGGGAAACTCGTCCAGGGGCCGTGTGACCTCCTTACGCCAGCAGTCGCCGGCGGCGGGCTCCGGGCGCGGCGCGGGCCTGGGCGCGGGGGCGCTCACAGCCCGCAGCTTGTCGCGCAGGTTCATGGCTTCCTCGCCTCCGATGCCGGGTCGACCCAGGCGCGCAGCACGGCCAGGGCGGTCTTCTTGCCGTCGGTGCCGACCTCACCCACCGGGCCCACACAGGAGGGACAGCCGTGGGTGCAGGTGCACTGGCTCACGATGTCCAGGCATTTCTCCAGCAGCAGGCCCTGCATCGCGTAGGCCTTTTGGGCCAGGCCCACGCCGCCGGGACAGTTGTCGTAGAGGATGATGGTGGGCTTGTCGGTGATGGGGGAGCGCACCTGGTAGATCACCGCGATGTCCTGGGGCGAGCACATGAGGTACAGCGGGGCGACGATGCGCAGCAGGTTTGCGATGCCCAGCATGCCGCCCTGCAGGGCGTCCGCCTCGAAGCGGGCGCACAGGCTGTCCGGCAGCGTCCACCAGCAGGCCGTGGTGTGCATGTCCATCTCCGGCAGGCGCACGTGGCCGAAGCCCAGGGTCTCGTGGGTGTCGAACTTGATCTTCTTGAACATGGTGACCAGGGCGGTCACCTTCACCTCGCCGAAGGTGCGGGTGAAGCCGGCCTCCTCCGCGCTGTCCTCGATGTCCAGCAGGCTCAGGCTGATGTTGAGGTCGGCGTCGGTGTAGTAGTCCACGTCCACCTGGCGGATGTAGGCCTTGCAGGCGTCGAAGTCCAGCTTCTCCACCTGGTACTGCCGGCCCTCGTGCATGTAGATGGCGTTCTCGTGCAGCAGCATGGGCACGGTGTAGCGGTCCATCTCGCCGATGACCCGGTGATGGCCCGCGTCCGTGATGTCGATGATGATGAAGTTCTCCGACGCGGCGGAGCGCAGGCTGATCTCGCTGGCCGGGAAATCCTCGGCCGACCAGTGCCAGCGGCCCTCCGCGTGGTGGAGGATGTGGCTCTCCTCCAAAAAGCCCAGGTATTCCTCCGGCGCGGGCGCGTTGCCGAAGCTGTCGCCATCCTCGAAGGGCAGCTCGAAGGCCGCGCACTTGAAGTGGCTGAGGAGGATGTAGAGGTTGTCCGGGTTGAGCAGGGCGTTCTCCGGGCTCTGCTTGAGGAAATAGTCCGGGTGATTGACGATGTACTGGTCGATGGCGGCGGAGGAGGCCACGAAGAACACGATGCTGGTGGACTTGCGACGGCCCGCGCGGCCCGCCTGCTGCCAGGCGCTGGCGATGGTGCCCGGGTAGCCGCAGAGCACGCAGGCGTCCAGCGCGCCGATGTCGATGCCCAGCTCCAGGGCGTTGGTGGAGATCACCGCGTCGATCTGCCCGGCGCGCAGGCCGCGCTCGATCTCGCGGCGCTGGGTCGGCAGGTAGCCGCCGCGGTAGCCGCGCACCCGGCCCGCGTTGCCCATGGGGTCGCGCACCATGTCCTTCAGGTAGCGGGTCAGCACCTCCACCACCAGGCGAGAGCGGGCGAAGGTGATGGCCTGGATGCCGTTCTTCAGCAGCATGCCGGAGATGGCCCGCACCTCGGGCACCACGCCCTTGCGGATGCCCAGCTGGCGGTTGACCACGGGCGGATTGTAGAACACGAAGTGGCGCTCGCCCATGGGTGCGCCGTTGTCGTCGATCAGGGTCACGGGCCGACCGGTCAGGGTCTCGGCCAGCTCCCGCGGGTTGGCGATGGTGGCGCTGCACAGGATGAACTGCGGATGGCTGCCGTAGAAGGCGCACAGGCGCATCAGCCGCCGCAGCACGTTGGCCAGGTTGGAGCCGAACACGCCGCGGTAGGTGTGGATCTCGTCGATGACGATGTAGCGCAGGTTTTCAAACAGCTTGACCCACTTGGTGTGGTGGGGCAGAATGCCGCTGTGGAGCATGTCCGGGTTGGTCACCACGATGTGCCCGGCCTGCCGCACGGCCCGCCGCGCCGCCGCCGGGGTGTCCCCGTCATAGGTGAAGGTCTTGATGTCCACGCCGGCCTGCTCGATCATCTCGTACAGCTCGCTGACCTGGTCGGCGGAGAGGGCCTTGGTGGGGAAGAGGTACAGGGCCCGGGCGTCCGGATTCTTCAGGATGGCGGAGAGCACGGGCAGGTTGTAGCACATGGTTTTGCCGGAGGCCGTGGGTGTCACCACCACCACATCCTCGCCCGCTAGCACGCGGGAAACCGCCTGAGCCTGGTGGGTGTAGAGCTGGTGAATGCCCCGCTTGTGCAGCACCTCCCGCAGGCGGTCGTCCAGCCCCTCGGGGTAGTCTGCGTAGCGCGCGGGCCGCGCCGGCATGACCTCCCAGCGCGTCACGTTTTCCATAAAGTCCTGGTCTGTGCGCAGCACCTGCGCCAGCTGATCTACATTCATGATGGAACACCCCCGGAGAAAACCAGTTATCCTCTCTGATTTGCCAATCAGGAGGCGGGCGAAGGTTTCCAAAGGGCGATCGCAAAGCCCTTTGGTCGCCGCCGAAGGCGGCGAAAGATTCCGCGCCTGCGGGCGCGGGGAGGGGGCTTTGCGATCCTGTCGCTGCCGCTTTCGCCTCACTGAAAACTCCACACTGTGGAGTTTTCCGGGCGTTCGGTGGAGTTTTCCGGGCGTTCGGCGCCCCCTCCACCCCTTCGCGCGCCGCTTCTAAGATGAAGCGTTCTTATTCAAAGAAGAACGAAAGCCTTCCCCTATGGGGAAGGTGGCCCGAAGGGCCGGATGAGGTCTTACTCCGCTTCCTTGCGGCCCTCAAAATGATCCTGCCGGTTGAAGTCGGCGTACAGACTGATGTAATCCCGCCGCGGCTCCACCTTGTCGCCCATCAGGATGGTCACCATCCGGTCGGCCTCGGCGGCGTCCTCGATGGTCACCTGCATCAGCTTGCGCTGGCTGGGATCCATGGTGGTCTCCCAGAGCTGGGAGGGGTTCATCTCGCCCAGGCCCTTGTAGCGCTGCAGGGTGTAGCCCTTGCCGACCTTCTTGACGGTCTTCTCCAGCTCCTTGTCGTCGTAGGCGTAGATCACGGTGCTGCCCTTGGCCACGCGGTAGAGCGGCGGCATGCCGATGTAGACGTGGCCGGCGGTGATCAGCTCCTTCATGTAGCGGAAGAAGAAGGTCAGCAGGATCGCGCGGATGTGCGCGCCGTCCTGGTCGGCATCGGAGAGGATGATGACCTTGTAGTATTTCAGGCTCTTGAGGGTGAACGAATCGTCGATGGAGGTGCCCAGGGCGGTGATCAGGCTGCGGAACTCCTCGTTGGCCAGCACCTGATCCAGGCGCTTCTTCTCCGCGTTGAGGGGCTTGCCGCGCAGGGGCAGGATGGCCTGGAACCGGCTGTCGCGGCCCTGCTTGGCGCTGCCGCCTGCGGAATCGCCCTCCACGATGAACAGCTCGTTGTCCTCCGGCTTGTGGCCGCGGGCGGCGGCCAGCTTGCCCACCAGGGGCGCGGCCTCCAGCTTGTTGGCGGCGCGGGCGTTGTCGCGGGCCTTGCGGGCGGCCTCCCGGGCCTGGTGGGCCTTGGCGGCCTTGCCCACGATGGAGGCGGCCAGCTCCTGGTTCTTGAGGTTGTCCAGCCAGTCTGCCAGGGCGTCGCCGATGATGGCCTCCACCGCGGGGCGCACCTCGCTGTTGCCCAGGCGGCCCTTGGTCTGGCCCTCGAACTGGGGATCCTTCACCAGCACGGTCAGCACGCAGGTCAGGCCCTCGCGGAAGTCCTCGCCCGCCAGGTTGTTGTCCTTCTCCTTGAGCACGCCCACCTTGCGGGCGTAGTCGTTGAAGGCCTTGGTGAAGGCGGCTTTGAAGCCGGTCTCGTGGGAGCCGCCCTCGCCGGTGGGGATGTTGTTGGCGTAGGAGAACATGTTCTCCGCGTAGTCCGTGGTGTACTGGATGGCGGCGCGGCAGATGGTCGTGTCGCGCTTGCCCTCCAGGTAGATCACGTCCTCGGTCAGCGGGGTCTTGTTCTCGTTCATGTACTTCACATAGTCGATGATGCCGCCCTCGTGGTAGAAGACCTGCTCCCGCTCCTCGGGATTCTTCGCGCGCTCGTCGACCAGGGAGATGTACAGACCCTGGTTGAGGAAGGACAGCTCCTGCAGCCGCCGCGCCACCTGGGAGGTGTGGAACTCGGTGTCCTCAAAGATGCGATCATCCGGCAAAAAGCGCACGAGGGTGCCGCGCTTGCGGGTGTTGCCAACCTTCTCCAGCGGGCCGTCGGGCTTGCCGGCGTCGATCTTGCCGGTGAGCGGGTTCTCCTCGGAGGTGAAGCGCATGCGGTAGTGGCCCCAGTCGCGGTAGGAATCCACGGTCATCCACCGGGAGAGGGCGTTGACCACCGACGCGCCCACGCCGTGCAGGCCGCCGGAATAGTTATAGTTGTCGCTGTTGAACTTGCCGCCCGCGTGCAGGCGCGTGTAGATGACCTCCACGCCGGAGATGTGCAGGGTCGGGTGCTCGTCCACGGGCACGCCGCGCCCGTTGTCAAAGACGCTGGCCGAGCCGTCGCTGTGCAGGGTGACGATCACGCGGTCGGCGTAGCCGTTGCTGGCCTCGTCGATGGCGTTGTCGACGATCTCCCACAGCAGGTGGTGCAGGCCCCGGCTGGAGGTGGTGCCGATGTACATGCCGGGCCGCATCCGGACGGCCTCCAGCCCCTCCAGCACCTGGATATTCCCCGCGTCATAGGTATTGGACATAGACGGATACTCCTTTATCGCGCATCATACGCGCGGCTCGTTGCGTTGATGGGGTTTCCGTGGAATTGTACCATAAATTTTACAGATGTTCAAGAGGGAGGCAAATGGATGTTCGCGTTTTTCCGGGTAGAAAAAAGAGCAGCCGCGCCTGCGGACTGCTCTGGCTGAATCAAGGCCTGCCGTCATGCGCGCACGGCATCCGCCCCGCGCAGATAGGCCATGAGCATCGCCACCGCCTTCGCCCTGTGCGAGTAGGTCTCCTTGAAGGAGATGGGCAGGGAGGCGGTGGTGCGGCCGGCTCCGTCCTCGGAGACAAAGATGGGATCGTAGCCGAAGCCGTTGGCGCCGTCCTCCTCCCGGGCGATGACGCCCTTCCAGATCCCCTTGAAGAGATGCTGCGCGCCGTCGGGGCTGATGAGGCAGATGCAGCAGACAAAGCGCGCGCTGCGGTCGTCCTGACCCTCCAGGGCGTCAAGGATAGCGCGGCGGCGCTCGGCCTCGGTCTGCAGGCCCTTGTAGCGGGCGGAATAGATGCCCGGCTCGCCGCCGAGGGCTGTCACCTCCAGCCCGCTGTCGTCGGAGAGCACCCAGCCGCGGCAAAGGTCGTAGACGGCCCGGGCCTTCAGGGCGGCGTTTTCCTCGAAGGTCGCGCCGGTCTCCTCCACGTCGATGGAGATGCCCTTCTCGGCCTGGGAGAAGACCTCGAAGCCCAGCGGCGCGAGGATGTCCCTGTACTCCCGAACCTTGCCCTTGTTGTTTGTCGCGATGACAATCTCCATGCGGAGTGCCCCCTTTGTAGCCATTTGATGCGAGTATAGCACAGGTCGGCGGGGATGACAACGGGCTGTGTGGGAACGTTTTTCACCGTATTTGCACACAAAATACAGGAAAAAAACGGCGAGAGCGGGCACATTGATACAACTTGTTTACAAAAAATTCACGAAAGCCCTTGCAATTCAGGAGAAACGTGCTATAATGCTCCATGAAGTTGGAAATCCAGCTTCAGTTGGATAGGGTTTCTTCACGCCTGGTGGCTGACGAAGCAAGGATCAGAGCGTGTTGAAAAGAAAAAGAAAGGAAGTAGATTCCCATGAAGAAGGTAATGTCCCTGATCCTGGCTGCCATGATGGTTCTGTCTGCTGTGGTCGCTCTGGCTGCTGCTCCCAGCCCCTCCGTCGAGGATCTGGTCAAGCCCGCTCCCGTCGATCTGACCAAGGAAGCTCAGGCCGCCCATGACGCTTTCGCGCCCGGCCTGCCCTCCGAGGGTGAGACCGCCGAGCCTGCCGATGCTTTCACTGCCAGCGCCAACGCCGATCCTGAGGCCGCTGTTGCTCAGCTGACCGAAGAGACCACCGCTGCCATCAACGAGGTGCTGGGCACTGACAACGCCGTCGTGAACGAGGTTGTCGACATCAAGCTGGCTGAGGCCGGTGAGGTCACCATCAAGCTGCAGGTTGCCTCCGTTTATGAGGAAGGCACCAAGCTGGCCATCGCTCTGATCGTGGGCGACGCGCAGTATGTGTTTGAGGGCACCGTGGACGCTGAGGGTTATGTGACCTTCACCATCCCCGCTGAGGTTGCCGAAGAGATCGTTAACAACAATGGCGCGACCGTCGTGATCGCCAACGCCCAGTAATCGGTCACTCGATCCGATATTCCCAAGGTTTAAGAAGCGGCTTCTTCGGAAGCCGCTTTTCCTGTGCCTGCAGGTAAAGAACCCGCGCCCAGCTTCGCGCAAAAAACAGGATTTTCGGAACTTGCGTGGAATAGATAGAATTTGTGGAACTATGTTCAAATCCGATCAACCGGGAGACAGGCCATGATTCAGCGATATGTTTACGGCAAGCCTTATGACACGGGCGCGGTGGTGCGCCCCGTGCGCGCGCAGGATGGAGCCATCCCTTATTTTTCGGTGACCCAGCGCGGCGACACGATCACCTGGAGCCTCACCCTGCACCCGGACGAGATGATCTTCGGTCTGGGCGAGCAGGTGGGCGGCATCAACCGGCGCGGTCAGCTCCTGCGCAGCTGGAACGAGGATCAGCCCGTCCACACCGAGGATCAGCCGAACCTGTACGCCTCCCACAACCTGCTGCTCTTCACCTCGCCGGAGCGGCTCTTTGGCGTGTATTTCGATGATCCCGGGGAGATGACCTTCGACCTGGGGTGGACGGACCTCGACCGCGCGGTGATCACCTCGGTGGGCGGCAACCTGAACGTGTACGTGCTCACCGCGGAGAGCCTGACCGCCATCTGCCGGGAGTTCCGCGGGCTGACGGGCCGCAGCTACATGGCGCCCAGATGGGCCTTCGGCTACATCCAGAGCCGCTGGGGCTACGCCAGCGACGAGGACGCGCGCCAGGTCGCCCGGGAACACCGCAAGCGCGGCATCCCGCTGGACGGCATCTGCATGGACATCGACTACATGGACGGCTTCCGGGACTTCACCTGGAACCGGGAGCTGATGCCCGACCTGCCGAAGCTCACCGCCGACCTGAGGGAGGATCACGTTCACCTGATCCCCATCATGGACGCGGCGGTCAAGGAGGACCCGGAGTCCCCGGTCTACGCCGAGGGCCATGAGAAGGGCTTCTTCTGCAAGCGCAAGGATGGGCGCGATTTTGTCGGCGCGGTGTGGCCGGGCCGCAGCGCCCTGCCGGACTTCCTGAACAGCGAGGCCCGGCGCTGGTTCGGCGAGCAATACCGCCCGCTGCTGGACGCGGGCATCGACGCCTTCTGGAACGACATGAACGAGCCCGCCCTGTTCTACTCCGAGGACGGTCTGCGCCACGCCTGGGAGATGGCGGATAAGCTGCGCAGCGACAACCCGGAGGTGGAGGACTGCTTCCGCCTGCGGGGTGTCTTCATGGGCATGGCGAACGACCCGGAGGATTACCGCCACTTCTATCACCGCATGGACGGCGCGGACGGCGAGACGGTGCGCCACGACCGCGTGCACAACCTCTACGGCGCGATGATGACCCTCGCCACGGCGGACGCCCTGCGCCAGTATGACCCGTCCCGGCGGCACCTGCTGTTCTCCCGCTCGTCCTTCATCGGCGCGCACCGCTACGGCGGCGTGTGGCAGGGGGACAACTACTCCTGGTGGAGCCACATCCTGCTGGAAGTGCATGAGCTGGCCTCGCTGAACATGTGCGGCTTCCTCTACAGCGGCGCGGATCTGGGCGGCTTTGGCAAGAACACCCAGCCGGAGCTGCTGCTGCGGTGGCTTCAGCTGGGCGTGTTCACCCCGCTGATGCGCAACCACTCGGCCCAGCACACCCGTGACCAGGAGATCTACCGCTTCACCAACTGGCAGGACATGCGGGCGATTCTCACCGTGCGCTACGCCCTGATCCCCTACCTCTACAGCGAATACATGAAGGCGGCCCTGAACGACGGCATGCTCTTCCGCCCGCTGGCCTTCGACTATCCCCAGGACGCGGACGCCTGCCGCACCGAGGATCAGCTGATGTGGGGCGAGGACTGCATGATCGCCCCGGTCTACACGCCCAACGCGCGGGGCCGCCACGTCTACCTGCCGGAGGACATGGCCTTCATCCGCTTCCGCTCCGCGGAGGACTATGACGTCAGCACCCTGCGCAAGGGCCACCGCTGGGTGGAGCTGAAGGCCAACGAGATGGCCCTGTTCATCCGCCGCGGCCATGTGATCCCGCTGGCGACGAAGCCCGCCGAGTACGTGGACGCCATCGACACCCGCGAGCTGCGCCTCCTGGGCTGGCTGGACAAGGACACCGCCGTCACCCTCTACGAGGACGACGGCTTCACCCCGTCGCCCAAGCTGGACGCCGGTCTGCGCGAGATCCAGGTCTGGGCCAAGGGCAAGCGCGCCGAGGCTGCCTCCCGCGGCATGCCGGTGGAGGCTGCGGACGTGGTGATTGGGGGATAAGCATTTTCACAATATTTTAGAATAAAGGAGAGAAATCCCTATGCCCTGCACAACCCTTCTTGTCGGCAAGAAAGCCAGCTATGACGGTTCGACCCTGATGGCGCGCAACGAGGACTCCGGCGCGGGCCAGTTCACACCGAAAAAGTTCATCGTGGTGCGGCCGGAGGATCAGCCGCGGCACTATGTCTCTGTCATCTCCAAGGTGGAGATCGACCTGCCGGACAACCCCATGCGCTACACCGCCGTGCCCAACGCCCTGCCGGACGAGGGCATCTGGGGCGAGGCCGGCATCAACGAGGCCAACGTCGCCATGAGCGAGACCGAGACCATCACCAGCAACGGCCGCGTCCTCGGCGCGGATCCCCTGGTGAAGGGCGGCATCGGCGAGGAGGACATGCTGACCCTGGTGCTGCCCTACATCCGCTCGGCCCGCGAGGGCGTGCTGCGCCTGGGCGGCCTGCTGGAGACCTACGGCACCTATGAGATGAACGGCATCGGCTTCCAGGATGTGGACGAGATCTGGTGGCTGGAGTCCATCGGCGGCCATCACTGGATCGCCAAGCGCGTGCCGGACGACAGCTATGTGGTGATGCCGAACCAGCAGGGCATCGACTGGTTTGACCTGGCGGACGCCTTCGGCGAGCAGCGGGAGCACCTGTGCTCGGCGGATCTGATCGACTTCATCGCGGACAACCACCTCGACCTGATGATGGACGGGGCGGACAGCCGCGAGGCCCTGCGCGGGGTGAAGGAGTTCGACGCCCGCGCGGCCTTCGGCTCCCACGACGACGCGGATCACGCCTACAACACCGCCCGCGCCTGGCACATGGGGCGCACCCTGAACCCGCGCAGCTATGTGTGGGACGGCCCCGACGCGGACTTCCGCCCGGAGTCCAACGACATTCCGTGGAGCTTCGTGCCGGAGAAGAAGATCACGGTGGAGGATGTGAAGTACGTCCTCTCGGCCCACTACCAGGACACGCCCTTCGACCCCTACGGGCGCTTCGGCGACCCGGCCCAGCGCGGCCGCTACCGCTCCATCGGCATCAACCGCAACAACTTCGTCGCCGTGACGCAGATTCGCCCCTACCTGCCCGAGGGCTTCCGCTGCCTGCAGTGGATCGCCATGGCCTCCAACGTGTTCAACGAGCTGGTGCCCTTCTACGCCAACGTGAACACCACGCCCGCCTACCTCTCCAACACCGGCGACACGGTGAGCACGGAGAATTTCTACTGGGCCAACCGGCTGATCGGCGCGCTGAGCGACGCCCACTTCGGCGCCACCGCCTCGCCCATCGAGCGCTACCAGAAGGCGATGCAGGCCAAGGGCCACGAGCTGGTCAACGGCTTTGACGCCGAGGCCGCGAATAAGGACGCGGACGCGCTGCCCGCCTTCCTGGAGGGCTGCAACCAGGCGCTGGCCGACATGGCCCGCCGCGAGACCGACAGCCTCCTCGGCAAGGTGCTCTACGAGGCCAGCATGCGGATGAAGAACGGCTTCTCCCGGTCGGATGCGTAAGAAAAGGAACCCCGGAGGCTCAATGTGAAAAGACAATTTCCCCTCCTGCGCCGCGCGCTCTGCCTGCTGCTGGCGCTGTGCGCGCTGCCCCTGGCGTCCCTGGGCGAGTATGGCCGCGTCGCCACGCCGAAGGGGCCGGTCAAGGTGCGCAAATCCGCCAGCGCCAAGTCCAAGCTCGTGTGCGAGATCCCCAACAACACGATCCTCGAGATCGACGAGGTGGGCGACGAGTGGTGCCACGTGGTCTACGGCGGCAAGGACGGGTATGTGATGACGAAATTCCTCTCCATCCCGTCGATGGGTGCCCAGGGTGTTGCGATCCGCCTGAGCGCGGACGAGCTGACCCTGGGGGAGACCCTGGAGGTCACCGTCGGCGAGGCGGAGGCGGATGAAGCGGCAGGCTATACCTACCACCTGCTGACCGGCGCGAAAAAGCGCGCCAAGGCGGAGGCTGTGCCCTACGCCACGGTGTACGCCAGGCCGGAGGAGGAAGGCCTCTACAGCGTGGAGGTCACCGCCCGCGCCGCGGACGGCAGCGAGACCACGGGCGAGGCCTTCTTCCGCGTGACGGCGGGGAAGGAAGAGCCGGAAGAGATCGGCAGGGCGGACGGGCTGACCGTCTACAGCCAGCGGGATGGCTGGTGGATCGATAAGCGCTACGGCGAGAGCGACCTGTCCACCTCCGGCTGCGCGATCTTCACCCTGTCCCACGCCCTGCAGCTGCTGGGCTATCAGGGCGAGGAGATCCTGCCCGAAACCCTGGCGAAGCGCTACGCCTTCTGCCTGGTGGACGGCGGCACCCTCAACGAGACCCTGATCGGCCGCTCCGGCAAGAATTTCGGCTTCGCTACCCGCTCCGAGCTCATCGAGGACAAGGGTCGCATCCTGCAGGAGTTTGCCGAGGGCGCGGTGTTCACCTTCTCCATCGTGAAGAGCCACATCGCCCTGGCGGCGGGCGTCAGCGAGGACGGCGCCATGGTGCGCATCGTGGACTCCGCGCCCTCTGTGACCCTGGAGCGCATCAAGAACGAGCAGATATGGATCGAGGACACGGAGAAGGGCGGCTTCAGGCCGGTGACGGATCTGAGCGAGGTGCCCGGCGCGCGGTACTACTTTGACACCGCGTCCTTCGGCGGGCTGGTCTACTACCTGCCGATGGACTATGTGGCCAAGCGCGGCGTGCGGCTGATCAAGCCGAAAGGAAGATGAACGCCATGTCCCTGGAGAGTGAAACCCTGACCGAGCTGCGTGCGGGTGAGCTGGTGCCCAAGGATCACCCGCGCATTCTTCTGCGCGGCAGGCTGGATACCCTGGCGGCGGAGATTCTGCTGCTGATGACCGAGGGCCCCGATGGCTTTCGCGAAGACCTGGCGGACGCGCTGCGCCTCGTCCACGCCATCCTCGCCGCCGAGGCGCTGGAAAAGCCCCTCGGCCCGTGGACGCTGGGCGGCATGGCGGCGGACGCCCTGCGGGAGGCCTCCCATCACCCGGAGCGGTACGGCTTTCCTGGACACAGGCCGCCCGCGCCGGAGCACGGACGGACGGCGGCGGCGCTGAACCGGCTCCGGGCCATCTCCCGCGAGACCGAGATCGCGGCGGTGACCGCCTTCCGCCGGGAGGACGGCAGCTTCAGCCATGAGGACTGCATCCTCGCGCTGAACCGGCTGTCCAGCTTTTTCTATGTCCTGCAGCTGCGGGCCGCCCAGAGCGCCCTCGAAGCGAAACGATAACCCGGCAGCAAACAAGAAAGGATCTGTTTTCATGAACCAGCCCGATCGCCGCGACAGCGGCATGGTCTACATCGCCGACGAGGCCTGCTTTGCGCAGATGATGCGCGCCCGACGTATCACCGGCGAGATGAACCGCCACGATCCCACCGACATCAAGGGCCTGATGGATCTGGCGCAGGAGCTGCTGCAGACCGATGAGCAGCCTATTATCAACCCGCCCTTCTTCTGCGACTACGGCAACCACATCCACGTGGGGAAGAATTTCTTCGCCAACTACAACTGCACGATCCTGGACGTGGGCACGGTGACCATCGGCGACAACTGCCAGATGGCCCCCAACGTGGCCATCTACACGGCCGGCCATCCCCTGCACCCCGACACCCGCCGCACGGCCTGGGAGTACGGCATCCCGGTGACCATCGGCCATGACGTGTGGCTCGGCGGCAGCGTGGTGGTGTGCCCCGGCGTGACCATCGGGGACAACGTGGTCATCGGCGCGGGCAGCGTGGTGACGAAGGACATCCCGTCCAACTGCGTCGCGGCGGGGAATCCGTGCCGGGTGATCCGGGAGATCACGGATGAGGATCGGCGGTTCTATTTCAGGCGGCAGGAGATCGATGACGAGGCGTGGGAGGATGTCTGCAACAAGAATAGGTGGCAGAGATAACGGCCTATCACACTTGTCAATTTCCTGTCAAAACCTCTTCCAAACACCCGGTTTCCGTGCTATAATGAGGCCATTGAACGAACTAAGGAGGGATCCCCCATGGCGATCGTAACCACCACCGAAATGTTCCGCAAGGCTTATGACGGCCACTATGCCATCGGCGCCTTCAATGTCAACAACATGGAGATCATCCAGGGCATCACCGAGGCCGCCAAGGCCGAGAACGCTCCCCTGATCCTGCAGGTTTCCGCCGGCGCCCGCAAGTACGCCAAGCACGTCTACCTGATGAAGATGATCGAGGCCGCCGTGGCGGACACCGATCTGCCCATCGCCGTGCATCTGGACCACGGCCCCGACTTCGAGACCTGCAAGAGCTGCATCGACGGCGGCTTCTCCTCCGTGATGATCGACAAGAGCAGCCTGCCCTTCGAGGAGAACATCCGCGAGACCCGCAAGGTCGTCGAGTATGCCCACGACCACGGTGTGGTGGTCGAGGCTGAGCTGGGCACTCTGGCCGGCGTCGAGGACGACGTGAAGGTCTCCGCCGAGGACAGCTCCTACACCCATCCCGAGGAAGTGGAAGAGTTCGTCTCCCGCACGGGCTGCGACTCCCTGGCCATCGCCATCGGCACCTCCCACGGCGCTTACAAGTTCACCGCCGCGCAGTGCACCCGCAACGCGGACGGCATCCTGGTGCCCCCGCCCCTGCGATTCGACGTGCTGGAGGAGGTCTCCAAGCGTCTGCCCGGCTTCCCGATCGTGCTCCACGGCGCTTCCTCTGTGCCGCAGGAGTTCGTGAAGATCATCAACGAGAACGGCGGCAGGCTGCCTGACGCCGTGGGCATCCCCGAGGAGCAGCTGCGTAAGGCCGCAACCATGGCCGTGTGCAAGATCAACATCGACAGCGACCTGCGCCTGGCCTTCACCGCCGCGGTGCGCAAGCACTTCAACGAGCATCCCGATCACTTCGATCCCCGCCAGTACCTCACCGAGGCCCGCGACGCCATCCGCAAGATGGTTCAGCACAAGATCGTGGACGTGCTGGGCTGCAACGGCGCGGCGCTGTAAGCGAAACGGAACAAATGGTTTTTGTCAGGGAGTTCTCCGGCTGGAGGGCTCCCTGGTTTTTTTGCGAAAAAACGGAGCTTTAGCTCCGTAAAATATTGCTCAACAAACATGAAGGGGCGAAGGGGTGCAGGGGGCTCGGAGCGTCCGGAAAACGCCATGTTATGGAGTTTTCAGCGGAGAGCGGGCGGCAGCCCCGGGCCGATCGCAAAGCCCCCTGCCCGCGCTCGCAGGCGTGGAACCCTTATCGATTGCGAGGACAACCCCTCAGTCATCGCTGGCGCGATGACAGCTCCCCTCAAAGGGAGCCAAGCTGATACTGCCTACAGACGCGCTAAGCCTATACAATAGCTGCCTAAACAACGGAGGCGGGCGAAGGTTTCCAAAGGGCGATCGCAAAGCCCTTTGGCCGCGCCCGCAGGCGCGGAACCCCCAAAAAGACAAAAGAAAAAGCACCTCCGACCGGATTCGAACCGGTGTCGCCGCCTTGAGAGGGCGGTGTGCTAGGCCACTACACAACGGAGGCACAAAGCTGGGGAACTAGGATTCGAACCTAGACAATACGAGTCAGAGTCGCAGGTGCTGCCGTTACACCATTCCCCATCAGCATTGGCTGCTTGACTATATTATCAAATTTCCGTAGGATTGTCAAGTGTTTTATGATGGTAATTTGTGGATTCTTCAATGAGAGGAGTCCCGGCGGATGACTGCGCGGGCTTTCGCGGGAAAGGCGGCTATCTGGCAAGGTGGGATACATATGGGTTTGTCGAGTACAGTCGACAAGAAAGGGGCTTTTTGTCGAGTGTACTCGACAGGAAAAGGCGAACCGCAGCGCTGGGTCTTGACGGACGCCTCGATCTCGGCTAAAATACGATTGAATCTTATTTTGGCCGAGGTGAGAGCATGACCTACATTCATCGGACGCTGGAGCCGGTTATTCAGGCCATCAATCGGGACTATGGATGCCTGCTGCTCATCGGCCCCAGGCAGGTGGGCAAGACCACCATGCTGGAGCACCTCATGGCGGGAAGCAAGCGAACCAAGGTTACGCTGGACGATACGGAAAACCGCCGGCTGGCCAGAAGTGATCCGGATCTGTTTTTGCAGCTGCACCCGGCGCCTGTGCTGATCGACGAGGTGCAGTACGCCCCCGAGCTCTTCTCAGCCATCAAGATCCGGATAGACAACGGAGCGCCAGCCGGCTCCTATTGGCTGACCGGTTCCCAGGCGTTTCAGCTGATGGATCTGGCGCAGGAGTCCCTGGCGGGCCGGGCGGCCATCGTGCATATGTCAGCCCTCTCCCAGGCGGAGATGGAAGGCGATACGGCGGCGGAACCCTTCGAGCTGCATGCGGATGCGCTGAAACGCCGGACGGAAAACCGCCGTCCCGCCTCGGTCGCCGAGGTCTATGAGCGCATCTGGCGCGGCTCCATGCCGGGCTACAGAAGCGGCCGGTATACGGACCGCGACGTGTTCTACAGTTCTTATGTCCAGACATACATCAACCGGGACGTCGTGGACATGATCTCAGGGGTCGACAGGCTGCTGTTTACGGATTTCGTGCGCGCCGCGGCGTGCCGTGTCGGTCAGCTGCTGAACGCGCACGACATCGCCCAGGATGTGGGTGTTTCGGATGACACGGCCCGCAGATGGCTGCTGGTGCTGGAAAAGTCGGAGATCATCTTCTATCTGCGTCCATACGCCAATAACCTGCTCAAGCGCACCCTCAAGACACCCAAGATGTATTTCTTCGACACAGGCCTTGTGGCCTACCTCACACGCTATTCCAGCCCCGAGATCCTGATGAACGGCGCGATCAACGGCGCGATCCTGGAAAATTATGCCGTCGCCGAGATCAGGAAGAGCTGGCTGAATCACGCCAAAGAGAGTCTCTGCTGGTATTATCGGGACAAGGACAGCAACGAGATCGACCTGGTGATGGAGGCCGATGGCAAGCTCCATCCCCTGGAAATCAAAAAGAGCGTCAATCCGCCGACACAGATCGCGTCCACCTTCACCATCCTCGACAAGGGCTCTGTCCCGCGCGGGGAAGGCGCGATCCTCTGCCTGCGCGACGCACTCTCCGCCGTGGATCGGCAAACCTGGATCGTGCCGATCTGGATGATCTAAATCTCAGACCAATCACCCATCAGATAGGAGCCTGACTATGCCACCGAAAAAGCCACCGAAGGAAAAGCCCATCGCGAAGGATGATCCCTCGCGCATTCTGCCCATCACCATGGAGGATGTGATGCACAACTCCATGATCCCCTACGCGGAGCATGTCATCATGGACCGCGCGATCCCCCGGGTGGAGGACGGCCTGAAGCCCGTGCAGCGGCGCATCCTCTACACGATGCTGGAGCTGGGCACCACGCCGGACAAGCCCCACCGCAAGTGCGCCCGCATCGTGGGCGACTGCCTGGGCAAATACCACCCCCACGGGGATTCCTCCGTGTACGACGCCCTGGTGCGCATGGCCCAGCCCTTTACCATGCGTGTGCCGATGGTGGACGGCCACGGCAACTTCGGCTCCATCGACGGAGACGGAGCCGCCGCCATGCGTTACACCGAGGCCCGCATGGCCGCGCCGGCGATGCTCATGCTGCGGGACATCGAGAAGGACACCGTGCCCTTCCGCCTCAACTTTGACGACACCCTCCATGAGCCGGATATGCTGCCGGCCCGCTTCCCGAACCTGCTGGTCAACGGCGCGAGCGGCATCGCGGTGGGCCTGGCCACCAACATTCCGCCCCACAACCTGGGCGAGGCGGTCAGCGCGGCCATCGCGCAGATTGAGAACCCGGACATCACCCTGGATGAGCTGATGAAGATCATCCCCGGCCCGGACTTTCCCACCGGCGGCGTGCTGGTGCAGAGCGAGGAGATCCGCGCGGGCTATGAGACCGGCCGCGCCAAGCTGCAGGTGCGCGCCCGCGTGCACATCGAGGACGGCAGCGCCGGTCGCAAACTGATCGTCATCACCGAGGTGCCCTACCAGGTCAACAAGGCGCAGATGCTGGAGAAGATCCTCAAGCTCAGCGAGGAGAAGAAGGCGGCCCTGGGCTGCATCCACGACATCCGCGACGAGAGCGACCGCGAGGGCCTGCGCGCGGTGATCGAGCTGAAGAAGGAGGCCAACGTCGAGAAGGTGCTGGCCTACCTCTACAAGTACAGCGACCTGCAGGTGACCTTCGGCGTCAACATGGTGGCCATCGCCGAGGGCAAGCCGGTGCAGATGGGTCTCAAGCAGATGCTGGGCTACTTCATCCAGCACCAGAAGAACGTGGTGACCCGCCGCACCCAGTACGACCTGAAGCAGGCCGAGGCCCGGGCCCACATTTTAGAGGGCCTGATGATCGCGGTGGACAACCTCGACGAGGTCATCCGCCTGATCCGCGCCAGCAAGACGCCCAAGGAGGCCCGCGCCGCCCTGATGGCCGCCTTCGACCTGGACGAGGTGCAGGCCCAGGCCATCCTGGACATGCGCCTGCAGCGCCTGACGAACCTGGAGATCCTGAACCTGCGCAAGGAATACGCCGAGCTGGAGAAGCTGATCAAGAAGCTGAAGGGCATCCTCGCCAGCGAGAAGAAGCTGCTGCAGGTCATCGCGGAGGAGCTGCGGCAGATCGCCGACGAGTACGCCGACCCGCGCCGCACGTCCATCGAGGCGATGGGCGAGGTGAAGATCGACAAGGCGGACGAGGCCCCCGTGCCCGACGAGACCGTGGTGGTGGGCACCTGGGGCGGCCAGTTCAAGCGCGTCTGCCCCGCCCAGCTGCGCAAGACGCCGCTGGCGACCGTGGCGGAAGATGTGAAGGATGCCCCGCGCTTCCTCTTCGAGACGAAGACGGACGAGCTGCTGATGATCTTCACGGACAAGGGCTTCTGCTACCAGCTGCCCGTGAGCGCGCTCAATGAGAGCAAGCCCCGCGACCGCGGCCAGCTGCTGTCCGGCCTGCTGGCGAACATCGCCGACGGCGAACAGGCCGTGCAGGTGCTCTGCCTGCCGCCGGAGGCCATCGACAGCCAGCCCGACCTGCTCTTCGTGACGCGCCAGGGCATGGTCAAGCGCGTGGAGGCCAAGGAGCTGAACGTGCGCACCAAACGCTTCGCCGTGATGGGCCTCAAGGATGACGAAGGCCTGCAGAACGTCATCCCCGTGCGCGGCGGCGACGGCCTGCTGATGGTGACCCGCGGCGGCATGAGCATCCGCTTCCCGCTGGACAACGTGCCCGTGCAGGGCCGCACCGCCGCCGGCGTGAAGGGCATCACCCTCGCCGCGGGCGACGAGGTGATCCTCTCCGCCCAGCCGGACAAGCGTGAGGAGCTGATCCTCTTCACCGAGCGCGGCTACGGCAAGCGCATCGCCGCGGGCGATTTCGAGCTGCAGAAGCGCGCCGGCAAGGGCGTGAGCTGCTTCCGCTTTGTGCGCGGCGGCACCAACGGCAAGGAGATCGCCGCGGCCCTGCTGTGCACCCAGGAGCCCTGCGACATCCTGCTGACCCTGACCCGCTCCCAGCCCGTGCAGCTGCACAAGGCGGAGATTCATTTCCAGACCCGCAGCGATTCCGGCAAGCCCTACGCCGTGGCGGTGCTGGACGATGTGGTGAACGGGGCCTATCGCGTGTAAACAAAATGACAAACAGCGCATCCTGATCTGTGCGGGATGCGCTGTTTGTGCGTTGATAAGGACGCTGGGGCCGGACTCTTGCTTACGCCGTCTGCTCTCCGTCCTTCTTTTCCTCCGGTGTGTCCTCCTTCACCTCGTTCTTGAAGTCCTTGATGCTCTTGCCGAGGGCCTTGCCGACACCGGCCAGCTTGCCGCCGCCGAAGAGCACCAGGGCGAGGATGACGATGAGAACGATTTCGGTGGTTCCAAGACGCATATGAAGATCTCCTTTCAGTTATATCTGTGGACATTCCGCGCCTGCGGGCGCGAGCAAGGGGCTTTGCGATCGCCCCTTGCAACCCTTCGCCCGACGCATGTATATCTGGGCTATTGTATAGGCAGGCTCAGCTCTCGCCGTAGACCTGCCGGAGGGTGTCGATGAAGGCGTTCTCGATGGGGCTGAGCGTGTAGCCCTTGCGGTAGATGACGCCCACGGGGAAGGGCTCCGGCGTGTTCTCCACGCTCAGGTAGGTCACAACCTGCGCGCTGATGGGGCTCAGCGGGATGTCTGGCAGCAGGGTGACGCCGGCGCCCGCCGCGACTGAGTGGAGCACATCGCGGGTGACGGTCAGGGTGAGGGCGATGGGCGGCTCGATGCCGCTGGCCTCAAAGAAGCGCTGCGCGACACGCGTGCTGTAGGCGTCCGGCCTGGAGAGCACAAAGGGCGTCTCGCGCAGGTGATGGGTGGAGATCCGCGGGTATTTCCAGTCCGGGTTCTCGTGCGCCTTCTTCACCAGCGGATGGCCCTTCGGCACGGCCAAAACATAGCGCTCCTCGCCCACCTGCTCGCACCGGAGAATCTGTTTGAGCTTGTCTGACAGGATCCCAAAGCCCAGGGCGCAGCGGTTGTTGATCACATCCACCGCCATCTTCCCCTGGGGCGTGTGCATGGTGTTGGCCATCATGCCCGGAAAGCGCTGGCACAGCCGCGGGAACACGCTCTGCATCAGCAGCTCCTCCCGCAGCATGGGCATGCCGATGCTCAGGGAGGGCTGCTTGCCGCTGGCGCTCTTCAGTTCGCGCTCCATCTGGGCGTTCAGCTCCACCATGCGCTGGGCGTTCTCCAAGTACACCTTGCCGACGTCCGTGGGCGTCATGCCCGAGGCCTGCCGCTCGAACAGCGGCGCGCCGATGTCCTCCTCCAGCTTGGTCAGCATCTTGCTCAGCGTCGGCTGGGAGACGTACAGGTGCTGCGCGGCCTTGCCCATGTTGCCGAACCGCGCGATGGCGAGGATATATTCACATTCCCGAAGCTGCATGATGAGCCTCCTGCACTCGGTTGGAATGATGCGGTTGAAGGAGAGGAAACGTCGTCGTTACAGCTTAATCATAGCCGATCGGAAACATCTGTCAAGCTGAGAGAAGAAGAAAAATGCAGGAATTCATGCAGATGCGGCAACCGCCATATGATAGGAAGAAAGGGGCTATTATGCCTTTTGGTAATCGGGCTGATGAAAAGGCTTCATTTCCATTTTGTCATCGGAGTGGGTATAATATGGTCAACAAACAGGCGTCATATACATGTTTGTGGAGGAGGGAGACCGGAAGGCGGAGAGACAGACCGATGCAGAACCAAAGGGAATCAGCTCCATGAATTGTATCTATTTGCCAGACCGACCGATCGCGTCTTATCATACAGACATGAAAATGCTGCCAAAGGCAGCAAAAAGGAGGAGCAACCATGAAAGAACTGAGCCGTCGTGAATTCCTGAAGGTTTCCGGTGCCAGCATGCTGGCCGCTGCCGCCGCCACCACCGGCGTCGCCCTGACCGGCCGCGCCGTGGCTGAGACCGTCGACCCCAACGAGGGTGAGAAGGTCGAGATCAAGAACAACTTCGAGCCCACCGTGCCCGGCGTCGCCGGCGTGCTGGACCGCAAGAACCTGCCCACCAAGGACTGGGACGATCCCGACATCAAGCTGAAGGTTCGCTGGAGCGGTGTCAACTTCTACGAGTTCGTGCTGCCCAACGGCAACACCATCATCATGGATCCCTACTGGGACGATCCCAACGGCACCCACAACGAGTACAAGTACACCCCCACCGACCTGCCCGGCGGCAAGTGGGTGCACGGCGGCGAATACTGCGTGCTGACCCATGGCCATGCCGACCACACCGGCGAGCTCCATTCCGTGCTGGAAGAGTATCCGCTGTGCCAGGTGATCTGCCCCCAGGGCACCCTGCCCTCCGTCGTGTGGCGTGAGAAGATCAACTATGCCGCCCACTACATCAGCGAAGCCGGCGCCCATGACCTGTTCCAGCTCCACGGCTGCACCCTGGAGACCATCCGCTCCAACCACAACTGCTCCAAGCGCCCCGTGTCCGACACCCTGGACGTGGAGAAGTACAGCAATCCCGACGGCACGCCCAACTTCTACAAGCTGTATGCGTGGATCTACGAGCGCGAGATCATGAACATGAAGATCACCACCGACGATGGCTTCACCGTTCTGCTCTGGAACTCTGAGATGCAGGGTGACGGCTACGGCTTCGAGACCCGTCCCTACTTCTATCAGAACAGCAACCCCGACCTGTTCATGTATCAGGTGGCCGGCGCTTCCTTCGACTATGACCGCCGCAACCCCAACTGCAAGCACATGGGTGAATGGATCGCCTCCGTGAAGGCCAAGACCGCTCTGCCCGAGCATCAGCAGCACTTCGCCTACTCCGAGCTGGACGCCATGGGCGACAAGTTCGCTGACATCTGCAACGCCAAGGGCGTGGGCACTTCCTTCCTGACCCCCGAGACCGGCATCTGGTACGGCTACACCAAGGATGCGGACGGCAACGTGGGCGTCTACCTGCTGGGCAAGCACGACTGATCCCAGGCGGAATGACCGCATCCATCAACAGATTCCCGGGTGGAGGAGCTTCGGCTCCTTCACCCCGGTTTTCGTTTTGGGCAGAGGATGAGCGGGGCTGTTGACGCGGGTGCGGTGCTTTCTGGGATTTCAACCAAAAAACAGACAGCCGCCCTGATCTCAAGCCGGGATCAGAACGGCTGTTTTTTCATGGAGATGAGGGGAGTCGAACCCCTGTCCGAAGGCTCAAAAGCCAGATTTTCTCCGAGCGCAGTCTGCGTTTTGGAATTCCCTCAGCCGGCCGCCCGCAGACGGGCTGTCGGCCTCAGTAGCTTCATGTTACGGACGTGCGGCAAAGCTTAGGCACGCTCGTTCCCCGCGAAAATGGCGCCGGGTACCGGACACGCGGGCAATCCGGGCCAGCGTCGCCGCCTAATTAGGCCGCGAAAGCGTAACTGTTGTTGTCAGTTCACTTTAATTTTCCCCGTTGTTGCGCGGTACAGGGTCCGCGGCTCGCTTATCCAGCCCCCAATACCCCCGTCGAAACCGGATCATCCCCGCGAAGGGGTGGAGGGGGCGATCGCAAAGCCCCCTCCCCGCGCCCGCAGGCGCGGAATCCTGTCACTTGTTGTTTTGCCTCAGCGCCCGGCGGATATCCCTGTCCGCGTCGCGCTTGGCCTCGGAGTCGCGCTTGTCGTGCGCCTGCTTGCCCTTGCACAGGCCAAGCTGAAGCTTCATGCGTCCCTCCTTGAGATAGATCTCCAGCGGGATCAGCGTGTAGCCCTGGCGGGCCACCAGGCCGTCCAGCTTGCGGATCTCGCTCTTGTGCAGCAGCAGGCGCTTGGGGCGCAGGGGATCACGGTTGTAGTAGCTGCCCTGGTCGTAGGGGCTGATGTGCATCCCCTCCACAAAGATCTCGCCGCCGCGCACCGCCGCCCAGCTCTCCTTGAGGCTGACGCGGCCCTGGCGCATGGACTTGACCTCCGTGCCGAACAGCTCCAGGCCGCACTCGTAGCGCTCCTCCACGAAGTAATCGTGAAAGGCCTTGCGGTTCTGCGCCACCGGCTTGATGCCGCGCTGATGGGGCATGGCCCTTCACCTCCTCCGTGGTCTGGCCTCCTGTGGCAGCACCAGTATACCACGTTTGGAGGCGGTTTGCAACGTTTGAGCCCGGGGAATCAGGCGGCCGCACGGACAGTTCAGCCCCCGGGGCCGCGTTTTCAGCCGGATCGGATTGCGCCCCGGGCCAAACGTGGTATAATAGCATCAGCAGCAGAGAAAGGAGGCAGATCCCATGGAAGAGGAAAGGACACAGGCCACGAAGACCGTTGCCGGGCCGCGGAAGCTGCTGGACAACGCGCTCCGGGCTGTCAAAGGGGAGAACACCATGCAGGTGGTGGAGGATTTCACCGCTGAGATGACGCTGGTGGCGGAGGGCCTGTGCGAGGATCACGGCCGCCTCCGCAAGGCTGTGGAGGACATCGAGGCCGAGCAGGATCGTCTCCGCCAGAGGACGGCCAGCGAGCAGGAGGCGATGGAGAACGCCCTGCGCGCCGACCGGGCCGAGGTGGATGAGAAGCTGGCGGCCCTGGCGCGTCGCGTGGACGCGCTGGAGAAGCGGGAGAAGCAGCTCCTGAGCGAGAAGGAGCATGATAAAGGAAGGAAGGCCCGGCTGAACCAGGGCCTGATGCGGTCGCTGATCATCCTGGCCGGCATTGTCTGCGGCTCCTGGGTCATTGTCTCGGTGCTGAATTTCTTGAAACCTTAAGACCATCCTCGCATCGCATTTAGAAGACATGAGGCATTTCATACGAATGCTGGCGCATGGTACCAAAAGCGTGTGCGGGGGGTCCGGGGGACACACGTCGCAACGTGATGTCGCTGCCGCTTTCGCCTCACTGAAAACTCCACACTGTGGAGTCTAAGATAGCAGAGATTCCGCGCCTGCGGGCGCGGGCAGGGGGCTTTGCGATCGCCCCCTGCACCCCTTCGCCCGCCGTTCATTAAGCGGCAGCATTCATCCCCCGAAAGGAGGTTACCATAATGAAAACCTACGAAGAAATCGTGAAGGGCTACCGCAAGCGCCAGCGCGACACGTTGGTGGACACGCTGGCCACGGGCCTCACCTACATGGACGAGATCGCCGTGGACAGCGGCCTGCTGGAGGAAACCGGCCTGCTGACCGAGCTGACCGAATCCTTCACCATGGCCCTGCCCTTCGTCCTGATCGCCGCGACCGAGGGCGGCAAGGTAATCCTGGGCCGCAAGCCCGGCGTCACCGGCCTCAAGGACGGGGCGTACCGCATGGCGAAGACCGGCGCGGCCATCGGCGTCGGCGCAGCGGTGGCGACGGCGGCGGGCTTCTGGGCGGCGCTGCCGGTGACCATGGGCGTGCGCGCTCTGTTTGACAGCTACAAATCGAAGGCCCTGACCGGCGCCCGGGTGGAGCGGCGCACCCAGCGCCTGCGGGAGCTGAACGCGTTCCTGCGACGGGAGGAGGCGCCTTCAGCCGCCCACACGCCCGCATCGGACGCGGTGAGCGCGGCCGGCTCGGTGATCTGAAATTGTGACGAAATGTAACAATTTGTAACAGGGCAAAATCGAAGAAAATGGCGGCAAAACACCGTCATTTTTGTTGTTTTTGAAGGATTTACAAGTATTCGGCCGAAAAGGCCCATTGCTTAACCGATTCGTAATATTCACAGACTGTTCACATCTTGACAACATTTTATTCACCGATTATACTTAAATTACTGACCACGAGGTCGGAAAAAGAAAAGGAGAGAGTACCATGAAGAAGAATCTGTCCCGTCTTCTGGCTTTGGCACTCGTGCTCGCGAGTCTGCTGAGCCTGACCGTCGGCGCCACCGCCGATGGCACCAAGGTCGTCATCCCCAACAAGATTTCCCGCCTGGAAGCGCAGCTGCCTGAGCGTGAGGCTCAGCCCACCGTGCGCACCAAGACCAAGAACGGCGAGATTATGGTCCGCGTGAACGGCGACCCCGACACGGTCTATGCCAACTGGCTGGGCTATGACGAGGAAAAGGAAGAGGTTGATCTTGAGAACGGCCTGGGCTATGTGGAGCTGGAAGGCCACAAGTATCAGCTGGGCGCCAAGTGGAATAATACCGTGTACCGCAACTACTACGTGCTGGATTCCAAGGGTGACTGGGTGGCCGTGGATTACAAGGGCACCGTGAAGGTCGGCAACACTGAGATGAAGCTGGTGGACTTCGGCACCGCCGACATCAACACCGGCAACTTCTGGGCCTGGATCTATGACTACATCAACACCGACACCACCAAGGCCGGCGATGACAAGGCGGTTGCCGAGGCCATGAAGGCCATGAGCGGCTCCACCGAGATGGCCAGCAACATCGTCGCCGCGGGTCTGCCCAAGCAGCCCAAGACGCCCGGTGCGAACTCTAACAGCAATGGCCAGACCGCTGTGACTGATGAGTACTTCAAGCAGACCATCGGCAAGGTGGACTACAAGGTGGAAGGCCTCTTCGACGAGAACGGCCTGCTGGTTTCCGCCAACGTCTATGCCAAGGATCAGAAGGGCAACTCCGGCGTCAAGGAAGGCTGGACAGATCGTTGAGAAGAACGAGGAGAACACCGACTACTTCAAGACCGGTCTGGCTGGCAGCAAGGGCAACGTGATCTGGCATAATCGCAAGACCGCCGGCGGCACCAAGTGGTACGTCGCGGCTGTGACCGAAGAGTACGCCGAGGGCGATATCGCCTCCGCCGAGGCCGTGTACAATGTGAACGGCCAGCTGGTGCGCTACTTCATCACCTATCGCACTGGTGAGGACGAGACCTATCGCATCCGCTACACCACCGACAACAAGCCCGCGAAGGGCAACTATGTGGGCATCGATCCCTTCACCGGCGAGACCATCAAGGCCTACACCGCTTCCATGAAGAAGTGGGCCGATTCCAAGACCGGCAAGCTGACCGACACGGTCGAGCTCGACTGGGGTCTGACCCCCCTGAAGGATTGGACCAATCCTCCGCGCCTGACCAAGTAATCAGGTCAACCACACAAACAAAAGTCCCCGCCGCAAGGCGGGGATTCAGACTGTCAACAAACCCCTGTTTTCGAGAACGGAGACAGGGGTTTTGTAATGCAGGGAGCCAACGATTGGCCAAAGAAAAAAGGCCATCAGGCAGCC
>CADASK010000034.1 GCA_902790495.1 uncultured Eubacteriales bacterium
TGGAGCCAGGTGTCCAGGTCGGCGATGGCGTAATAGCACACGAAGGGGTCGCTGTACAGGCCGATCTCGCTGTTCTCCTCAAAGACCGCCATGTCCACGGTGATCTCGCCGGCGTTGGCGTCCGTGAAGTACAGCAGGCGCTTGTGGTCTTCCAGCCACTGGTAGGCGTAAGTGCCCGGCTGGGCGTGGAAGGCCGCGTGCGGCGTGTTGTCAAAGGCGCTGTCCGCGATGGCGTTCAGGGACGGCGGCAGGTTGATATGGGTGAGCGACGAGTCCGCGAAGGCGCGGGAGCCGATGCTTTCGATCCCCTCGGGCAGCACGACCTCGTCCAGGCTCATATCGCCCTCGAAGGCGCTCTCCCCGATGGTCTTCAGGGACGCCGGGAGCACCAGGTCGTCGGCCAGGGCCGGAACGCAGCCGGTCACGAAAAGACAGATCGCCAAAAGCACGGATGCCGCTCTTGTCACGCGCGTTTTCATGCAAGCCTCCTCGCCGCGCCTCGCGCCGAAGCGCAGAGCACTTATGAAAAAAATCTGATTTCTACCCGGATGATAGCATGTTTGGCGCGGCCTTTGGTGTCCCGGCAGACGATTTTTTCGCTCCCTCATTGCCCCGGCGGCGGGGCCTGTGCTATACTCACCCCAGAGAAAACAGGGGGATGATAGGGCGATGCGATTCCTGGAAAAGATCTCCACCAGCCAGCTGCTGACGATCATCCGCGGCGCGTCCTCCTTCCGGGAGGCGACGGCCTATCACGCCGCATCGCCGGAGCCCCGCTTCCACGAGCATGTCTACGAAGCCATGAAAAAGAAGGGCCTGTCCACCCTGGACATGATCCGCAAGACCGGGATCGAGCGCTCCTATTTCTACCACTTAGTGAACGGGGAAAAGCGTCCGGGGCGGAACATGGTGCTGCGCATCGGGCTGTGCCTGGACTGCAGCCTCACGGAGATGAACCGGCTGCTCCGCCTGGCGGGGCTGTCCGAGCTGTACGCCCGCCGGCGGTGGGACGCGGTGATGATCTACGCCATCACCCACCGCTGCACCATGGAGCAGGCGAACGACCTGCTGATCGAAGCCGGGGAGGACCCCCTGTACACGGAGAGACACCCATGACAGCCACAGCAGCCCCAAAAGACAAGCCTGAGATCCCAGTGGATCGGTCCGCCTTTCCGGCCTTTCTCGCGGACAGGTTTGACCCCGAATCCTGCCTGAAATGGAGCGGCACGGAATCCACCTGGCTCTGCCGCGCGAAGCAGGCAGACGCGCAGGTGCTGGTCAAGACCGCCTCCGAGCCCACCGCCATGCGCTGCCTGCGCAATGAGGACGCCCTGCTCCGCGCCATCGCCGCGTCGGATCAGCCCGCTGCGTCCCTTTTTCCGCGCTCTCTCGGGCTGATCGGAGCCGAGGAGGCGCCGCCGCTGGCCTTGGTGCGCACCTACATCCCGGGCCGCACCCTCGAGTCCCTGGCGGAGGCCGGCTATTCCCGTCCAGGCCTGCCAGAGGAGGAGGCGGTCGGCTACATCCTGCAGGTGCTGGAGCAGCTCGACTTCCTGCACCATCTCCGGCCGCCGGTGATTCACCGGGATATCAAGCCCCAGAACGTGATCGTGGACCCGGAGGGCCGCTGCCACCTGATCGACCTGGGCGCTGCCCGCGCCGACCACGGCCCCGCCGATGCGGACACGGTCATCCTGGGCACCCGCCTGACCTCCCCGCCGGAGCAGTACGGCTTCCGCTCGACCGACGTCCGCAGCGACCTCTACTCCGTGGGCGTGCTGCTGCGCTACTGCCTGACCGGCAGCTACGAGGAGAGCGCGGACACCGCCCTGCCGCCGGGGCTTCACCGCATCGTGCGGAAGGCTGTTCGCTTCGACCCGGAAAAGCGCTACCGGCAGGCCGCCGCCCTGCAGCGGGATCTGCGGGCTTACCGGCGGCGGCACATCCGTCAGACGGGCGGCCGCGGCATCCGGACACCCCTGGCCGCCCTGCTGTGCGCCGCGGCGCTGGCGCTGGGCTTCGGCCTCGGCAGAGTCACCGCGCCGGGCCTTCCGACCCAAACAAAAACCGCCTCCCGCGGCGCGGAAAGCGTGGTGATTACGGAGGCGATGTTCGGCGGGGACCGGGAGCTGTACGAGGCCTACCTGCGGGAGGAATTCCTCGACTGCACGGTGGCCATCCTCCCGGACGGCCTGCACTTCATCCGCTATCTGGATTTCATTGAAAACTGGACGCCCGGCGGCGTGACCGTCCGCACGCCGCTGACGGCGGAGGAGCTGTCCGCTTATCTGACGGCGCTGCAGCGCAGCCCGCTGTGGGCCAACGGGCTGAACCTGCTGATCGTCGACCGGGAGGTAGCCTCCCTGGAGCCCTTCCGCATCCGGTACCTGAGCCACCTGATCTGCGTGGAGTTCCGCAACTGCTCCCTGCCGGACGACCCGTCTCCCCTGGAGGCGCTGATGCCTTACTGCAACAACCTCGCCTGCTACGACTGCGTGCCCGTCTCCTGGACGGATCTCGGCTTTTTGCGCAGCGTGAACACGATGGAGTGGCTGGTGCTGAGCTTTGACGGCGTCCGGCCCGTGGATCTCTCCGCCCTGGCGGCCATCGGCAATCCCGGCGTGCTGAGCCTGGCCAACGTCACAGTGGACGCGGACATCCTGCGGGTCATCGGCGGGATGCAGAACCTCGAGGTGCTCAGCCTGGTCAATTGCGGCATCACGGATGTCACGGCCCTGTCCGGGCTGACCGGGCTGCGGGAGCTGTACCTGGACAGCAACCGGATCACCGATCTGTCGCCGGTGGAGGGTCTTCCCGCGCTCGAGCGTCTGTCGGCGGAGTGGAATCCGGCAGCAGGGGGTTCCGCGCCTGCGGGCGCGGGTCAGGGGCTTTGCGATCGCCCCTGACAACCCTTCGCCCGTCACTTTGCGCAGGCTTTCCGTAACAGCGGAATCAGCACCCCGCCCACGCTGTTGCCCAGGGTCATCACCAGCAGGAGCAGCAGCGTCCGGCCGCTCCAGACCCCGGCCATGGAGAAATAGTACATATCCGCCACGCAGTGCTCGAAGCCGCAGAGGATGAACACCGTCACCCCGAAGAAGATGGCGAGGTATTTGCCCACCGGGTGCGGGTTGTTCTTGTAGCCCTCCACGGCGATATAGATCAGCATGTCGCAGAGCACCGCCAGGAAGAACAGGCTCAGCGGGCTGTCCGCCAGCTTGGCCGCGCTGACGGCCTGGGCGCGCTCCATGAGGGCCGGGCCGACGCGGGTCAGGCTCTCGGCGGCCGCGGTCAGCCAGGTGCCGGCAAGGTTCCCCAGCCAGATGACGGGCAGGGCCGCGGCGTAGGACGCGCCGTTGTCGAAGACGTAGCACACCTTGCCCGTGAAGAGGCTGAAGCCGAAGGTGCACACGGCGAACAGGCCCACCGTGAAGAACAGCGCGCCCAGCACCTTGTTCTCCAGCGAGAGGAACACGGTGCCGCCCAGGGCGATGCTGATGCCGGCGAGCACGCCGCTCACAAAGGTTTTGATCCATTTCATAGCGTTTCCTCCATCCATGCGAGCAGGAATCTCCGGGCCAGGCTGTTGGGTTTGATGTTCTCCCGCGCCTCCTCCGGCGTGAACCAGGCGAAGGCGTCCACCTCGCCATTGGTGTGCAGCTCGGCGTCGTCCTTCACCCAGACCGTGAAGTTGCACATCAGGGTGTTGGACGGCTCGAAGAAGGAGGTGCGGTTGAAGCGCAGGCGGGTGGCCGTCATGCCGGTCTCCTCGCGGAGCTCCCGCGCGGCCGCGTGCTCCAGCTCCTCGCCGCGGGAGACGTAGCCCGCCACGAGGATGTAGGCGTCCCGGCCGTACTGCTTGATGAGCAGCACCTTGCCGGTGGCCTCGCTGATCACGATCATGCTGACGGCGACGGAGTAGGCCGGGAAGCGGTACTGCCCGCAGGCCGGGCACCAGGGGGTGATGCCCTCGCCCGGGAGTTCCTTTTCTTCCAGCAAGGCCCCGCAAGCGGGGCAGTGCGTCTGTCCTTGGACAAGCATAAGATCTCTCCTTACAGATCAAATAAATTCTTTTTTTGTTTGCAGAGAGTTCCGCGCCTGCAGGCGCGGGCAGGGGGCTTTGCGATCGCCCCCTGCACCCCTTCGCCCCTTCGCTCGCCGCCATATATATTTTACCCTTTCAAAGATGCGGCCCGAAGGTTTCCAAAGGGCGACCGGAAAGCCCTTTGGTCGCCGCCCGCAGGCGGCGAAATCTCTCTGCTGCTGACAATCAGACAACAGCCTCTTCGAGGCTGATGCACTCCCCCTCAGCACACAAGGGCACCATCACCCCATCTTGGACGCTGTAGGCTTCCCCGCGCAGCTCCTGGCTGCCATCCTCCCGGACGAGCAGGTAGGTGCCGTCCACCATCACCGTGAAGCAGTGGCCGTGGCTGTCGCCGAAGGTGATGTCCTCAAACAGCCGCAGGCCGTCCAGCACATTGTCCTTCACCATCTGATAGTGCGGGAGGATCATCGCCCGCGTGAGCCCCAGGCCCGGCGCAAACCGCACAAAGTCCGGGTCCACCGCCTCGCCCGGCTCCTCGGGCTGCACGTAGACCGTCTCGGCGGCATTCATGCTGCCCGCGCTGATGCCCATCAGCACGCCGGGATAGCCCCGCAGCATCTCGCGCAGGCCGATCTCCCGGAAGAAGCGGTTCTGGGTCGGCACGTGGCCGCCCGCCAGGATGATGAAATCGGACGCGGCGATCAGCGCCTCGGCCTCGGCCCGGTTCCGGTCGTCCAGGGTGCGGAAGGCCGCGAAGCGGAACCCGCTGCGCTCGAAGATGTGCTTCATGGAGCCGCCGAAAAGGTCCATCTTGTCCGGGCTGGCCGGATCGGAGGCCACGAAGAGGGCGCGGACGGGATCGGGCAGGCAGCCGCGGATGGCATCGATGAAGCCGTTGGCGGGGTTCAGGTCGTCCGTGCCGGGAATGACGGGGCTGCTGGTCAGGAAGGCGATCATGGCGGTTTCTCTCCTCTGCGGATGCGCGCCGGCGCAGGCACGTTATAGGTAAAAGCTTCTTCCAGTTATCGGATTTTCCTGCCTCGCCCGCGGCAAAACAGGCTTGTTTTTGTCTTGACAAGCGGGGCGGCAAAATCTACAATAGCGCAAACGGGCGGCGAGACCGCCTGTGCAGATGAGATGACAAGGAGGCTTTCTGATGGCGAAGATTTATCAAAGCGCGGAGGAGCTGATCGGCCGCACGCCGCTGCTGGAGCTGAAGCACATCCAGGAGGCGGAGGGCCTGCAGGCGACGATCCTGGCCAAGCTGGAGTATTTCAACCCCGCCGGCAGCGTGAAGGACCGCGTGGCCAAGGCCATGATCGAGGACGCGGAGGCCCGGGGCGCGCTGAAGCCCGGCTCGGTCATCATTGAGCCGACCTCCGGCAACACGGGCATCGGCCTGGCGATGGTGGGCACCGTGAAGGGCTACCGGGTCATCATCGTGATGCCGGACAGCATGAGCGAGGAGCGCCGCCGCATCATCCGCGCCTACGGGGCAGAGCTGGTGCTGACCGAGGGCGCGAAGGGCATGAAGGGCGCCATCGCCAAGGCGGAGGAGCTGGCCGCGGAGATCCCCGGCAGCTTCATCCCGATGCAGTTTGAGAATCCCGCGAACCCCGCCGCCCACCGCGCGGCCACCGGCCCCGAGATCGAGGCCGACACGGACGGCCGGGTGGACATCTTCGTGGCGGGCGTCGGCACCGGCGGCACCATCACAGGCACGGGCGAGTACCTGAAGGCGCACATCCCCGGCGTGAAGGTGGTGGCGGTGGAGCCGGACGCGAGCCCCGTGCTCTCCGGCGGCAAACCCGGCCCCCACGGCCTGCAGGGCATCGGCGCGGGCTTTGTGCCCAAGGCGCTGAACACCGGTGTCTACGACGAGGTGATTCGGGTGACGAACGAGGACGCCTACGCCACCGGGCGGATGATCGGCCGCACGGAGGGTGTGCTGGTGGGCATCACCTCCGCCGCGGCGGTGTGGGCGGCGATGCAGCTGGCGAAGCGGCCGGAGAATGTGGGCAAGACGATTGTCGCCTTGTTGCCGGATGGCGGCGACAAGTATCTGTCGACTCCGATGTTTGCGTAAGGTTTCTTCTGTTTTTGCAGGGGTTTCGGCCTGCGGGCCGACCCGGGGGCTTTGCGATCGGTCCTTGCAACCCTTCGCAGCGCCGTCTTGATAACTTGGCTCTCCCTCTGGGAGAGCTGTCGAGCGAAGCGAGACTGAGAGGGCCTCGCAGGTGCTTGAAAGGGCCGTTCCCAATGACGGGAACAGCCCTTTTTGTCTGGTGTCATGGTTTAATCAGCAGGGACGAATACAACGTTGGCGATGGCGGCGCAGCTGGCTTCGGTCGTGCCGCCGGCGGGGGCGAAGATGAACACCGTGTCGCAGCCGGTGAAGGCGGTGACGTCGATCTTGCAGGCGGCGGGCAGGAGGAGCTGCGTCAGCGCCGTGCAGCCCCGGAAGGCATTCGCGCCGATGGCGGTCACATGGCCCGCGTCCACCACGGTCATGGCAGTCATGCCCTCGAAGGCGCTCTCCCCGATGGTGGCGAGGTTCGCGGGCAGGGTGAAGGCTGCCGGGCCGAAGGTGGGCTTGGGGATCACGAAGGCAACCGTGCCGTACCGATCTTTGGGGCCGGAAAAGGCGAAGGCAAATTCACCAAAGGCGGCGCAGGCGGGAAGCCTGGTCAGGTTCACGCAATAGGCTTCGTCGTCAAAGGCGATGAGCAGGTCAGGCTTGCGGTCGCGGTTCACGTCCAGGGCTTGCGTAGCGGTGGCTTCGTCATACCAGATCAGGGGCGGCTCTCCCTCCATAAACTGGATCTGCATCCAGGCGTCTCTGGGCAGCGCCAGGGTTTGGTTCGGCGCGAAGGAGAGCGCCATGGCTTCCCGCGCCGCCTGCACCGCGCCGATGGTCACATCCTCGCGGGGCATGGTGAAGCCGGTCACGGGCCAGGAGATCAGCCCGTCCACGCTGGTCTTGCGGCCCAGGCTCACCCCGTTCACGGTGAATTCGCCGGTGAAGTAGTTCCCTTCTTCCGGCTCGGCATCCTCCCGGAGCCACAGGGACAGCTCCGTCCCCTCCTCCGCCTCGGTGGGGAACACCTTCTCAAAGCTATCGTCGTAGTAGTAAGCCAGCGCTGCGCCGTCGGTTTTGATGATGTGAGGGTGCTCCGGCACCACCAGTGTCAAAGGGATTGTATAATCTGCATTGAACCCAATACCACCTGCTTTCCAGCTTACATTGATTCCCAATGCTCCTGTATAGGTTCCAGGTATAGCTGCTTCAAAACTTTCGGGATCCAGGTAAATAAACAGGTCGAGCTTCTGCCCCTGTGACGTGATTGTTTCCATAGTCGGCCATTCTGGGTCATATGTTTGATCTGCGTGACAGGGAATACATGAAAGGCTGTTGCCATTTCCGTCGCTTAGTTCGCCAAGGAAAAGATTCACCCCAAGCTGCTCGGCCACAGCATAATTGCCATTCTCTTGAACATACTTGCCGAGAACCAGCGTTTCCGCCATGATAGTAAACGGCGTATATCCCGGCCCCTGAAGCGTGACCGGCTGGAAAGACAGCTTGTGGCTGGCGTCAGGACCCGCATCCCAATCGAGCAGCCACTTAGCGGTAAAGGTGGTTTGCTCTGCGGTCAGCTTGTTATATTGTACGTTCCCCTCCCAGCCATCGAATGCGTAAAAAGCGGTTGGCCTGGCGAAGGTACCAGGGCAATATTCGTCTTTCAGCCGGAAGGCCAGCGACCCGTCATCCTCATAGTAGAACTGGCAGTTGCCCACTGTTTGACAGCTCTCCGTGGAAATGCCGTTCTTGGTGCTGAAGGTGATGGGCTCGCCCGTGCCCAAGCCGGGGTCGAGGGTGACGGTGTAAATGACGGTATTCTCGACGAAGACGGCCTCATAGCTGCGGTTTTCATGGATGGCAAAGGAGAAGGCGGCATCCTGCAGGGTCGTGCCGTCATCGCGCTTCCAGTGATCAAACCGATAACCCGTAAAGGCGGTCGCGGTGATCGTGACCTGGTTTCCGTCAGAATAGCTGCCCCCTCCACCGACGGCGCCGCCTGCGGAAGGGTTGGCAGACAAGGTGACGGTGTAGGTGGGCGGGTCGTTAAAGTCTTCGTACCTTCTGTTTTCTGTTGCGTCATGAACCGCCAGCGCCGGCGCCGTCAACAGCACCGCGAGCAGTAAAGCGCACACCAGCGCCATCCACAGCCTTTTCATCCGGCACACCTCCATTCCTGCCTGCTGGCCTTCTATGAATGATCCCAAAAACGCCGCGCTCAGTTCAACCCGGCGCGGCTTTGGCCCATTGCCCGGACAAAGCTGCGGCGGGTCTCTGGTTCCATTCTATGGGATTGGGGAACATCTGTCAATTGCCTTTCCGGGAAAAAACTCCCCGGCCCCGTTTTCCCGGCAAAAAGGGCGAAACGAAAAGCCATCCCGCGCTTTCGGGATGGCTTTGCAACCGGCGTCCTGCCGCTGGGGAAGACTTACTCGTCCTCCTCCTCGTCCGGCAGGTCGGCGTTGTGGAACACATTCTGCACGTCGTCGCTCTCGTCGAGGAGGTCGAGCATCTTCTGCACCTTCTCCAGGGTCTCGGGGTCGGAGATCGTCACCAGGTTCTGGGGGATCTTCTGCACCTCGGCGGAGAGGAAGGTCAGGCCCTGCTGCTCCAGGGCTTCGCGCACGTTGTGGAAATCGGCGGGCGAGGTGTAGATCTCGAACACGTCGTCCAGCGCCTTCATATCCTCCGCGCCGGCGTCGAGGGCCTGCATCATCAGCTCGTCCTCGTCCATGCCGGGCGCGCGCTCGACGACCAGCACGCCCTTCTCGTCAAACATGAAGCTGACGGAGCCGGTGGTGCCCATGTTGCCGTCGTACTTGGCGAAGCAGTGGCGCACGTCGCTGGCGGTGCGGTTGCGGTTGTCCGTGATGGTCTCGACGATCACGGCCACGCCGCCGGGGGCATAGCCCTCGTAGGTGATCTGCTCGTACACCACGTTGCTCAGCTCGCCGCTGGCCTTCTTGATGGAGCGCTGGATGTTATCGTTGGGCATATTGTTGGCCTTCGCCTTGGCGATGACATCGCGCAGCTTGCCGTTGGAATCGGGGTTCGCGCCGCCCTCGCGCACGGCGATGGCGATCTCACGGCCGATCTTGGTGAAGATCGCGCCGCGGGCCGCGTCCGCCTTGCCCTTTTTAGCCTGAATGTTATGCCACTTGGAATGACCGGACATGGATAATCCCTCCTGTGATGGATCAATCGGAAATCTTCGTTATGATCGAACGATGCATTATACCATTGACAGCGCTTGCGCGTCAAGGTTTTTTTTCAAAGCAGGGGGCGAAATGCTCCTGCACCCCTTTGCACGTCGGCTCGCAACGTGATTTGCCTTCCCCCTCTGGGGGAAGGTGTCAGCCCATCGGGCTGACGGATGAGGGTTCCTGCCTCATTCTTCAGAGCAGCTAAGGCCCTCTCCGTCAGCGCTTTGCGCTGCCACCTCTCCCAGAGGGAGAGGCAAGATTTACCACTCCAGATTCCTTATTATAGCTGCCAAAACAAGAGTGGCCGCGCGAAGGGTTGTCAGGGGCGACCGCAAAGCCCCTGACCCGCGCCCGCAGGCGCGGAACCGCCTGTGCAGGGGGATTTCGCCGCCTGCGGGCGGCGACCAGAGGCTTTCCGATCGCCTCTGGACTCTTCGGGCCGCATGTTTTTACGGCAGCTTCCATGATATGGCAGCATACAAAGGCGTGTCAGGATCTGATGCGCGACTTCCATAAACGCCCCCCTTCTTACATATGTAACCATCCAGATGGTCTCACCGTGAACAAAACCCGCCAGATTCTCCCGCATGCCTCGGCAGGCGCGAATTTGCGCCTGAAAATCCGCCTAAACCCATGAAAAATGCTTGTCAAGCGCGTAAAAATGCATTATAATCACAACTTGCGAGTGTCTGCGCGCCTTTTCAGCGTCCGAAGTGGCGGCGCGCGACACGGCAGAATGGAGGAACCTCATGCCCACCACGCGTTTTGACAAGGATTCGATCAAAGAAGCGATTATCGGCAAGCTGCAGCGTTACAACGGCCGCTCCGTGGAGGAGGCGACCCCGCAGCAGATCTATAAAGCCGTGGCGTCCACCGTCCGCGACCAGATCATGCAGAAATACACGATTGCCCGCAACGAGCGCAAGGCCAGCAAGTCCAAGCGCCTGTATTATCTCTCCGTCGAATTCCTGACCGGCCGCAGCATGTACTGCAACATGCTCAACCTGGTCTCCACCGACGTCTACCGCCAGGCCCTCAGCGAGCTGGGCATCAACCTGGAGGACGTGCTGAAGGAAGAGCCGGAACCCGCCCTGGGCAACGGCGGCCTGGGCCGTCTGGCCGCGTGCTTCATGGACTCCCTGGCCAGCCTGGACCTGCCCGCCATGGGCTGCACCATCCGCTATGAGTACGGCCTGTTCCGCCAGAAGATCGTGGACGGCCAGCAGGTGGAGCTGCCCGACAGCTGGCTGGACAACGGCAACGTGTGGGAAATGCCCGTGATGGAGGACACCTGCGAGGTGCACTTCGGCGGCCACGTGGAGGTCGAGGAGGATGCCCAGGGCAGACAGCGCTTCGTCCTCAAGGACTACCAGACCGTGGAGGCCGTGCCCTACGACATGCCCATCGTCGGCTATGACACCGCCACCGTCAACAGCCTGCGCATGTGGAGCGCCCGCAGCCCCAAGCGCATCGACCTGTACTCCTTCGGCCAGGGCCGCTATGCCCAGGCCTCCGAGGAGATCGAGCTGGCCGAGGTCATCTCCAAGGTGCTCTACCCCGAGGATAACCACTACGAGGGCAAGATGCTGCGCCTCAAGCAGCACTACTTCTTCGTCTCCGCCACCCTGCAGTATATCATCAAGGACTTCAAGAAGCTGCACGGCAACAACTTCGCCCTGCTGCCGGACAAGGTGGCCATCCACATCAACGACACCCATCCCGGCATGGCCATCCCCGAGCTGATGCGCATCCTCATGGACGAGGAAGGCCTGGGCTGGGACGAGGCCGCCGCCCTGGTGCAGCGCACCACGGCCTACACCAACCACACCATCATGGCCGAGGCCCTGGAGAAGTGGCCCGAGGCGATGGTGAAGCAGCAGCTGCCCCGCATCTACCAGATCCTGGAGGAGATGAACCGCCGCCTCTGCGCCCGCCTGTGGAACGAGTTCCCCGGCGAGTGGGACCGCATCGGCCACATGGCCATCATCTCCTACGGCCAGGTGCACATGGCCAACCTCTGCGTGGCGATGACCCACTCCGTCAACGGCGTGAGCCAGCTGCACGGCGACATCCTGCGCGAGGATACCTTCCACGATTACAACCAGGTGATGCCTGAGAAGTTCAGCGCCATCACCAACGGCATCACCCATCGCCGCTGGCTGATGAGCTGCAACCCCGGCCTGACCAACCTGATCTGCGAGAGCATCGGCACCGACTGGATCCGCCAGCCCGAGCTGCTCAGCGACCTGCGCCCCTTCGCCGACGACGCGGCCTTCCGCGAGAAGTTCGATCAGGTGAAGAAGGCGAACAAAGAGCGCCTGGCCCGCTTCCTCAAGGACCGCCAGGGCGCGGTGATCGATCCTACCTTCATGATCGACGTGCAGTCCAAGCGCATGCATGAGTACAAGCGGCAGATGCTCAACGCCCTGCACATCCTGGTGCTCTACAACCGCATCGTGGCCGATCCCGGCTTCACCATGCAGCCCCGCGTGTTTATCTTCGGCGCGAAGGCGTCCCCCGGCTACTACCGCGCGAAGCAGACCATCCGCTTCATCAACGCCATCGCGGCCCTGGTGGCCAGCCATCCCCGCGCCAGCAAGATGCTGCAGGTCGTGTTCCTGGAGAACTACGACGTGTCCTCCGCCGAGGTGCTGATCCCCGCGGCCGAGGTCTCCGAGCAGCTGTCCACCGCCTCCAAGGAGGCCAGCGGCACCGGCAACATGAAGTTCATGATGAACGGCGCGGTGACCATCGGCACCATGGACGGCGCGAACGTGGAGATCTGCCAGCAGGTGGGCGAGGAGAACATCTACATCTTCGGCATGCGCGCCGACACCGTGCGCGACATGTACCGCGAGCACACCTACAACCCGATGAGCATCTTCGAGACCAACGCGGAGCTCCGCCAGGCCATGACGCAGATGATCGACGGCACCCTGTTCCCGAACAACGCCTCCGTGCTGCAGGATCTGTACCACAGCCTGCTGCTGGGCGAGAACGGCAGCATGGCCGATCCCTACTTCGTGCTCAAGGATTACGGCTCCTACTCGATGGCCCAGCGCCGTCTCAGCAACGATTACCAGAACCGCGACAAGTGGCTGAAGATGGCCGTGGTGAACACCGCCATGAGCGGCATCTTCTCCTCCGACCGCACCATCCGGGAGTACAATGATCTGATCTGGCATCTGGATGCCCTGAAGCAGTAAGCCTCACGGCCTCCGAAAATAGCTCTGTAGCATCGGCATGGGGCACAGACGCCTCATGCCGATTTTCCTGCCATTCCCCCGAAAGGATGTCGCGCCCATGTATCTGCACAATTCCCATGATCACCTCTACCGCGAACCCGAAGGCCCTGCGAAGGCGGGCGAGAACGTCATCTTCCGCTTCCGCGCGGACGCCGCGGAGGAGGTCGTGCTCCGCACCTGGATGGGCGAAGAGCGCGGCTTCCCGATGGAGCGCGCCGGGCACGGCTTCTGGCATGTGCAGGTGGAGATGCCCAAGACGCCCGGCCTGTACTGGTACGATTTCATCATCTACCAGGCGGGCGGGCAGATCCTGCGCTACGGCGCGCCGGAGGACGGTCTGGGCGGCGAGGGACATCTGTACAATCACGATCTGCACTCCTTCCAGCTGACCATCTATGACCCGGCCTTCACCACGCCTGCGTGGATGCACGGGGCGAACATCTATCAGATTTTCCCGGACCGCTTCTGCAAGGCCGAGACCGCCTCGGTGGATCCGCGCACGGACCGGCCGATGCACGAGAGCTGGGACGAGGATTTCTTCCCCAACGACCCCAAGGTCAACGGCAGCCGGGAGTGCTGGGGCGGCAACCTGAACGGCATCCGCGAAAAGCTGCCCTACCTGAAGGACCTGGGCACGGACGTGCTCTACCTGAACCCGGTCTTCGAGGCCTTCTCCAACCATCGCTACGACACGGGCGACTACACCAAGGTGGACGCCCTGCTGGGCACCGAGGAGGAGCTGAAGGCCCTGTTCGAGGAGGCCCGGGCCATGGGCATCCATGTGATGCTGGACGGCGTGTTCAGCCACACGGGCGACGACAGCATCTACTTCAACGCCTTCGGGCACTATTCGTCCCTGGGCGCGGCCCAGAGCCGCCGCAGCCGCTATTACAAGTGGTACACCTTCGAGCACTGGCCGGACAAGTACCGCTGCTGGTGGGGCGTGAAGTGCATGCCCGAGCTGCGCAAGGACGAGCCGACCTACCGCAAGTTCATGTTCGACCCCAAGAACGGCATCGTGCCGCGCTGGCTGCGGGCCGGCGCCTCGGCCTGGCGGCTGGACGTGGCGGACGAGCTGACGATGGATTTCCTGCGGGAGCTGCGCCGCTCCGCCAAGGCGGAAAAGCCGGATTCCGTGGTGCTGGGCGAGGTGTGGGAGGACGCGAGCAACAAGATCGCCTACGATGAGCTGCGCTGCTACTGCACCGGCGACACCCTGGACAGCGTGATGAACTACCCCCTGCGGGAGGCCGTGCTGGCCTTCGTCTCCGGCGAGATGAAGGCGGACGCTTTTGTGCGCGCGGTGTACCACCAGGCGGAGGTCTACCCGGTGCCCTTCCTCTATTCGCTGATGAACATGCTCGGCAGCCACGACCGCGCCCGCGCCCTCAACGTGCTGTGCGGCAAGGAGTGCAAGGATATGCCCAAGGCCGAGGCCGCCAAGGTGCGCCTCAGCCACAGCGAGTATGACCTGGCCGTGAAGCGCTACAAGGCCGCCCTCGACCTGCTGTGCGCCCTGCCCGGCTGCCCGATGATCTACTACGGCGATGAGGCGGGCCTGACCGGCACGCCCGACCCCTACTGCCGCCGGCCCTTCCCCTGGGGGAAGGAGGACAAAGCGCTGCAGAGCTACGTCCGCGCGAAGCTGAATCATCGCCGCGCCTCGCCGGTGCTGCAGACCGGTCTGTGCGAGATCGAGGCGGTGGGCAGCCACTCCGTGCGCATCCGCCGCTACATGCAGGACGGCGTCGACGCCTTTGGCGAGGCCGCGGCCGTCAGCGGCGAGGAGGTTTTCACCGTCAGCGCGGTGCTGGAATAACGCCAAAAGGGAAGCCCGCCCGGCTTCCCTTTTTCGCTTGATAATCGGAGGTTGATCTTATGTCCCACAAACAGGAGGTGCTCTCGCGCCTCTCCACCCTCGGCGTGACCTTTGAACACTACGAGCACGCGGCGGCGCACACCATGGCGGACTGCCTGGCCCTGCCCTACGCCGCGCCGGACGTCGCGTTCTGCAAAAACATCCTGCTGTGCAACCGCACCAAGACGGACTATTACCTCTACGTGACGCCGCCCGAAAAGCCCTTCCGCACGGCGGATGTCAGCAAGGCCCTGGGCGTCAGCCGCCTGAGCTTTGCCCCGGCGGAGGATCTGCCGCGGCTGCTCGGGCTGGAGAGCGGGAGCCTCAGCCCCTTCGCGCTCTGGTTCGACCCGGAGAAGACCATCCGCCTGGTGATTGACGAGGATGTGAGGGCGGAGGGCCGCATCGCGTTTCACCCGTGCGACAACACCGCGACGGTGATCTTCCACCAGGAGGATTTCTGGGCGCAGGTGCTGCCCCAGCTCGGGCATGAGCCTACGTTTTTGAAGACCCCGTGGGTGAAGCGGGAGGAGTCTGTTTGATGGCTGGTCAGCAGCCGCTCCCTCACCCGAGGACCTTCACCCTGACCCCATGCACCGCGCCGGCCAGGCGCTTCCTGGCCGTCGTCCACGCGCGCCAGAGGTGCACCCGCAGGGTCTCCTGCGGCACATAGACGCTGCAGCCGCCGTCCGCCACGGCGAAATCCGCCCAGCCATCCTCGCCGATCCGCACGCTGGCCTGCCCGCCGACGGCGCAGCGGAAGGTCTGGCCGGCAAAGTCCTGGCCGACCTCCACGTGGCAGACGCCGCCCCGGGCGTTGGTGCACAGGAACACCAGGCCGCTGCCCGGCACCGCCGAAGTGCCGCCGCGCACAAAACCGAAGAGGTGGCTGTCCTCCACCGCCGGGGTCTGCTCGCCCCAGGCGCACCAGCGGCGGATGCGCATCAGCTCCGGCAGCTCGCTCACGGCGCCGATGCCCCGCGACGGAATGCCGAACAGATCGCCCCAGAAGACGCAGGGATAGCCCTCCTTCTGCAGCAGGATGATGCCATAGGCCGCGGCCTTGAACCAGCCGTCCACCCAGCTCTCCAGCGACTGGCCGGGCTGGGTGTCGTGGTTGTCCACAAAGGTGACGGCGCACATGGGCGCGCGCTGGGTAAGCGTGGCCTGCATCAGCTGGCGCATGTCGTAGGCGCCGCCGGAGGCCGAGGCCTCCCGCAGGTGGAAGTGCAGCGGCACGTCGAACAGATCCATGCCGTGATCCACCTGGTCGAGGTAGCGCAGCAGGGCTTCGACGTCGGGCTGCCAGTACTCGCCCACGGCATAGACCTCGCGGCGGGAGGCGCGGCGCAGGGCCTTGAGCCAGTCCCTGTAGAAGGCGGCGCTGATGTGCTTCACCGCGTCCAGCCGGAAGCCGTCCACCCGCGTGTGCAGCAGGTACCAGCGGCCCCAGCGGTTCAGTTCGCGCTTCACCCGCGGGTCGTTCACGTCCACGTCCGCGCCCATCAGGTAGTCGTAGTTGCCGTGCTCGCCGTCCACGTCCGTCGCCCACTGTTTGCCCTCCAGCAGCCAGAGGCAGCGGCGCGGGTCGAGGCCGTTCCAGTCCACCGCGGTGAAGCAGGAGGCGTTCCACTCAAAGCCTGAGTAGCGCTTGCCGCGCCCCGGAAAGCCGAAGCGCGTGTAGACCTCCGCCTCCACAGGCTCCTGGCCGATGTCCAGGCGGTTGTCCGGATTCACCGGCACAGCCCGGACGCGCTCGGTGCCGTCCGCGCCGAGGCGGTGGTTGAGCACCGCGTCCGCCAGCGTCTGGATGCCCGCCGCGCGCAGGGCCTTCACGCAGGCCCGGTATTCCGCCGCCGTGCCGTACTTGGTGCGGACGCTGCCCTTCTGGTCGAACTCGCCCAGGTCATACAGATCATAAACCCCATAGCCCACGTCGTTTGCGCCGCCGGAGCCCTTGGTCGCCGGGGGAAGCCACAGGGAGGTGATCCCCATGCGCGCAAACTGCCGGGCTTGTTTTTTTAGTAAGCTCCAGTGCCGTCCATCCGCGGGAAGCTCCCACTGGAAGCCCTGGAGCATCACACCGTTTCTCATGATCGCCTTTCTCCGGAACGCGCCGGGCGTTCCGGCCCCACCGGGTTTCCCCGATGTTCGGCGCAGTATAGCACACAAGCGGCGAATATGGCAAGCATTTCACCCATTCTTCAGGCAAATGTGTGCCATCTGGCCATCCTCCGCCCGGAACGGCGGGCCCGCGGGCACAGAAAAACCCGGGCATGGCGCCCGGGCTTCGGCGGGAAACACGCGCTCACCACAGCGCGCCCTTGGTCTGGTGGATGTACCAGTCGGTGCCGTCGGTCACCATGGTGATCGGCCCGATGGTGGTGTGGTTGAAGGGGATCTTCCGCCGCTTCAGCTGCTTGTTGGTGTCCGGGGTCTTGTCCTTCTTGTTGGTGATGTAGACGTAGTCCGGATCGATCTTCTCCAGCAGCTCGTTGAGCATGAAGTTGTAGGCGTGGTGCGGGTACTTCAGGATGTCCGCCTTGAGCAGGGCGGCGTCCGTGTTTTTGTAGTAATACTCCTGGGCGATGCGGGTAGCGTCGGCCATCATCAGCACGGAGCGCTCGCCGAAGGTGATCTTCAGCTGGCAGCTGCGGGCGTTGGCGTCCTTCGCCTGGGGATACCAGAAGAACTCCAGCTTCGCGCCGCCGAAGTCCCGGGTCTCGCCGTTCTCCAGCTGCACATAGGGCACGCCGGCCATGCCCAGGTAGTGCACGGTATCCTGCTGCCAGTTGTCCTCGCCGGAGTAGTTTTTCGAGAAGCAGGAGATGAACTCATCCGCCGTCAGCCAGCCGTAGCGCAGCATATAGGCCACCGCGCCGATGTGGTCTTCGTGGGGATGGGTGTTGAACAGCACGTCCACGTGGCCGGGATGGCCCAGGCGGGTCAGCTCGTCCCGCAGGTCGTAGCAGCGCCCGCAGAAGCCGCCGTCGATCAGCATGGACTTGCCGCCGACCTCCAGCAGGGCCGCGTCGTTGTAGGGGATCGGGATGGCCGTCAGCTTCAGCACGTCCTTCTCCGCCCAGGACGCGGGCGGATCCTGGCCCACATAGGTGGTCGCAAGGGCGCTGACGGCCATACACAGCATCACAGCCAGCAGGCCCGCCACCACCGCCAGCCTGGCAATTCTTTTCAGTTTCATCTCCGGAATGCCTCCATCAAATTGGGATATGGGTTTCCCGTCAGCCTGCCCCAAGCAGCCTGTGCAAGGAGGGGAATCAGGTCACAGATGCCAGCTGCTGCTGAACATAAGCCTCCACATCGCCGAGAAAGTGTTCCGCCCCGTCCACCAGCCGACAGGTATCCTCCACCGAGCAGATATAGAAATCCTCATAATCGCTTCGATTGCGTATGAGCGAAGCATTCGCAATCAGCGAGCCATAGGTTCGGGGAAGGATGTCCGTTTTCAGATACAGCATCGAAAAGCGGGCGATGACGGCGGAGTGCTTCTTATAGTCCTCCTGCCGCAGGGCAAGCACCGCGCGCATCGCGTGAAAGACGCAGTAATAGGCGCGGTTGTTTGCGGATGCGTAATCGCACTCCCGAAGATCCCGCTTGGCCGCAGTCAGCATCTCCTTCGCCTTGGCCAGGCGGTACAGGGACAGATCCCGCACGCCTTCCTCAATCACGAAGCCTCACTCCTTCCCGCTGTACGTTTTGGAAGAAGGGCAGCGTGCGCGCGTGCGCCCGGAAATAATCGCGGTTTTCCACCACGGGCGAGAGAACAACGCCATATTCGAGCAGCAGATCCGCCGCCGCGCTGCCGACCTGCCAGCTGCGCTGGGCGATGACGCTACGGGGCGCGTCCACAAGATACATGATATCCACGTCCGAGCCGTCCTCCGCCTCGTTGCGGGCATAGGAACCGTACAGGACGACATCGGAAATGCCTTCCGGGAATAACTGCGCCATGCGGGCGCTCATCTCAGCCACCATGGGCTTGACTTGATCCAGCGTATACACAGGCTTCACCTTGCCTTCCGCCGCAGCGTGTCGTTGTGTCCCGCTATACAAACAGTATACCACATTTGCACGGTCTTTGGGATGACACACATGCAAAAATAACAGGCTGAAAACCATCGGGCGCTTCCCTGTCCGATGGGCACGGCCGGCAGCAAAGCCCGCCCATCCCCCTACCCCAGCACCCGCACCAGCAGCAGCCGGCCTTCCCGCAGGGAGATCTCCGCGGTGTGGCCCGGCAGCGGCTCGTTGCTCACGCCGAGGGCGCTCTCCGGGGCGAGGGATGCGTCCCGCAGCGGAAACTTCGCGCCGGTGACCGTGATGCCCCGCGCGACGCCGTCCACGCTCAGCAGGGAGAAGTAGGGATAGCGATCCGATACCCTAGCAGCGTGGCGCGGGGAGACGATCTCCAGTTCCGTCAGGCCGTCGGCCATCAGGGCCGATGCTCCGGCGCTGTCCAGCTGCTGCAGCAGAGCCAGGTTGCCGAGGGTGTGGTCGATCCGACCGCCCACGCAGCCCAGCAGCAGAAAGTCGCGGAAGCCGCGCCGCAGGGCCTCCTTCGCGGCGAAGACCGTGTCGGTGTCATCCTTCACGTGGGGCAGGACGATGGTCTCCACGTCCATGTGCGGGTTTTCGTGGGAGTCGAAGTCCCCGACGATCAGATCGGGCCGGCGGCCGAGGGCCTCCATGTGCCGCAGTCCGCCGTCGCAGTAGACGGCGAAGTCGTCCGGCCGCAACAGGGCGCGCGCACGGGCCGCGTCCCCGAGATCCGCCGCGCCCACGATCAGGCAGCGGGGCAGAGCAGTGTCCGTTTTCAGCATGTCGATGGTCTCACCCAACCTTTGCATTCTGGTTTTCCGCCCTGATGGTATCACCGCCCGCGCCCCGTGTCAACACACGCGTTTCGCTCACTCCCGCACGGCTTCACCGCCCGCTGTTTTTTGCGGCAGGGGACTTTTCACCCGCCGCAAAATATGGTAAAATGCCCGTTGGAGGTGCAGGTCATGAATCGCAATGAAACCTTCAACGCCATGGACATCCACACCCTGGCGGCGCGTACGGTTTGGGCGACCCTCGAGGTCGTGGTGGACGATGTGGACAACCTGCAGGTCCTCGTCGCGGGTGACGACGACCATGTGGAGGATCTCAAGGCGGCCGTGGAGGACGGCAAGCTGGTAGTGGAGCAGCCGGCCCGCAGCTTCACCCCGAAGCTGACCACCGTGCGGTGGATGCAGGTGACCATCCGCGTGCCGAAGGACTGGAAGGGCGCCGTGGAGGCCGAGACGGTCAGCGGCCCGCTGAAGGCCCGGGGCCTGGACGGCAGCGATCTGGCGCTGGAGACCATCTCCGGCGACATCCGCGCCACCAGCCTGCGCGGCATCTCCGTCAAGATGAGCACGGTCACCGGGCAGATCAGCGCCAGCGGCGTGCGCACAGCAAAGCTGAACCTGCGCACCATCTCCGGAGGTGTGCGCCTGGAGGCCTCGCAGGCCAAGGAGGTGCGCCTCAACAGCGTCAGCGGCGCCATCCACCTGGAGCTGACCGAACCCTTTGAGCGGATCGAGGGCAACGCTGTCTCCGGCGACGTCCGCATCAGCGTGCCGATGAGGAAGGCCCACGTCGGCTTCCGCTCGGTCACAGGCCCTCTGCGCACCAGCGGCGTGTCCATCGTGGACGAAGCCCCGCCGGTGAGCATCACCTCCGTCAGCGGCGGTCTCTACCTGAGCACCAGCCTGGAGGAACCGGCCGACTAAAATCTCTTCTGCTGCCCAAAGATCTGTTAGGGCGAGCGGCGAAGGGTTCCAAGGGGCTCGGAGCGCCCGGAAAACTCCATGTTATGGAGTTTTCAGCGGAGAGCGGGCGGCAGCCCCGGACCGATCGCAAAGCCCCTTGCCCGCGCCCCTCTGTATAAGAACACGATAGATGCTATTATCCATCATACAACCCCTATCGGGGAGAAAGCGAGAGTTCCCTATGGCAAGACAGAATTTCGGCGGTTTCGGCGGCGGCGCCAACATGCAGCAGCTCATGCGCCAGGCCCAAAAAATGCAGCAGCAGATGGCAGAGGCCCAGGAAAAGCTGGACGCGATGGAGTACGAAGCCAGCGCGGGCGGCGGCAAGGTGACCGCCAAGGTCAACGGCAAGCGTGAGCTGGTCGAGCTGCACATCGACCCCGAGGTCGTGGATCCCGACGACGTGGAAATGCTGGAGGATCTGGTGAAGGCCGCCGTGGGCGAAGCGCTGCGTACCGGCGAAACCGCCCGCGAGGAAGCCATGACAAAGATGGCCCCCGGCCTGGGCTCCATGGGCATGGGCGGTCTGTTCTGATATGGCGCAGATAGAACCCATCGCCCGCATGGTCACGGAGCTGTCGCGCCTGCCGGGCATCGGCCAGAAGACCGCCCAGCGCCTGGCCTATCATATCGTGAGCATGCCGCTGGAGGACGTGCGCAACCTGGCCACCGCCCTGTGGCAGGGGCGCAAGGCCATCCGCTACTGCTCCTGCTGCGGCAACTACGCGGTGGACGAGCTGTGCGAGGTCTGCGCGAACCCCCAGCGCCACACGGGCGAGATCTGCGTGGTGCGCGACCCGCGCGACGTGGCCGCCATGGAGCGCATGCACGATTACCGCGGGCTGTACCACGTGCTGCACGGCACCCTCTCCCCCATGGACGGCGTCGGCCCGGATGACATCCGCATCCGGGAGCTGATGGAGCGCCTGCGCGCCGGGGACGTGCACGAGGTGATCCTCGCCACCAACCCGGACATCGAGGGCGAGGCGACGGCGACCTACATCGCCCGGCTGATCAAGCCCCTGGGCATCCGCGTCACCCGCATCGCCCACGGCATCCCCGTCGGCGCCGACCTGGAATACGCCGACGACGTGACCCTCTCCAAGGCCATGGAGGGCAGGCGGGAAATGTAATCCCTGCATTCGCACATCCCCGGCGGGGAACCTCCCCGCCATTTCTTTATATGAGGAAGGAAGCACCCCTATGCGCACCATCGAAGAAATCCTTTCCTCCGGCGACTACATCTCCGGCGAAGCCATCAGCCGGGAGCTGGGCATCACCCGCGCCGCGGTGTGGAAGCGCATCGAAGCCCTGCGCGCCGACGGCTGGGAGATCGAGAGCGCCGGAAAGCGGGGCTATCGCCTCATCGCGGGGGACGGCCTGCACAGCGCCCTCTGGCAGGGCGGGCTGCGCACCCAGACCCTCGGCCGGGGCGAGGTGCGCTGCCTGCAGTCCGTGGATTCCACCAACAGCGAGGTCAAGCGCATGGCGGCCCAAGGCGCTCCCTCCGGCAGCCTGTGCGTGTGCGAGGAGCAGACCGCGGGCCGCGGCCGCCTGGGCCGCACCTGGGTCTCACCGCCCGGCGTGGGCCTGTGGCAGAGCCTGCTGCTCCGGCCGCAGCTCTCCCCCGAGCAGGCCCCGCTGATCACCCTGGCGGCGGCCATGGCCATGGCCCAGGCCGTGCGGGAAACCTCCGGCGCGGACGCGGGCATCAAGTGGCCCAACGACCTGGTCTGCGGCGGCAAAAAGATCTGCGGCATTCTGCTGGAGATGAGCGCCGACCCGGACACCATTGAGTACGTGGTGGTGGGCATCGGGCTGAACGTGCGCCGAGGCTCCATCCCGCCGGGCCTGGAGGCCCAGGCCGCCTGCGTGGAGGACATCGGGCAGCGTCTGCCGAAGCGGCGGGAGATCCTCTGCGCCTACCTGGAGGCCATGGAGCGGCTGATGCAGCGCCTGGAGGCTGGCGGCTGGCCCGCCATCGCGGAGGACTACCGGGCCATGAGCCTGACCCTCGGCCAGGCGGTGCAGGTCATCGGCGCCCAGAGCTTCACCGGCACAGCGGAGGACATCGACGGCCGCGGCGCGCTGGTGGTGCGGGACAGCGCGACGGGCGAGAGGCGCACCGTCTATTCCGGGGACGTGTCCGTGCGCGGACTGATGGGGTACGTATGAGCGGCATCCTGGGCATCGGCGTCGATCTGTGCGGGATCGAACGCATGAGTAAGCTGGCGGATGATCCGCGCTTCCTCGATCGTTATTTCACCGAGGGCGAGCGCGCCTACGTCTGCTCCAAGGGCCAGGGCGCGGCCCAGACCCTGGCGGGGCTGTTCGCCGCCAAGGAGGCCGTCTGCAAGGCGCTGGGCACCGGCATCGCCTTCTCCCTGCGGGACATCGAGGTATTCCACACGGAGCTGGGCCAGCCGCAGATCCGCCTGACCGGCGCGGCCCTGGCAAAAGCCGCCGGCGGCGAAATGCACCTCAGCATCACCCACGAGCTGGACACCGCCGCAGCCTTTGTCGTCTGGTCAACATCAAACTAAATGCATCTCACAGGCGAAGGGCGAAGGGTTGGAGGGGGCTCGGAGCGCCCGGAAAACGCCATGTTATGGCGTTTTCAGCGGAGAGCGGGCGGCAGCCCCGGACCGATCGCAAAGCCAGCCCCTGACCCGCGCCCGCAGGCGCGGAACCCTGTTTGCAAAAGAGTATGAGGAGAACACACCCATGGATGAGCGCATCCCGGATTACCTGGCCCAGCGCCTGATATCTGCCTACGGCGACATCGTCGCGGAGGACATCGCCGCGGGCTATGTCCGCAAACCCTCCACCCTCCGGGCCAACACGCTGAAAACCACAGCAGCTCAGGTCGCCGCCGCCCTGGCGGAGGCCGGTATCGCCGCCGAGCGCGTCCCGTGGTACGGCGACGCCTTCATTCTGCCCGGCGCGCAGGAGAAGGCCCTGCCCGCCCCGCTCTACGACGGGGGCCTCATCTACCTGCAGTCCCTCTCGGCCATGCTCCCAGCCCTGCTGATGGAGCTGAAGCCGGGCTCCTCCGTGCTGGACATGTGCGCGGCCCCCGGCGGCAAAACCACCCAGATCGCGGCCCTCTCCGGCGGCCAGGTGAGCCTGACGGCCTGCGAGCGCGACGCGGCCCGGGCGGAGCGGCTGCGCTTCAACCTCGAGCGCCAGGGCGTGCGGCAGGTCAGCGTGATGCAGACCGACGCCCGCCAGCTGGACGATTTCTTCCGCTTCGACGAGATCCTGCTGGACGCCCCCTGCACCGGCAGCGGCACCCTCGTGCTGGAGGGCGAGCCGCCGCGCCGCATGACGCCTGCCTGGGTGGACAAGACCGTCCGCGCCCAGAAAGCCCTGCTCAAAAAGGCCATGACCCTCCTCCGGCCCGGCGGTACCCTGGTCTACGCGACCTGCTCCATTCTCCCGGAGGAGAACCAGGACGTTGTCGCCACCGCCCTGGCGGCCGGCATGGAGCTGGTGCCCGCCCCGGAGGCCCTGGCCGCGGCCCTGCCCACCCTGCCCGCACCGGAGGGCATGATCTGCGTCAGGCCCACCGCCCTGACCGAGGGCTTCTTCGCGGCGAAGATGAGGAAAAAGAGATAACACGGACATGAAGGCGCGGGAAAGCACGGCCTCTGGTGCCGATCTGTTCTGCCCGCGGCCATGCTTTGCAGTTGACAAATGATAACGTTAGCGTTATCATTTGATAGATGGAGGAGGGCTCATGCACCCGATTATCTTCTATGTGGATCGCAACGGTCGGTCATCATTACTGGATTACATCGAGGAACTGGAGAAAAGCGGAAGCAAGGACAGCCGCATCAAGCTGACGAAAATCCGTGAATACGTCAAGGCGCTCTCCCTCAATGGCACCTATCTGCCGGAAAAATACCTGAAGCATCTGGACGGGGAGATCTGGGAGCTGCGTCCCATCGCGGACAGAATCCTTTTTGCCGCATGGATCGACGGCGCGTTTGTGCTTCTTCACTGTTTTCCCAAGAAGACTCAGAAGACCCCCAAGAGGGAGATCGATAAGGCCAAGCGTGAACTGGCTGATTTCAAGGAACGGGAGGGCGGCACATGAACACAACCAAGGGCGGATTCCCTATCTGGGATGAGGCGTTCGACATGGAACACTTTACCTCCGAGGAAATTGCCGAGAGCGATCTTCGCGCGGCGCTGATCACGTCGCTGGTGCAGGCGCGGCGCGAGCAGGGCCTCAGTCAGCGCGACCTGGAAGCCATCAGCGGCGTCAAGCAGCCGCAGATCGCGCGGCTGGAAAGCGGCAACGCCAACCCGAAAATGGACACGATGCTCAAGCTGCTGGCAGCCATGGGCAAGACCCTCACCATCGTCCCCCTGCAGGAGCAGGGCAACCCCGCGGCCGCCAACGGCTGACCTGGTAAGAAACCAGGCGTCCATCCCTGATTCTTCCCTGAAAGGGGCTTATCGCTGATGATAGAATTACGTGATGTCAGCAAGCGCTACGGCACAGTCGAGGCGCTGCGGGACGTCTCCTTCACTGCCCCGGACAAGCATATCATCGGCCTGCTGGGCATCAACGGCGCGGGCAAATCCACCGCGCTGAACGTCCTCACGGGCTATTTTCCGCCGACCTCCGGCCAGGTGCTGGTGGGCGGCGTCGATATGCTGCGCGATCCCCGCGCCTGCAAGCGGCAGATCGGCTACCTGCCGGAAAAGCCGCCGCTCTACGACGAGATGACCGTGCGGGACTACCTGCGCTTCGCCTGTGAGCTCAAGGACGTGAAGCGCGCCTCCGTCTCGGCCCACGTGGACGAGATCATCGGCCTGACCGGGCTGAAGGAGGTGCGCGGCCGCGTGATCGGCCACCTCTCCAAGGGCTACCGCCAGCGCGTCGGCTTCGCCCAGGCCCTGTGCGGCAGCCCGGAGACCCTCGTGCTGGACGAGCCCACCGTGGGCCTCGACCCGCGCCAGGTCAGCGAGATCCGCACGCTGATGCAGCAGCTGAGCCTGGAGCACACCATCATCTTCTCCTCGCATATGCTCTCGGAGATCCAGCAGATGTGCGACCGCGTGGTGATCCTCCACCGGGGCCGCGTAGTCCGCGAGGCGGATCTGGCCGACCTGACGGACACCGACGGCCGCACCCACCTGCGGGTCTCCATCGCCATGGATGAGAGCCAGCTCCTGCCCGCGCTGAAGGGACTGCCCTTCGTGCGCCGGGTGCGGCAGCACACCTCCGCCCTGCCCCACGTGACCGAGGTAACCCTCGACTGCGACGCGGACGGCGCGGGCCGCGGCGATCCCCGCGTGCAGCTGTTCCGCCTGCTGGCGGGCCTGGACGCGCCGATCCTGCACCTGGCCCAGGAGCGGGACAGTCTGGAGGACGTCTTCCTCCGGGTGACCAGCGGAGAGGAGGCGGCAGCGGTATGATCGCGGTGTGGAAACGCGAGATGCAGAGCTATTTCTACACGCCGGTGGGCTACGTGTTCATGGGCGTGTTCCTCACGCTCTCGTCGGTCATCTTTTTCCTGCAGATCATGAGCCAGCGCTCCAGCGACCTGCTCACCTTCATCGGCAACATGAGCTACCTGTGGATGCTGCTGTGCCCGGTGCTGACCATGCGCCTGCTGGCCGAGGAGCGGCAGAAGGCCACCGACCAGCTGCTCTTTACCAGCCCGGTCTCCATCATCGGCGTCGTGCTGGGCAAGTACCTGGCGGCCATCACCCTAACGCTGATCACCGTGGCGCTGACCCTGGTCTACGTGCTGGTCGTGATGCTCTACGGTCAGGTCTTCGCCGGGGAGCTGCTGTGCGGCTACCTGGGCTTTGTGCTGCAGGGCTTCGCCTTCATCGCGGTGGATCTGTTCGTCTCCGGCCTGTGCCGCGCGCCCGTCACCGCCGCCATCCTCGCCTTCGGGCTGAACTTCGCGCTGTGGATGATGGACCTGCTGGTCTCCGCCGTGCCCGCGCAGCTGGGCCGGGCGCTGTCCTTCCTCAGCCTCTACAGCCGCAACGAGCCCTTCCTCATGGGACAGCTCTCCTACGCCAGCATCCTCTACGACGTGGCGGTCATCATCATCTTCCTCGCGTCGGCCATCTGCACCCTGGATGCCCGGCGCTACCGCGGAAAGGGGGCGTGACGGATGAACGGCAATCAGCAAAACAGCGCCCACAGGAAGGCCAAGCCCGTCCAGCGCACGCAGATGCGGGCCGGCGCCATCTCCCTCGCCCTGCTGCTGGTGATCACCCTGGCCCTGATGACCCTGTGCGCCATGGCGGATCACCTGGAGAAGAAGAACGGCTGGCGCAGGGACATGTCCTTCAACGAGCTGACCACCCAGAGCGAGACCACCCTGCAGGTGATCTCGGAGCTGAAATACCCCGTGCACATCTACGCCCTGTTCAGCAAGGGCCAGGAGGATCAGCCGCTGCTGGAGCTGCTCGCGCGCTACGCCGCCGCCAGCGACATGATCACCTGGGAGCAGACCGACATCGGCCTCAACCCGCTGCTGCTGGAGCGCTACCGCACCAGCTCCTCCGAGGACGTGATCACCAACGACTCCCTGATCGTGACCTGCGACGACACGGCCCGCTTCCGCGTGCTGGGGCCTCAGGACTTCATCAGCTACAGCTATGACATGGATCAGGGCATGTACACCCTGGGCGGCCTGACCTACGAGAGCAGCATCACCTCCGCCATCCGCTACGTGACCCAGGAGTCCATCCCGCGGGCTATGATCCTGCAGGGCCACGGCGAGCTGGACGCGGACAGCACCGCCGCCTTCGTCTCCCTGGTGGAGAGCAACGACATCGAGGTGGATTACTACAACATCCGCTCCCAGGAGGTTGTGCTGTTCCCGGAGGATCTGCTGGTGATCCTCAGCCCCCAGAAGGATCTGGGCGACGACGAGCTGGTCATCATCCAGGACTTTTTGAGCCAGGGCGGCAGCCTGCTGATGACCTGCGACTTCACAGACCCCGTGGAGGAGATGCCCAACTGGCAGGCGCTGATGCGCTACTACGGCTTCCTGCCCAAGAACGGCCTGGTGGTCGGCAGCGATCAGGAGCCCTACACCTTCTACGACGAGAACCGCATCTACCTCCTGCCCACCATGCAGTCCACCGAGATCACGGCGGATCTGGTGGCGGCCGGAGCCTCCTCCATCCTCTTGGCGGGCAGCCGCGGCTTCGCGATGCCCGAGGAGAGCGACCGCGACCTGAGCACCAGCGCCGTGCTCACCAGCGGCGCGCGGGCCTACCTGCGCGTCGTGACCGACAACACCACCACCCTCGCCCAGCAGGAGGGCGACGAGATGGGGCCCTTCGCCCTGGCCCTGCAGGCCCGCCGGGTCACCACCGACGGCTACGTCAGCCGCGCCTTCATCTGCGGCTGCTCCACCCTGCTGACCTCCGCCACCATCTGGAGCCTCACGGACGCCCAGGAGCTGATCGTGCGGGTGCTGGAATACCTGCTCAACATGGAGCCGGTGGATCTGGAGATCATCCCCAAGGTCGCCGTGCGGCCTCAGCTCTCGCCGCGCAGCGCGGCCCTGGGCACCGCCATCACAGTGGCCCTCCCGGTCATCGTGTTCGCCGTGGCGGCTGTGGTGCTGGTGAAGAGAAAGAATATGTAAAAGAAAAGAGCCTTCCCCCTCCGGGGGAAGGTGGCATCGGGCCAACGGCCCGATGACGGATGAGGGTCTGCCCGCCAGGCAAGGAACAAGCCTGGCAGCAGACCCTCATTTATGCTATTGTGCTATAAACAGCAGGGATTTATCAAGAACGGCTGCCCGAAGAGTCCAGAGGCGATCGGAAAGCCTCTGGTCGCCGCCCGCAGGCGGCGAAATCTTCCTGCAGGAGCAGAGATTCCGCGCCTGCGGGCGCGGGTCAGGGGCTTTGCGATCGGTCCGGGGCTGCCGCCCGCTCTCCGCTGAAAACGCCATAACATGGCGTTTTCCGGGCGCTCCCTGCACCCCTTCGCGCGGCCGCTCTTGTTTTGGCAGCTATTCAGGTGCTGCGAGCGTTCAATCTCGGCTCTCCCTCTGGGAGAGCTGTCGGCGAAGCCGACTGAGAGGGCTTCTTAACCCTGCTTCACTTCCCCGAAAACACCGTCATCTCCACACCCGTATCCCTCACATAAATCCCCTCCGGCTCGCGCAGGAGGCGCAGGGTCACCCAGATGTCCCCGATGCAGCCGGAGACGTGCATCACCAGAAGCACCCACATCGGCCAGAACCAGTCCTGCGGCACGGCGAAGCAGATCGGCGTGAGGATCAGCGTCCAGAGCACCAGCGGCGCGAGGGCGATGACGCGGTAGGGCTTCTTGGCGAAATAGTCCACCTCGCTGCCGGCGTAGGCATACATCCCCGTGAAGCCGAAGCGCACCTTCGTGGAGCCGTAATACTTCATCGCGGCGGCGTGGGTCAGCTCGTGCATCACCAGGTAGACCAGCATGGAGACGATGACCACGCCCCAGTGCAGCAGGAAGGCGCTCAGGCCTTCATCCCGGTCGAGGATCAGGCTGATCGGCTTGATCAGCGCGCCGATGAGAAAGAGAACCACCATGATCGCCACGCCCCAGAGGTTGACCTTGAGGGCGGTCTTTTTGTCGTGCTGCAGGTCGATGGTCAGGTATTGCCTGTATCCGGCGGGGAGTTCGGTGACGCGCTGACGCATGATGACGCTTCCTTTCGTTCTTCGCGGCTGCTTTCACAGGTGCTTTTCGCAGATATCCGCCAGGCAGCAGGCTTCGCAGCGCGGACGCGTGCGCGCGGTGCACACGGCGCGGCCGTGCTCCACCAGGCGGTGACAGAAGTCGTTGCCCTCCTCCGGCGGAATCAGCTGCCAGAGCGCCTTTTCGACCTTCGCAGGCTCCTTCACGCCGTCCACCAGGCCGATGCGGTTGCACAGGCGGATGCAGTGCGTGTCCGTCACGATGGCGGGCTTGCCGAACACGTCGCCCATGATGAGGTTGGCGCTCTTGCGGCCCACGCCGGGGAGCGCCAGCAGGGCGTCGAAGTCCTGCGGCACATGGCCATCGTACCGGGTGAGCAGCACGCGCATGCACGCGCTGATGTCCCGGGCCTTGCTGTTGCCCAGGCCGCAGGGATGGACGATCGCCTCGATGTCGCGGACGTCGGCCTCGGCCAGGGCCTTCACGGACGGATAGCGCGCGAAGAGCTCCTGCGTCACGACGTTGACCCGCGCGTCTGTGCACTGCGCCGCGAGGCGCACGCTGACGAGGAGCTTCCACGCCTCGTCGTAGTCGAGGGTGCATTCGGTCTGCGGATAGGCGGCTTTGAGCCGCTCGACGGCGGCGAGAGCCAGGGCTGCTTTTTCCATGGGCTGCCTCCTGGGAGATGGATGATGGATCACAGACAACGGACAGTTCATTCGCAACGGATGCATCATAGCACATTTTGGGCGGCCGCGCCAGCCCCAGGGGCCATCACGGGGCGCTTCGGAGCCGCGCCCGGGGCTCGACGGCGGCGCGGAATCCTGCGAGAGAGACATGTATTTCCAGAAATTCCGCTTGTCATCCGCCGCCTTTTCCATTATAATAGTCGTGGCTTTTTCTGTGAATTTTAGCAAATAACGCGAACGGAAGAGGCGTGACAGATGCTGACGCGGACGGAAGAATCCCGCAAGGACGCAGGCTCCCATCGTCTGCTCCTTTCTGCGGCTGCGGGTGGACCGTCGGCGCGGTGTTTTTTGCGGCGTTATGCTGTTTGGAGACAACATGGCAACGGGAGGAGAATGATATGAAACGCAAACTGTGGCTCACCCTGGCGCTGGCGGCGCTGATGGCAGCGCTGGTCTGCGGCGCGGCGCTCGCGGACAACAACAGCGGCACCTGCGGCATTGGCCTGACCTGGCAATTCAGCTCTGGCAAGCTGACCATCAGCGGCACGGGCGATATGGGCGATTATACGGACTACGAAAGCACGATGCCGTGGCGCGACATACATGACCAAATCACGTCCGTCGAGATCGGAAGCGGCGTGACGAGCATCGGAAACAACGCTTTCTTTGACTGCTACAAGCTGACCAGCGTGTCCATCCCGGACACTGTGACAAGCATCGGAAACGAGGCTTTCCAATACACCGCCCTGACCAGTGTGACCATCCCGACCAGCGTGACGAGCATCGGCGTTCAGGCTTTCACCGGCTGCGAGGGACTGGACAGCATCCAGGTGAGCAGCGCGAACCCGGCCTATATGTCGGCAAACGGGGTGCTCTATAACAAGCAGCAGACCCAGCTGATTGAATGTCCGGCCGGAAAGGCGGGCCCCTTCACAATCCCGGCCGGTGTGACCAGCATTGAGCCCTGTGCTTTCAAGGAATGCCACAGCCTGACGAGGATCACGATCACGGACAGTGTGACTGAAATCAAGCAATATGCTTTCGCTCTCATCAACGGCCTGACCAGCGTCATCATTCCGGACAGCGTGACGAGCATCGGGGAATGCGCCTTCCTTGATTGCTGCTATATGTACAACGCGACGATTCCGGCCAGCGTGACGAGCATCGGGTCCAACGCCTTTGCGGGCTGCACCGATTGGTTCACGATTTACGGCTTTTCACCCTCTGCCGCAGAAACCTATGCCAAGGCTGAGGATATCCGTTTTGTCGCCATCTCCGGCAAGTGCGGCGACAACCTGACCTGGCGGTTTGACAGAACCGGCTACGAAGACCTTGCCACCACAACGGATCTTTTTGTCGGCACGCTGACCATCAGCGGAACGGGCGATATGTGGGATTATTCATTTGAGGACGATGACACGGCACCGCCATGGTGCGCGATGGGCAGCATTCCACCCGTTTCGACCATCTATATTGACAGCGGCGTGACGAGCATCGGGGCGCTTGCTTTCGACGCCTGTGAAAGCGCGACCAGCGTAACCATTCCGAACAGCGTATCGTCCATAGGCCAAGGCGCATTCTGGGACTGTATCAGTCTGCCGAGCATAACGATTCCAGCCAGCGTGACAAGTATCGGCGAATCTGCCTTTGGCTATTGCAACAGCATGACGGGGATTGAGGTCAGCGACGGCAACACGGCTTTTGTATCCGTGGACGGCGTGCTGTATAACAAGCAAAAAACGGAGCTGATGGCCTGCCCGGGCGGAAAAACAGGCTCCTTCACAATTCCGGGCAGCGTGACAAACATTTGGCCTTACGCTTTCGTTTTCTGCGATAAGCTGACCAGCGTGACAATTCCCGGCAGTGTAACAACCATCGGGGACTTCGCTTTCTCTGAATGCTACGGTCTGACCAGCCTGGAGATTCCGGCCAGTGTGACAAGCATCGGGGACGGTACTTTCCGCACTTGCACCAAACTGACCAGCGTGGTGATTCCGGCCGGTGTGACAAGCATCGGGGAGTCTGCTTTCTCTGAATGCTACAGTCTGACAAGCCTGGAGATTCCGGCCAGTGTGACGAGTATCGGGCACTATGCTTTCAGTGCTTGCTACGGTCTGACCAGCCTGGAGATTCCGGCCAGCGTGACGAGTATCGGGCACTATGCTTTCGGTAGCTGCGATGGACTGACCAGCGCAAAGGTCTACAACCCGGACACGATTTTCAGCGATGAAGTTTTCGCATTTTCCGCCAGCGGCTTTACCATCACCGGCTGGAGAGGTTCCACCGCCGAGGCCTATGCCAGCCGCGCCGGCCATCTCTTCGCGCCGCTGCTGCCCGCGCCGGACTTCTTCCTGCCCCGCGACCTGACCACCATCGGGAGCGAGGCCTTCTCCAACATCACGGCGAAGGCGGTCGTCTTCCCCATCGGCCTGACCTCCATCGACGGCAATCCCTTTGCGGGCAGCGGCGTCACCACCATCTACGGTTATGACGACCACTGGAAGCAATGGGCGGAGACCAACGGATTTGACTTTGGTCAGCTGGGCAATTAAACAGACCCGTTCATGACCTGTCTCTCAGCCGCGGCACGAGCCGTGGCTGAGAGTTTTTTTCTGCAGGCCTTCCCTTTGGAAAAGGCAGCCCTCGCAGGCAGGCCGGATAAAGTTTCCCTGTCCAGGCTTCCGGGAAGCGTCCGCAAGCAGCCCGAAGCAGCGTAACATTTCCGCAAAACTCTTGACATTTATTCTTCGCAACCGTATAATGAAAGCGGTCTATCCCTACCTCTTGTGAAAAGGAGCGAGAGCTGTGAAGAAGCGTTTCTGTCTGATTCTGAGCCTGCTGATGCTGTGCTCTGCTCTGCCGCTGAGCGTGCAGGCGTCAGGCCTATCCTTTGCCTATATCCCCAATCAGCTGAAGAATATCAAGGATCAGCTGCCGCCGATGGAAACCCTGCCCAGCATCAAGCTGAAGAACGACGAGGGCGAGGTGCTGCCCATCGTCTACGGCGATTATGACAACATCACCGCCGTGCACCTGCTGGAGTACGACAGCAACCTCGACAAGCGCGAGGACTACATCGACATCAACGGCAAGGGCTACATGGCCGGCGAGGCCTATGACTACTACCCCGAGTGGGGCACCAGCGCCTTCGCCTTCATCGTGGACATGGGCGCGTGGAAGGTTGCGTTCAACAGCCAGGGCACGCTGACCCAGGCCACCAAGGTGGAGAGCAACACCGACTACTTCCTCACCGGCATGCCTGGCAACGAGGGCTATGTGCGCTTCACCTACCGCCGCGGCAACAACGGCAAGGTGATCACCTACATCAGCGAGATCTGCGAGAAGATCAACTCCGGCAGCATCTTAGAGTACGCGGCCTTCTACAAGCAGAACGGCGATCTGGACTGCTACACCATCAAGTACCGCGTGACCGAGGAGACCACCTACAAGATTCGCTACAATCCGAAGAACAAGCCCGAGTTCGGCTGGTACGAGGGCACCGACGCCTTCGGCGACTACGGCGTGGCCTACACCAACTCCATGACCACCTGGCGCGACGTGAAGACCGGCAAGCTGACCAGCCAGCAGGGTCTGGAATGGGATCTGTACGCGCTGAACGACGCCATCTTCTCCGTGCCGCCGCGCATGTCGAGGCTGCGCTGAGGTTTCCGCCGCACAACATCCGCTGGCATGCTTCTCTATCATGAGAGAGCATGCCGGCTTTTTTTGTGCGATGATCCATGACGTATGTAACAATACTGCAAAAAAACATAATTCCTTTACATATCGGGGAAAAACATCTTGACAGACGGTAACGATTCCATTACAATTATTTTGATCGGCTGCGGGGCGGCGGTGCCGCCTTCATGGCTGTTTTCGATAGAAGTATCGCGGTTTTTCTGGTCCGTGCGGGCGGCTGGCCGTCCGTGCGCTTTCGACCCCGCTGCGTCTGGGGCCGTATAGTATCTTCATCGGGGGTTCCCCGTGCTCGCACCCATGCCTTGGGCGCGAGGGTTTTTATGGGCTTGATATCGGGTATCACCAGGCCTAAAAATCAACAAGATCAGACCGTGTCCCTATACCGAGGGCAGTCGCGGCCGTGCGGAGCATCTGCACGGTTTTTAGCCGTTCAACGACAAGTGTGAGCCGGACGCCGGCAGCCGCCCTTTGCGGCGGTACCGGGCTCCGGAA
>CADASK010000035.1 GCA_902790495.1 uncultured Eubacteriales bacterium
TACTGGTTCACGGTTGAATATGAAGCGGACGGCCAGACCGTGCGCTCCGGTCCCGTCACCGCCGACCCCGTGACGCCCCTGCCCGCGCCGGAAAACCTGACCGCCGAGGTGCTGGAGGATGGCACGGTGGTGCTCTCCTGGGACCCGGTCGGCGACGTGTGGGGCTACCGCATCTACACCTCCTCCCGGCCCGAGTGGACGCTGGACACCGAATGGTTCTTCTTCGAGGGCGGGCCGGGCTACGACGGCCTGCAGGTCGACGTGGGCGAGACGCTCTGCGTCTGGGTCTGTGCGGATAACTACGACGGCCCGAACGAGCGCGCCATGGTCACCGTGCACCGCGAGTACGCGCTGACCGACGAGGAGCTGCTCGCCCTCGCGGCAGACGAGGACTTTGACCTCTACGCCTCCGACATCGTGCTGGCCACCCTGGCCGCGCAGGGCGCGAACCAGGCGCAGATCGACGCCCTGGCCGCTGCCATAACGGCCTACAACAATGCGCTGGACGCGCTCGTCGCCTTTGTCGCCGAGGCCTACGAAGGGATCGACATCAGCCTGGACGACAGCGGCGCGCTGGTCTACACCTCGCCCCGTGCCACCTTCGCGATCTCCGGCGCGGCGCTGGACCTGATCTCCTCGGGTTATGAGGCGGGCGAATGGATCTCGGAGACCGGGGACAACGCCCGGCTCGAGGTCTTTGTGGACGGGCAGACCTGGTACCTGGAGCAGAGCGCCGCCGGCCTTGCCGTCGTCTCCCCGGACAGCCCGGTCAGCCGGATGGAGTCCAGCAACATCACGCTGGAGCAGTTGTGGGACAACTATGACAACGCCGCGAACGGGCTCGATATCGTGACGACCGGCCTCATCGAAGCCGGCTGCGACCTGGCCGGTTTCGATTCGTACGCCGGCATCCCCGCCAAGGCCAAGAATCTCGCGGACATTCCGATCCAGCGGCAGCGCCTGATCAACGCGCACCTGATGCTGCTCAAACTGAATGAGATCGCCCGCCACGGCCATCCCACGGACCAGGAGCGCATGTCCTCCTACAGCATGGAGATCATTGAGAGCATGCGGCCCAAGCTGAACGCCGCGCGCTGGGCGCTGGTCTCGGAGATGCTCAACAACTGGTACGGCATGTTCCTGGGTTCCTCTTCGCTCATTTCCAACTTTGCCCAGAAGTTCGCGGACCCGCCGGGTCTGTCCTTCGCCGAGCGGTATGGCAAGACCCTCAGCAAGCTCAACTCCTTCCTGGCCTCCAAGGCCATCAACGCCAAGTGGATGAAGGAGGCGTACGCGAAGGCGCATGAGCTGTACAATGACGTGCTGGAGATGGACAGCGAACTGCACTACGGCGTGTGGGGCGTTGCCCGGACCGGCCAGGGCCAGCCTCTGCAGGGCGTCGAAGTCGTTGTGGAAGATATCTACGGCAGCCAAATCACGGCGTCGACGGATCAGCAGGGCCTTTACACCATCGAAGTGCCCCATGCGGCGACCACGCTCTATTATTTCAAGGACGGCTACTGGCCCGACAGCCACACTGTCACCGCCCAGTACTCCGTCGATACGTACGGCATCCAGCAGGACGCTGAGCTGCCGAAGGGCGTCTGGGGCACGGTGTCCGGCACCGTGACGGACGAATTCGGCGATCCCGTCCCCTACGCCACCGTCTACGCGGGCGACTTCATCCTTGAGAAGGGCACGTGGGAATACACCGCCCGCACCCAGACGGACGGGAGCTACAACCTGGCGCTGCCGATCCTGGAGGAACCCATCCAGGTGACCGTGACGAAGGCGGGCCACCGCAACGCCTTCGCGGACGTGACCGTCCCTGTCGTTGGCGCTTATCCCTGGGATCCCGTGCTGCAGTGGAGCTACGGCATCAAGGGCACCGTGACGAGCGACGAGGGCCCGATCGCGAACATGGCGGTGCATATCTATCAGTATCAAGGCCCGCTGAAGCGCACCGTGTTCACGGATGAAAACGGCTTCTACCGCTACCACGGCCTGCCGGGCAGCTATTCCGTGGAAGTCCAGGGAAGCCGCACCGGCTATGTCAACGCCGATCTGGTCCACGAAAACTATGTGGTGGAGAATATCGCCGTGGACGAGTATGACAACCATGTCCAGGTGGTCAACGCCGAGATGATCCGCGCCAGGGACAGGTACTGTCGGGTAGTGTCTGTCTGGATCTCCGCAAACAACAGCGTCGATTTCCATGTCCTCAGCTGTACCTACTCCTGGGGCTCCTGCTCGGCCCACGCTGTGCCGACCCCCGGCGACAGCGGGTTCGGCTGTTACTGCATCTCCGACACCAAGGACGTGACCGTACAGGTCATCGCCACCTACGAGGTGGACGGTGTCGTCTACACAAAGACCCGCACGGCCAGCATCGATCTCACCGCGCGGTTCGGCGAAGAGCATACAGGCTACAGCGTGGATAAAAACCGCGTCATCAGCATCACCATGGGCTGGTGGTACGAACCCTGACCCGTGAACAAAAGCGATTGACAGCGCCGCGAATGTTTGTTATCATATTGTCAACGAATCGTGACCCGCTGAAAAGGAGGGATGCCTCATGGCGATCCAGATTTACGAATATCCCGCGGGCGGCAGCAGCCTGCGCCTGCGCGTCGCGCGCGGACACTTTGCCACCAGCCACAGCCACATCAACTACTACCTTGACCTCACCATGACCAAGCACCGCCTGAGCGAGGCGCGCCTGGCCGCCAAGGAGCTGTGCAGCTCGTTCTCCGCCTCCACCATCATCGACACCATCCTCTGCCTGGACGGCACCGAGGTGGTGGGCGCGTGCATGGCCAGCGAGCTGACCAACGCGGGCTTCCACAACATGAACGCCCACCGCACCATTTACGTGGCCACCCCGGAGCACACCTCCGGCAGCCAGCTCATCTTCCGCGACAACACGGCCCCGATGATCGTCGGCAAGCACGTGCTGATCCTCGCCGCGTCCGTCACCACGGGCTACACCGCCCAGGCGGCCGTGGAGGCCGTGCGGTACTACAGCGGCATCCCGGTGGGCATCTGCGCGATCTTCGCCAGCACGGACGAGTGCGCGGGCTTCCCGGTGCACTCCATCTTCCAGCGCAGCACCATGATGCAGGACTACGAGAGCTGGCCCTCCCACGACTGCCCCCTGTGCAAGGCCGGCTACAAGCTGGACGGCCTGGTGAACAGCCACGGCATCTCGAGCTTTGGGGGAAACAGATAAGACGCATCTCAATCATATACGCTAAACTTGAGGAGACGGGGCGAAGGTTTGCAAAGGGCGATCGCAAAGCCCTTTGCCCGCGCCCGCAGGCGCGGAACCCCTGCTGCCATTTAGCGCTTCGGAAGAATAAAAGACATGTCCCTCGCACGGTTGGCTTGGGACATGTCTTTTTTCATGCGTTTGAAACCAAAGGCCGTCCGCCCTCACGCCCTCAGCTTTTCTTTGAGCGCGGCCAGGCGGAAGTAGATCTCCCGGGGGTTCTCGTCCTCGTAGAGGAAGGCGCCGTTGCCGGAGAAGCTGGGCTCGATGAAGTCCCACCAGGTGAGGGCCTGGATCTCCGGCCGGGCGGCGGCGATGGTGTAGAACTGCTCCATTCAGTCCGCCTGGGTGTGCTCGTTCCAGCCGCCGTGCCAGGTGCCCTCGGACATGTCCAGCTGCGACCAGCTGCTGCCGGTATTGCCCTTCACCCGATAGCCGCCGTTGACGCCCCTGTAGCTGGCCACGTGGTGCCTGGCGATGGCCTCCGCTTCCCGCCGCAGCTCCGGATAGCTCAGCCCTTGAAATCCACCACGCCCTGCACCGCGTCGGCGGCGGTGATGCGCTGGTCGTTGTTGTCCACGTCGATCAGGATGTAGCGGTCGTTGCCCATGCCCAACTCTTTCATATAGCTGAGCTGACGGTAGCCGTGGCGGGTGGAGATGCGCTCCACCATGGCCTTGCGGTGCCTGTCGTTCAGCGCGTGGATCATGTCCACGGAGGCCTGGTCGGCGGAGAGGATGTCCACGGAGGCCAGGATGCCGATGTTCGGGGTGACCACGGGCTCGGCCGCGACGCCCTCGCAGTCGCAGGAGACGGAGATGTTGCGCAGCACGTTGACGAAGGTGATGTGCTTGCCGAAGTGATCCACGGTGGCCTTGGTGGACTCGGCGATCTTTTCCATCAGCTCCTCCTCGACCACGCCCCAGTCGTTGCCGTTCTTGGCGTGGATCATGCCCTTGCCGATGCGGCCGTCCGCGCAGCCGATGCCGAGGTTCTTGTTGGAGCCGCCGAAGCCGCCCATGGTGTGGCCCTTGAAGTGGGTCAGCGCCACCAGGGAGTCATAGTTGAGCAGGTTTTTGCCCACACTCATCTCGGTGAACCACTTGCCGCCCTTCACGGGGAGCATGGCGGTGCCGTCCTCGTCGGTGATGTCGACGGTGGTGAAGGCCGTCCAGCCGTTGATCTCCAGGGTCTTGCGGTGCTGCTCGGTGGTGTAGCGGTCGCCGTCGTAGAAGGTATTGGTCTCCACGATGGTGGCGTCGGGCAGCTCCTTCTCCATGAAGGTCTTTACCCAGGCGCTGGGGATGATGTTCGGGCCGTGGGGCTCGCCGGTGTGCAGCTTGATGGCGATCTTGCCGCAGATGGCGGCGTTGACGCGCTCATACACCTTGCAGATGCCCTCGGCGCTCAGGTCGCGGGTGAAGTAGACGATGGACTCGTTGCCGCATCTGTCCTCATAGGGCACATAGATGTTGCCCGCCTTGGGCGGCTGTTTGAAAAGCATAGATTTTCTCTCCCTTCTGGGTCGTCGCTTCCTTCCTGGAAGCGGGTGCGCAGGAGCGGAGACCGCTCCATGACAGATTATAATGAAGGAGCCGGGGGGCGTCAAGGTTTGGCGCGCGGCCGCCTCACACCGTTTCCCCCGTCATGCCGTCCTGGGTCAGGCCGGTCAGGCGGACGGAGACGGTCTGGCCCTGCTCGCAGCGGGCGTCCGGGGCCAGGGTGACCTCGATGTACTCCGGGGTGTAGCCGAGCCAGCGGCCCTCGCTGTCGCGCTCCTCCGGGATCACGCTGACGGTCTCGCCCAGCCAGCCCTCGCGCCAGGCGCGGGAGGTCTCCTGCCCGATGGCGATCAGCCCGCGCACGCGGCGCTCCTTCTCCTGCCGGGTCAGCTGGCCGGGCATCCGCGCCGCCGCGGTGCCCTCGCGGGGGGAGTAGGGGAAGACGTGGATCCGCGCAAAGCCGATGCGCCGCACCATGTCGCAGGTCTCCCGGAACTCCTCCTCCGTCTCGCCCGGAAAGCCGGTCAGCACGTCGGTGGTGAAGGCCGCGCGGGGGAAGCTGGCGCGCATGTCCGCCACGCTCTGCTCAAACTCGGCGGCGGTGTAGCGGCGGGCCATGCGGCGCAGCACCGTGTCCGAGCCGGACTGCAGCGCCAGGTGAAACTGGGGGCAGATCTTGTCCATCCGCGCCAGCTCCCGGGCGAAGTCCGGCGTGGCGATGACCGGCTCCAGGCTGCCCAGGCGGATGCGCTCCACCCCGGGCAGGGCCTGCACCTCGCGCAGGGCGTCCAGCAGGAGCGGGCGGCCGGGCAGGTCGCGGCCGTAGCTGGTCAGGTGGATGCCCGTCACCACGATCTCCCGGAAGCCGGCCTCCGCCAGCCTCGCGGCCTCGCGGCCCACCTCCTGGGGCGGACGGGAGCGGATGGGCCCGCGCACGCTGGGGATGATGCAGTAGGTGCAGTAGTTGTTGCAGCCCTCCTGGATCTTGAGGATGGCCCGGGTGTGGCCCTCCTGGCTGGAGATGGTCAGCGGCTCGAAGGGCACGGAGCGCGTCATGGGCTCCACGGCGCACAGCTGCCGGCCCTCGCGCACGGCCTGCTCCAGCAGGGTGACGACCTCGCCCCGGCGCTGGGTGCCGAGGACGAGCCGCGCGCCGGTCTCCAGCAGCTCCTCGCCCTTGCGCTGGGCCAGGCAGCCGCAGAGCACGATCTCGCTGGCGGGATGCTCCCGGCGGATGTGGCGCGTGAGCTGCAGGGACTTTTTGTCTCCCGTGCCGGTCACCGTGCAGGTGTTGATGACGTACACGTCCGCGTCCCCGTCGAAGGGCACGACGGAATAGCCCGCCGCGCGGAAGCGCTCGAGCATGGCCTGGGTGTCGTATTGGTTGACCTTGCAGCCCAGGGTGTGGAAGGCTACGGTGGACATAGACATAGAGGCATTCATCTCGGTTCAGTCTTCATAATCTTGAATAAATCCCTGTCAAAACTTCATGGATATAAGCTTCCCGATGGGGGAGGCGCTCATCCTCCCGGGCGATCTGCGCGGCAGCCTCATTGTCATAGGGCACCGACAGTATCGTCATGGACAGCGCGCCGCCAGGTCCCTCATCCACCATCAGCGCGTGGGCCCGCGGCACGCCCATGCTGTTGCCCACCGAGCCGGTGTTGATGATGTACCCGCAGTTCAGCGTGCGGATGAAGGGCCTGTGGGAGTCGGCGAAGATGACCCCGTCGAAGTCGCCCTGGTCGGTGTGGAAGCAGGAGGCCAGCAGATCCTTGTCGTCCTGGGCGCGCAGCAGCGGCGTCACGGGCCGGCCGTGGAAGAGGCGGAAGCGCAGGCCGCCCATGGTGACCTCGCCCTCGCGGGGCAGGCCGTTGAGCCAGGCCATCCGCTCGGGCCCTAGCTGATCCCAGAAGTACTGATCCTCGCTGTACTCCTTGCCGCCGATGCCGTAATCCCAGTTGCCGCCGATCCAGTGCTGGCAGTGGGCGCGCGTCCAGTCGCAGGTCTCGGCGTTGCTCGGCCCCTTGCCCACCGCGTCGCCCAAAAACCAGGTCTCGTCCGCGGCGCAGGCCGTGAGCGCGCGCTCCATCGCCAGGGTGGCCGGAAGGTTGCCGTGCAGGTCAGCCAGAAAAATACGTCTCATCGTCTCTCTCCTGTGGTGGCGCCCATCACTGCGGGCTGAATCGGGAAAACAATTTTTTATAACACAGGCGGGATGTTTTTTCAATACTGCGCCGAGATTTTGCGCGGCCCCGATATGGACAGACACCCGCTCCGCATGGTACAATAGCGGCAGCAAATAACGGCAGCAAATGCCGCAGGAGAGGTGAAACGTCATGATGCTTACAGAGACTGCGCTGGGCATTGAGCTCGGCTCCACGCGCATCAAGGCTGTGCTGATCGACCGGAATCACCGGCCGATCGCCTCCGGCAGCCACGAGTGGGAAAACCGGCTGGAAAACGGGGTGTGGACCTACACCATGGAGGACATCCACCGCGGCGTGCAGGCCTGCTACGCCGACCTCAAGCGGGACGTGCGGGAGAAGCTCGGCGTCACGCTGACGGAGGTGGGCGCCATCGGCGTCAGCGGCATGATGCACGGCTATCTGCCCTTCGACGCGGAGAGCAGGCCGCTGACCGAGTTCCGCACCTGGCGCAACACCATGACCGGTGAGGCCGCGGCGGCGCTGACGGAGCTGTTCGGCTTCAACATCCCCCAGCGCTGGAGCATCGCGCACCTGTACCAGGCCATGCTGCGCGGCGAAAAGCATCTGCCGCGCCTGGCCCATCTGACCACGGTGGCGGGCTACATCCACACCCTGCTCACTGGCGAGCGGGTGCTGGGCATCGGCGAGGCCAGCGGCATGTTCCCCATCGACAGCGCCGCCCTCGACTACGATCAGGGGATGATGGCGAAGTTCGACGCCCTGGTGGCGGAGAAGGGCTATCCCTGGCGTCTGCGGGACGTGCTGCCCGCGGTGCGCGTGGCCGGCGAGGCCGCGGGCGCGCTGACGGCGGAGGGCGCGGCCTTCCTCGACCCCGAGGGCGACCTCAAGCCCGGTATTCCCTTCGCTCCGCCCGAGGGCGACGCGGGCACCGGCATGGCCGCCACCAACAGCGTGGCCGCCCGCACGGGCAATGTGTCCGCCGGCACCAGCGATTTCGCCATGATCGTGGTGGAAAAGCTGCCCCGCGTCCACCGGGAGATCGACATGGTGACCACCCCGGCCGGTCTGCCCGTGGCCATGGTGCACTGCAACAACTGCACCAGCGACATCAACGCCTGGGTCGGCCTGCTGGGCGAGTTCGCCGAGGCTATCGGCGCGAAGATCGGGAAGGGCGAGCTGTTCACCCTGCTGTTCAACAGGGCGCTGGAGGGCGAGAAGGACTGCGGCGGCCTCATGAGCTACAATTACCTGAGCGGCGAGGGCGTGACCGACCTGGACGCGGGCCGTCCCGTGTTCGCCCGCACACCGGACGCACGGCTCACCCTGGCCAACTTCATGCGCACCCACCTGCTCTCGGCCCTGGCGACGCTGAAGATTGGCCTGGATATCCTCACCCGCGAGGAGCAGGTGCCCATCGACAAGCTCTACGGCCACGGCGGCTACTTCAAGACTCCGGGCGTGGGCCAGCGGATGCTCTCCGCCGCGGTGGGCGCGCCGGTCTCGGTGATGGAGACCGCCGGCGAGGGCGGCCCCTACGGCATGGCCCTGCTGGCGGCCTACAGGCTCTGGAAGCAGGACAATGAGCCCCTCGAGGCCTACCTGAACAACAAGGTCTTTGCCGGCGCGAAGGCCTCGACCCTGATGGCCGACGAGACCGACATCGCCGGCTTCGCCGCCTTCCTCGAGCGCTACCGCAACGGTCTCGCGGTGGAAAAGGCTGCGATTGAAACACTATAAAGGATCCACACGAAGCTTGATCAAGAGCAGGGCGAAGGGTTGGAGGGGGCTCGGAGCGCCCGGAAAACGCCATGTTATGGCGTTTTCAGCGGAGAGCGGGCGGCAGCCCCGGACCGATCGCAAAGCCCCGCAGGCGCGGAACCTCTGCTGTCAGAGAAATGCTGTATATCAAATTATCAAATCATAAAGGATGAAGCACCATGCTTGAAGCTCTCAAAGAGCAGGTTTGCAAAGCCAACCTGCTCCTCCCCAAACACAACCTCGTAACCTTCACCTGGGGCAACGTCAGCGGCATCGACCGCGAACAGGGCCTCGTGGTCATCAAGCCCAGCGGCGTCGACTACGACGGCATGACCCCCGACGACATGGTGGTCGTCGACCTGGACGGCAACCGGGTCGAGGGCAAGTGGAAGCCCAGCAGCGACACGCCCACCCACGTGGAGCTGTACAAGGCCTTCCCCTGCTGCGGCGGCATCGTCCACACCCACAGCCGCTGGGCCACCAGCTTCGCCCAGGCGAAGACGGACATCATCGCCCTGGGCACCACCCAGGCCGACTACTTCTACGGGCCGATCCCCTGCACGCGCCCCATGACCGACGCGGAGATCAAGGGCTGGTACGAGAAGGAGACCGGCACGGTGATCATCGAGACCTTCCGCGAGCGCGGGATTGACCCGGCCCAGATGCCCGGCGTGCTGGTGTGCAGCCACGGCCCCTTCGCCTGGGGCACCGATCCGATGAACGCCGTGCACAACGCCGTGGTGATGGAGGAGTGCGCCTTCATGGCCTACCACGCCATGACCCTCGTGCCGGGTCTCGCGCCCATGCAGCAGACCCTGCTGGACAAGCACTACCTGCGCAAGCACGGCGCCAACGCCTACTATGGGCAGGACAATGTAAAGTAACTTTGCTTATCTTTAAGGATCAAAGGCCGCAACAAGAGCGGCTCGCGAAGGGTTGTCAGGGACGATCGCAAAGCCCCTGACCCGCGCCCGCAGGCGCGGAACCCCTGCTCTGCGGGAGATTTCGCCGCCTGCGGGCGGCGACCAAAGGGCTTTGCGATCGCCCTTTGGAAACCTTCGCTGCAGCCGAGAACCTAAAATGACGCAAAGCCATCAAATGGAGAAAAGCAAAACAAGGAGACTCCCTTCATGGATTGGATAGAAATCATCGTTCACACCACCACCCTCGGCGCGGAACCCGTCACCGACCAGCTCATGGCGGAGGGCGCCACCGGCACTATGGTCGAGGACCGCGCGGACATCCCCGACCCCGACAAGCCCAACGGCTACTGGGAGATCATCGACCCGAAGCTGATCGAGAGCATGCCCGAGGACGTGCTCGTCCACGCCTGGCTGGAGCCGGACGCGGGCTTTCCCGAGCGCATGGCCTCCCTGCGCCAGCGCCTGGGCGCGCTGAAGGAGCGCCAGAGCGGCCTCGGCAGTCTGGAGATCGAGACAAAAAACGTGCGCGACGAGGACTGGTCGGAGGTCTGGAAGCAGTTCTACAAGCCCTTCCGCGCGGGCCGCAAGCTGGTCGTGAAGCCCACCTGGGAGCAGTACGACGCCCAGCCCGAGGACGAGGTGATCGAGATCGACCCCGGCATGGCCTTCGGCAGCGGCACCCATGAGACCACCGGCATGTGCCTGGAGCTTCTGGAGGACGCCCTGCACGGCGGCGAGCGCGTGATCGACGTGGGCACCGGCAGCGGCATCCTCGCCATCGGCGCGGCCAAGCTCGGCGCGCGGGAGGTGCTGGCCATCGACATCGACCCGATGGCGGTCAAGGTGGCGAAGGAGAACATCGCCCACAACGGGCTGTCGGAAACCATCACCGCCGTGGAGGGCAACCTGCTGGACCGGCAGGAGATGATCTGCGAGGTCTGCGTGGCGAACATCATCGCGGACGTGATCTGCGCCTTCGCCGAGCCGCTGACGCACCACATCGTGCCCGGCGGGCTGTTCATCTGCTCCGGCATCATCAAGGAGCGCGAGCAGGACGTGCTGGACGCCCTGCACGCCGCCGGCTACGAGGTGCTGGAGGTTCGCCGCAAGGGCGAGTGGGTCGCCATGCTGTCCAGGAGGCCTTGATCAATGCATCGCTTTTATGCCGAACCGGGCAGCCTGTGCGAGGGCTTTGCCCGTCTCTCCCGCGAGGACACCGACCACGCGGTGAAAACCCTGCGCCTCGCGCCGGGCGACACGGTGGAGCTCTTCGCCGACGGCGCGCGCTTTTTAGCGGAGATTGCCGAGGCCGGCCGCGGCGGCGTCACCGTGCGGGTGCTGGAGCCTCTGCCCTCCACCGAGCCGCGCCTGCGGGTGACCCTCTTTCAGGGTCTGCCCAAGGCGGACAAGCTGGAGCTGATTGTGCAGAAGGCTGTGGAGCTGGGCGCGGAGGCTGTCGTGCCCGTGGCGATGGAGCGCTCGGTGGTGAAGCTGGCAGCGGAGAGCGTTCCGCGCAAGCTGGAGCGCTGGCAGAAGATTGCCCGCGAGGCCTGCAAGCAGTCCGGCCGCTGCGTGGAGCCCGCGGTGGGTCAGCCGGTGACTGTGGCGCAGCTGGCGAAGGAGCTGGCGCGGTTTGACGCCGCCGTGGTGCCCTGGGAGGACGCGAGGGGCTATGGCCTGCGGGCCTTCCATGAGGAACACCCGGACGTCCGCACGGTGGCTGTGGTGATCGGGCCGGAGGGCGGCATCTCCCCGGAGGAGATCGAGATCCTGCGCAGCGCAGGCTGTCTCCCGGTCACCCTCGGCCCGAGGATTCTGCGCACCGAAACCGCTGGGCTTGCCGCGGTCAGCGCGCTGATGTGTCTGTATGGGGAGATGGAGTAAGCGTTTTTCTGCGCCGGCAAATGCGGAATCCTGCTTGCATAAAGCTAATCTAACAGAAATGTTAAACCCAATCTCTCGCAAGTTGATGGCTCTACTTTCCCATGTGGGAAAGTAGCAAAGGACACCGGGGGCGCCGAACGCCCGGAAAACTCCACAGTGTGGAGTTTTCAGTGACCCCGGACCCCCCGCACACGCTTTTGGTCCTATGCGCCAACATTCGCATGGAAAGCCCAAAGCTCATAGAAAAACCCCTGCTGCCATTATGAATTGCTGCCTAAAAGGGCGACGCGAAGGGTTGTCAGGGGCGATCGCAAAGCCCCTGACCCGCGCCCGCAGGCGCGGAATCCTGCCAATGCAGATGGAGGAACCCTGTATGCGCATCATCGATTTCTATGAGAGCGACCGCCAGGCCCACTGGCTCGAGCAAATCGCCGCGAGCGAATGGGACGCCGGAAAGCTCCTGCACGAGCTGCTCGCGACCGGGCGCTTCCACACCTGGGCAGGCGCAGGCTCCACCGTCCTCCTTCTGACCGACGGAGACACGCTGGCGGCGTACTGCACCTTCGCCGAGCAGGACGACATCCAGCCCGCGCCCTACGGCCCGTGGATCGGCTTCGTGTACACGGCCCCGGCCTACCGGGGACAGCACCTCGCGGGCCGGCTCATCCGCCACGCGGAAAACCTCGCGCTCTGGGCGGGGCGCGCCAGCGTCCACATCTCCACCGGCTACGAAGGCTTGTACGAAAAGTACGGCTACCGCTTCCGGGAGACGCTGCGCGAGCTGCACGGCGAGCCCGTGCGGGTGTACGAGAAGCGCCTCACGCGCGGGGGCATGCTCTCCGTGTTCCACGCGGACAGCGGCCGGAAGTATTTCTCCGCGGAGGACTGGCGCGGCTTCATCGATTGCGCCGCGGACAGCGGCCTGGACGCGGTGGAGCTGACCGTGGGCAACGGCGGCTGGCGCTTCCTGCTGGACGACGCCCACATGGCCCTCGAGGCGGAGGGGCAGGTCTGGCCCGGGGAGGCCGTGGCCGCCGCCCTGCGCGAGGGCAACCGCGCCTACCATGACTGCGGCGTCAACGAACTGACCGAGGCGGAGATGGAGGGTATTCTCACCCATGCCCGGGAGCGCGGCGTGGGCGTGATTCCGCTGCTGAACTCGCCCGGACACATGCAGGCCGTGGTCACCGCCATGCAGCGCCTCGGCGTGCAGGGCGCGTCCTACCGCGGCTCGGAGTCCGCGGCGGATCTGGAGAGCCCCGCTGCCCTGGGCTTCGTGACCGCCCTGGTGCGCCGGTACATCGACTGGTTCACCGCGCGCGGCGTGCGGGCGGTCAACCTCGGCGCGGACGAGTACGCCAACGACCGGGACGCCACCGTGCCGGGCTTCGCACGGCTGCAGGAGGGCGGCGGCGAGGGCTACCGGCGTTTCCTGCGCTACATCAATGCCCAGACGGCCTATGTGCGGGCGCGCGGCGCGGTGCCGCTGCTGTTCAACGACGGCATGTATTACGCCGGCGCGGCCGAGGATGTCGATCCCCACGCGATCAGCGCCTACTGGTGCCCCGGCTGGAAGGGCTACGATCTCGCGCCCGCCGCCCTGGTGGCCGGGAAGGGCCATCCCGTGCTGAACACGAACTGGGCCTGGTACTATGTGCTGGGCCGCAGCGGCGAGGGAAAGGACGCCCCCGACTTCAGCTTCGAGAAGGCGCTGGCGGGCATCGGGCGTGTGCCCGGCGCGGAGGTGGCCGGCGACCCCGGCGGCGTCCGCCCCATCGGCCGGATGCTCTGCCTGTGGTGCGATGAGCCCGGCGCGCCCTACGACGCCACAGAAAAAGCCCGCGTCCGCGAGCTGATGAGAAGGTTTGGGGAGGCGAATCCTCCCGCTCAGGCATAAATCTCAGATTGACAAAATTGCCCCAAGCGTTATAATGAAATCAGCCCAAACAAAGTGAGGTGAGACAGAGTGGACGGTCATGACAGTACAGGTGAAGGAGCCGGGCCTCAGCCATCCACCCTGCTCACGGCGAGCGGCCGCTGAAGTCCGCCTTTGCCTTTCTGCCGCCTGATCGAACGTACAACCCGACAGGTGTTCTTTGCGTTGAATCAAAATGAATCAAGCTTTCCTTTAAGCCGCCGTCAATAGGAGAGGCGAAGGGGTGCAGGGGGCGATCGCAAAGCCCCCTGCCCGCGCCCGCAGGCGCGGAACCCTGCTGATCTGTACGTGCATGAAGGAATTGAGATCCTGCAAAGAACAGAGTGCGCACAGAAAGGAGAGAAGCCCGATGGGAGAGAAGAAGGAAATTTTAGAGGAAGAGAAGGAACAGGGCATCGAGACCACCAACAGCATGGCCGATGCTGCCATTGAAGAAAATCCCGCGTCCGCGCCTGAGGAGACCCCGGATACCCGGGATGAAAAGGACACCCGGGACAGCCAGGAAGAGCCCGAGGAGAAGGACGAGCGCGAGGAGGTCTTCGAGCACCCGGACTACGAGGCGGAGCTGGAGCGGATCGTCCGCAGCGACATGCCGGACGCGGAGAAGCGCGACCGCCTCGCCGACTACCACTACAACGACATCGCCGACGTCCTGGAGAAGCTGACCCCGGACGAGCGCAAGGCCCTCTACCGCCTGCTGGGCGCGGAGGAGGTCTCCGAGATCTTCGCCTACCTGGACGACGCCAGCGACTTCATCGAGGAGCTGACGCCCGAGACCGCGGCCCACATCGTGCAGGAGATGGACGCGGACGACGCCGTGGACATCCTCGAAGACCTGGACGAGGAGCACCAGCAGGCCATCATCGAGCGGATGGACGAGGAGTCCAGGGAGGACATCGAGCTGATTCAGTCCTATCCAGAGGACGAGATCGGCAGCAAGATGACCACCAACTACATCGCCATCCGCCGGGGCATCACGGTGAAGCAGGCGATGCGCAGCCTGGTGGAGCAGGCGGCGGACAACGACAACCTTTCCACCATCTACGTGGTGGAGGCGGACGATGTGTTCTACGGGGCCATCACCCTGCAGGACCTGATCATCGCCCGGGAGTACACCGACCTGGAGACCCTGATCACCACGTCCTACCCCTACGTGTACGACCACGAGACGGTGGACACCTGCATTGAAGAACTGAAGGACTACAGCGAGGACTCCATCCCCGTGCTCTCCAGCGACAAGAAGCTGCTGGGCGTCATCACCTCCCAGGACCTGGTGGAGGTCGTGGACGAGGAGATGGGCGAGGACTACGCCCGCCTGGCCGGTCTGACCGACGAGGAGGATCTCAACGAGCCCCTGCGCCAGTCCATCAAGAAGCGCCTGCCCTGGCTGATCACGCTGATGTTCCTGGGCCTGGTGGTGTCCTCGGTGGTGGGCGTGTTCGAGCCTGTGATGGCTGCCCTGCCGCTGGCCGTGGCCTTCCAGTCCATGATCCTGGACATGAGCGGCAACGCGGGCACCCAGTCCCTGGCTGTGACCATCCGCGTGCTGACGGATGAGAACCTGACCTCCGCCCAGAAGCGCAAGTTCGTCTTCAAGGAGATGCGCGTGGGCATGACCAACGGCCTGCTGCTGGGCACGGCCTCCTGCGCCATCGTGGGCGTGTACATCCACTTCCTGAAGGGGCGGCCCTTCGACTATGCCTTCTCCATCAGCCTGTGTCTGGGCATCGCGCTGATGATTGCCATGACCATCACGTCCCTGACCGGCACCCTGGTGCCCATGCTGATGAAGAAGCTGAAGATCGACCCCGCCGTGGCCTCCGGTCCGCTGATCACAACCATGAGCGACCTGGTGGCCGTGGTCACCTACTACGGCCTGGTGTGGATCCTGCTGATCCATGTGATGCATTTGGCGGGATGATGCCCCCCACCCCCGTCCCCTTCCCCCCGCAAGCGGGGGGAGGGGAGAAAGAGAGTGGTCGCCCGGGGGAACCTTTCCTCTGGAAAGTTTCCCCCGGACCCCCTGTAAAGGCGCTCCTGCGGAGGGCCTATCCCCTTGGCTCCCCCGCTGGGGGAGCTGTCACCGAAGGTGACTGAGAGGGTCCGCCGCCACAGCGAAATGCCCTGGGGAAAACATCCCCACTCCCCCCTTGAAAGCTCCTGCCGAGGGCTAAGGCCCCAAGTCCCTTACTGCAACTGTATGGAGGAATGTACACATGCATCGTCTGCCGCAAAAAGCCGCTGCCCTGATTCTCTGTGCCGTGCTTGCACTGACCGTGACTCTCGGCGTGATGCCCACCGCCCGGGCCGCGGGCGACCGCGTCTACATCATCCCCGACAGCGACAAGCGCCAGCTGACCGCGGCCGAGCTGTGGAACTATGACTACGAGACGCTGGGCTACATCCTCAACGAGATCTTCGCGCGCCACGGGTACAACTTCATCCCCGGCGAGAAGTACGAGTATTACTTCAGCCTGATGCCCTGGTACACGCCCAACGCCAACCCGAACAACCATGACGCCTGCTACACCCAGCTGAGCAAGGTGGAGTGGAACAACGAGAGCCTGGTCAAGGACGTCCGCGCCCAGATGCGCGCCATGAAGACCACCAACCCCAAGGGCCAGAACATCTGGAAGATCATCGACATCTCCGCCTTCGCCAACAACGTGGTCGATCCTCTCAACGGCTTCCGCTATGTGGAGCTGGAGGCCGGCCAGAAGCTGGCGGTCTATTCCGCGCCGAGCACCGGCGCCTACCGCGCCAACAACGGCAAGGCCGCGGTCTCGACCAACGGCCAGGTCTACGCCCTGGGCTATGACAACGGCAACCTGCTGATGATGTACTACGCGGGCAGTGCAGGCTACGTGGTGCGCGTGGGCTACGTCATGGGCAACAGCATCAAGGGCAGGAAGCCGACCCTGCCCTCGCTGACCTGGGAGAGAATGTGGACGACCACCAGCCAGACCTGCGGGTTCACCGACGATCCTTCCGCCAGCTCCACGCCGCTGGCGACGATTCCCGCCGGGAGCAATGTGCTGTATCTGTCGACGTTCTACAACAACAAGGGCGTCTGGGACTATGTGGAGTACCAGATCGGCGGCAAGACGGCGAGAGGATTTGTGCAGCACGGGTACCTGACCGAGACCTTTGGTGATGAGGATGATATCGGCGGGGATAATGGCTGAGAAGCCAGCAGATCAAAAAACGCGAGGCCTTTTGCGGGGCTTCGCGTTTTGGTATGGTGATGATTTTTGGATGGCGGGAAACCCTCATCCGTCAGCCCTTTGGGCTGACACCTTCCCCCAGAGGGGGAAGGCAAAGTATGATGCCCCAACATTCATGACAATAGCTGCCAAAACAAATGCGGCGGGCGAAGGGGTCCAGGGGGCGATCGCAAAGCCCCCTGGTCGGCCCGCAGGCCGAAACCCCTGCGGCTTGAGCTGGCAGGCCGATCACTCATCGGCTTCCTCATCCTCCGCTGCAGCGAGGCCCTCCTGCTCCACCGCCTCCAGGCGGCGCTGAATGCTGCGGGTGCGCGTGAAGGCCGTGTCGATGGACTCGCTGGCCTGCTGCAGGCGAATCCGCGTCTTCTCCAGAATCTCGCCGAAGCGGCCGAAATCGCCCTTCACCGCGGCCAGCAGCTGCCACACCTCGCCGGAGCGCTGCTGAATCGCCAGGGTGCGGAAGCCCATCTGCAGGGCGTTGAGCAAAGCCGCCAGGGTGGACGGGCCGGCGATGACGACCCGCTGCTCCCGCTGGATGGCCTCCACGGTGTCCGTGTCCCGCAGCACCTCGGCGTACAGGCCCTCCACGGGCAGGAACATCACGCCGAAATCCGTGGAGTGGGGCGGGCACACGTACTTGCCCGCGATGCGCTTGGCTTCCAGGCGGATGCGGGCGCGCAGGGCCTTCCGCGCCTCGTCCACGGCGGGCCGGTCGCCGCGATCCTGGGCCTCCTGCAGGCGGATGTAATCCTCCTGGGGGAACTTGCTGTCGATGGGCAGCCACACGGGCTTTCCGCCGTCGCCGGGCAGGCGGATGGCGAACTCCACCACCTCGCTGGAGCCGGGCACCACGGTCACGTTGGCTGCCCACTGGCCCGGCGCAAGCACCTGCTCCAGCAGCGCGCCCAGCTGCACCTCGCCCCAGGTGCCGCGGGTCTTGACGTTGGTGAGCACCTTCTTCAGGTCGCCCACGCCGGCGGCGAGGGTCTGCATCTCGCCCAGGCCCCGGGTGACCTGCTCCAGGCGCTGGTTGACCTGGGCCCAGCTGGCCGAGAGACGCCGGTCGATGGATTCGGTCAGCTTGTCCTCCACGGTGCGGCGCATCTCCCGCAGCTGGCTGTCCTGGTCGCGGCGCATCTCGATCAGCTGGCTGTTGACGCCCTGGGTCTGGGTCAGCAGCTGCTGGCGCAGGCCCTCGATGGCGGCGCGCTGGCGATCCTCCGAGGCGTGCAGGGCGTCTCGCGTCAGGGCGGTCTGGGCCTCCTGATGGGCCAGCAGCTCGTCGGCGATCTGGTTCAGCAGCGCCTCCTGCCGCCGGGCGGCCTCCCGGGCTGCGGCCGCGTCCCTGCGCCTGAGCAGCAGCAGGGCGATGGCCAGCGCCAGGCTGAGAAGGGCCGCCGCCGCGGCGATCCACGATCCTTCGGGCATGTTGTCAGCGCCTCCCGTCTTTCTTTTGCCATGTAATTGTAACAGAAAAGGGCGCGCAATTCAATCTCCGCAGGGCCTTCCGGCTGAGGATTCGCCTCATTCTTTTGAAATACTATTGACAAAGCCGCCACAAATTGTTACAATAAGATGAAGGATTTTCGGGGCCTGAGCCCAAAAGGAGAATCTGCCATGAAGAGATGGATGGCTCTGCTGTGCGCCTGCGTGCTGCTGGTACTGACGGCGACCGCCGCCCTGGCTGAGGAAGAGGCCGTGCGCGAGGATGACACCTATGTGGTGATTCCGAATAAACTGGACAAGCTGATCGAGCTCTCCTCCTTCCGCAGGGGCGCCCTGCTGCAGGAGGCGGACACGGACTATTTCAAGACCGGCATCACCAGCCCGGTCACGGTCGTGGCCTATTATCACCAGCCCGCCACCAAGGGCAAGGTGACCAGCACGCGGCTGAAGCACCTGGGCAAATATGTGCAGCGCACCAACAAGGAAGGCAAGCCGCTGTACACGGTCATCGTGCCGATCCGGGACGCGGACGGCAACATTCAGACCGATGAGAACGGCGAAACCATGTGGAAGAACATCCTCACCACGGAGCAGAACAATCAGCCTTTGCAAGTCAGCAAGACGGATGGTTCCGGCAATCAGATCTACAACGTTCTGGACACTTCAACTCCGGTTACTAAGGATGCCAAAGGCAATTTAGTGATACCGATGGTTGTAGATCAAGATACGAATAAGAACGTGGAGACAAAAGATGCCGTTAACATGCCCGCTTTCACAGGTGGATTTGGAAGAACCACGGTGAAGGACGCACAGGGCAATACGATGTACACCATCCGGGACCTGAACGGCGAGACCGTCACCGACAAGAACGGCGACGCGGTGCTCACCGCCTCCCAGAACAACATCCCCGTGATGATGAACCAGACAGATGAGAACGGCAACGTCCTCTATCAGATCACCAGCGCCACCGGCGGCATCGTGGTGGCGGACAGCGCCGGCACCAAGGAGACCACCACCTACGCCACGAACGCCCCCGCGATGAAATACACCGGCAAGCTGGGCGGCAACTGGTACTACTATGTGGAGGAATCCTACCCCACGGGCAACATCGCCCTGTGCCGCGCCACCTACAACCTGATGAACAAGCTGGTGAGCTACATCATCATCTACCGCATCAGCACCACCGAGGAGTACACGATTCAGTACAGCCCCGAGGACAAGCCCCAGAAGGGCTGGTACTGGTGCATCACCGACCAGGGCGAGGAGCGCATCGCCTACGCCAACTCCATGAAGACCTGGCGCGATGAGAAGACCGGTCTGCTGACCAACTCCTCGTCGCTGCAGTGGGATCTGCATCCCCTGGGCGGAGGATTCTTCGATAATCCTCCGAGGAAAAAGAGGTAATTTCTCCGCCAAGAGGTGGGAGATTCCCTCAGCATGAACGGAATACAGACAGGGCTGTCTCGCTGAAAAGCGGGGCAGCCCTTTTCATAGCTGCCAAAGCCAATGCGTTAGGCGCGGCACTCTCCGTCAGCGCTTCGCGCTGCCACCTCTCCCAGAGGGAGAGGCAAGATTTGCCGCCCACAATTCCTGAAATAGCTGCCAAAACAAGAGCGGCTGCGCGAAGGGTTGGAAGGGGCTCGGAGCGCCCGGAAAACTCCATGTTATGGAGTTTTCAGCGGAGAGCGGGCGGCAGCCCCGGACCGACCGCAAAGCCCCTGACCCGCGCCCGAGGAGGGAACCCCTATGCAGGACAGATGGGATCTCAGCTTTATGTACGAGAGCTTCGACGACCCGAAGCTGGCGGCCGACATGGCCAGCGTGCCCGGCCTGACCGAGAAGGTGAAGGCGGCTCTGGACGCCGATCTCCCGCCGAAGGAGAAGCTCGAGGGCCTTCTGGTCGCCTTTGACGACCTGGAGAAGACCCTGCGCCGCATCGGCGAATTCGCCTGGATGACCATGGCCACCGATGCCATGAACGCCCGTGCGGCCCAGATCGCCGACAAGGTGGACGTGATGGAGAACGAGGCGCGCCTGCTCTCCTCCGCCATGCAGCGCTATATCGGCTCCGTGGAGAACCTGGACGAGGTGATCGCCTCCTCCGAGAAGCTGACCGAGGTGGCCTTCGCCCTGCGCGAGAGCGCCGACGAGGCGAAGCACACGATCCCCGCCGAGATTGAGCCGTGGATCCTGCAGATGAGTCTCTCCGGCGGCTCGGCCTTCTCCCAGCTGCGCGATAAGCTGGATTCCACCCACCTGGTGTCCTTCCGCGGCGAGGAGATCCCGCTCTCCGCGGCCCGCGCCAAGGCCTACGATCCCGATCCCGCCGTGCGCCGCGAGGCCTACGAGGCGGAGATTGCCTCCTACGCCAAGATGGAGCTGCCCATGTCCTACTGCCTGAACGCCATCAAGCAAGAAGCCATCACCCTGGCCAAGGCCAAGGGCTTCGACTCCGTGCTGGACATGACCTTGGCCCGCTCCCGCATGGACCGCGAGACCCTGGACGCCCTGTGGAAGGCGGTGGGCGAGTACCTGCCGGACTTCCGCCGCTACCTGAAGGCCAAGGCCAAGCTGCTGGGCCACAAGGACGGCCTGCCCTTCTACGACCTGTTCGCGCCGGTGGGCCAGTCCTCGACCTACACCATCGAGCAGGCCCACGACAAGCTGCTGCAGGAGATGGGCAAGTTCACCCCCGAGATGGCGGAGTTCATGGACAACGCCTTCAAGCAGAGGTGGATCGACGTCTATCCCCGGGCGGGCAAGACCGGCGGCGCCTTCTGCTCCAGCCTGGCGGAATACGAGCGCTCCCTGGTGATGACGAACTTCCAGGGCAGCTTCTCCGACGTCAGCACCCTGGCGCATGAGCTGGGCCACGCCTGGCACAACCGCTGCATGAAGGGTCTGCCGGCCGTGATGCGCCACTATCCGATGCCCCTGGCCGAGACCGCGTCCATCTTCAATGAGACGATGCTGAGCTACCAGTGCCTCGCCTCCTGCAAGCCGGAGGAGGAGCTGTACCTGCTGGAGAACGGCCTGATGGAGGCCACCCAGACCGTGGTGGACATCTACAGCCGCTTCCTCTTCGAGCAGGAGGTGGTCAACACCCGCCCCGACCACGCCATGACCGTGGACGAGCTGAAGGACGCCATGCTCCGCGCCCAGGACGCCTCCTACGGCGACGGCCTGCAGGCGGACTGCCGTCATCCCTACATGTGGGCCTGCAAGAGCCACTACTATTCCTCCGGCCTCAACTTCTACAACTTCCCCTACTGCTTCGGCCTGCTCTTCGGCAAGGGCGTGTTCGCCCAGTGGCTGGAGAAGGGCGCGGACTTCGTGCCGGTGTACAACCAGCTGCTGCGCTCCTGCGGCTCCGGCACCATCGCGGACGTGGCCGCCAGCGTGGGCATCGATGTGCGCAGCGTCGACTTCTGGCGCTCCAGCCTGGAGGTTGTCCGGAAGGATATCGATCGCTTCTGCGAACTGTGTGAGAAGTAATCTCTTTAGATTAAAGTATTGTTGTGTATAAAAGCGACGGGCGAAGGGGTGGAGGGGGCTCGGAGCGCCCGGAAAACGCCATGTTATGGCGTTTTCAGCGGAGAGCGGGCGGCAGCCCCGGACCGACCGCAAAGCCCCCGGGTCGCCGCCCACAGGCGGCGAAATCCCCCTGCAGATCGCAAGGACAACCCCTCAGTCATCGCTGGCGCGATGACAGCTTCCCTCATAGGGGAGCCAAGCCGTAACGTCCGCAGGCGGCGAAATCTCCTGCCGAGCAGGAACTCACCGTCTTAGTCCTATCAATCAAGAACTGCCGCCCCAGCTCTGCGCCCAAGAGCTGCCAGGCGGCAGTTCCTTATTGTATCACCCGACATATTTCCTATAAAATCCCAGAATTGACAAACTCAGACTTGACATTCTTTTCTTTTTGTACTATCTTTGTATCCAAAGTGCAAACAGAATGCAGCGATGCACTTACAGGAGGCAATGACCGTGACACGTCAGATTAGTTTTCAGCCGATGATGGAGAGCCGTCCCATCCGTGAGATCGCCTACGAGGTGCTCAAGCACGCGATCGTGACCGGGGACATTCCGGCCGGCGAACGGATCGTGGAGACGGATTATGCCGACAGGCTGCACATCAGCCGCACCCCGCTGCGGGAAGCCCTGCGCAAGCTGGAGCGCGACGGCCTGGTGGAATACGTCGTGCGCCGGGGCGTGGTGGTGCGCGCCTTCACCATCGCTGATGTCGAGGAGATTTATACCATCCGCAACGCCCTGGAGATGCTGACCCTGCCCGCCATCATCCGCAATGCCACCGCCGAGGACATCGCGTCCCTGCGCGAAAAGCTCCACGGCATGGACGAGCTGATGGCCGCCGGGGATATCGAGCAGCTCAGCCCGCTGACCCGCGCCTTCCACAGCCAGCTGACCGGCCTGTGCGCCCAGAACCGCATCCTGCGGGTGATGGAGAGCCAGGACGAATACATCACGCGCTTCTCCGCCATGGCGATCCGCGAGGAGAAGCACCTGCAGGAGGCGCACCAGGAGCACTACCGCCTGGTGGATCTGGTGGAGCAGCGCGATTTGCCCGCCTTCCAGCAGCTGATGCAGAAGCACATCAACGACAGCAAGACCTGCTGTCTGCGCGCCCTCGCCCTGCAGCGGGCACAGCAGAATCTGTGAGCGAAGGGAAAGCCCTTTGCCCGCGCTAAATACAGGCAGCCCGAAGAGTCCAGAGGCGATCGGAAAGCCTCTGGTCGCCGCCCGCAGGCGGCGAAATCCCCCTGCTGCCCGTGGCAGCATCACCCAATCTATCGCGAGGACAATAGCCTTGACCACCAAGCAAAACTTCCACGCTCACACCCCCCGCTGCCAGCACGCGGAGGGCACCGACGAGAGCTATATCCAATCCGCCATCCGGGGCGGATTTTCCACGCTGGGCATCTCCGACCACACGCCATGGCCCTTCGCCAGCGGCTACGTCAGCCACATCCGCATGACCTGCGACCAGCTGCCGGAGTACATCGCTTCCCTGCGCGGCCTGCGCGAAAAGTACCGCGGGCAGATCGACCTGCGCATCGGCGTGGAGGCCGAGTGGTTCCCGCGCTACAGCGACTGGCTGCCCCGCATGCGCGAGGCCGGCGTGGAGTATTTCATCCTCGGCCAGCACCAGGTGGACACAGAGGAGGAGAACCCCTACGTGGGCTCGGAGTGGGCGCTGGATGACGACCACGTGCGCCGCTACGCCGATTCCTGCGCGGAGGCCCTGCGCACGAGCTGGTACAGCTATGTCTGCCATCCGGATCTGTTCATGCGCCACCGGAGGGCGGACAGCTTTGACGCCGCCTGCGAGGCCGCCGCGGACACAATCTGCCAGGCGGCGCTGGAGGCCGGCGTTCCGCTGGAGTACAACCTGCTCGGCCTGAGCCTGCAGAACGGCGACGGCACGGGCTACCCCAATCCCGCCTTCTGGCGGTACGCGGCCAAGTGGGGCAACAAGGCCATCCTCGGTGTGGACGCCCACCGGCCCATGGCGCTGGAGGATACCGCCCTGTGGGATCGCGGGGCGGAGGAGCTGAAGGCCCTCGGCTACGAGCGCGTGGAGGGGCTGGTCATCCCGGAGCTGGGGTGAGGCCCTGCGCCAACAGGGTATGGCGGGCGGCGATGCTGCCAGTTTGTGGCAATCGCCGAAGAAGTCATATTTCACTCTTGCAAAATTGCCGGGATTGTGCTATACTATACAAGTCGTGTGGGGTTATAGCTCAGTTGGTTAGAGCGTCACGTTGACATCGTGAAGGTCGATGGTTCGAGCCCATTTAACCCCACTCCCTGAGGACATGAGCCTCAGGGTTTTTGTTTTTGTATCTATTATCATATTTGCATTGATAATGCAGCAAAGGTTCCGCGCCTGCGGGCGCGGGTCAGGGGCTTTGCGGTCGGTCCGGGGCTGCCGCCCGCTCTCCGCTGAAAACGCCATAACATGGAGTTTTCCGGGCGCTCCGAGCCCCCTCCAACCCTTCGCATTGCCTCTTTAGGCAGCTATTCGCATAGGCAGCTATGAGTTTTATACGAATGCTGGCGCATGGTACCAAAAGCGTGTGCGGGGGGTCCGGGGGACACACGTCGCAACGTGTCCTCCGGTGTCCTTTGCTACTTTCCCACATGGGAAAGTAGAGCCATCAACTTGCGACAGCAGGGGTTCCGCGCCTGCGGGCGCGGGCAAAGGGCTTTGCGATCGCCCTTTGCAAACCTTCGCGGTTCCGCGCCTGCGGGCGCGGGCAGGGGGCTTTGCGATCGCCCCCTGCACCCCTTCGCCGCCGCTCTTAAGTTGAGCTTTCGTATAGGGATAAAGCCTTCCCCCTCTGGGGGAAGGTGTCAGCCCGCAGGGCTGACGGATGAGGGTCACCAGCCAAGAACTCCCTCATCCCACAGAAAAAAGACCAACCGGACGATTCCCATCCTCCGGCTGGTCTTCTGTCATTCAGCTGTCACTTGCTCCAGGAACCCCACCATCACATACCCCTCAATCACATCCGTCTTCACATGCACCCACACGGGATCCTCGCAGGTCTCCAGCACGATGAGGCGCTGGTGCTTGTACAGGCGCATGAGAATCTGGGCGGCCTGGGTCGGCTCGGCGCGCAGGTTCAGGCTGCTGTCGTCATCGATGCCCTCCACCGAGGCCAGCCAGGCGCCCTCCGGCAGCTGCGCGGCGGTGACGGGCATCAGCGTGGGGCGCGGGGTGGCGGTGGCCGCCGGGCCGGGGGTGTAAAACATCACCGGGTCGGGCGTGGGCAGGGGCGCGTCCTCCGTGCCGCCCACCATCAGATCCATGCCGGGGTAGTAGAAGGCGAGGATCTCCTCGCAGCGCATGCCGTAGCGGGCCGCCATCCACTGGGCGCCGCGCTGGCTCATGCCGACGCCGTGGCCAAAGCGGCGGCTCTCCAGACGGAAGGCGTCACCCTCCTCCACCACGGTGATCATCTCGTTGGCGCTGCCCGCGATGGACAGGTTCAGGGCCTTCACCACCTCGGGGAAGAGCGGCAGGGTCAGGGTGGCGGGATCATCCGCCGGGAGAAAGCCGCTCAGCTGCGGCGCGGGGGTGGCCTCCGGCTCCGGGCTGACCGTGGCGGTGGGCTCGGGCGTCTCGAAGAGGTTGAGATCCTCCTCGTCCACACGGACGGAGGCGATCTGCTCGCGGTAGCCGCGCCCCGACCAGCGGAAGGTCAGGGTCAGCTGGTTGACGAAGCGGCTGGGCGCGGGGTGCACCGTGTGTCCGACGGAGACCGAGTCGATGGCGTCCACGCGGAAGCAGTCCGCCTGGGGCTCGAAGCCCTGGCGCAGCATCTCCTGGGCCATGTAGTCGCAGAGGATGGCGGTGAAGGCTTCCGGCAGGCCGGAGGCATTTTTGCGCAGGGTGGCCCTGCGGACGATGCTCTCCGGGTTCTCCAGGTCGTAGGGGTCGTCCACCATCTGGTAGTAGGTAGGCGCGCCGCGGCCGCTCCACACGTTCTCCACCAGCTCAGTCTGGCCGCCGTTGCTGGCGGAGTAATAGCAGGTGGCGAGCTTGCCCTTGTACATGCCCACCACGCCGCGGGTCTCCTTCACGGCCTGGGCGGCGCGCCTGTCCCGCGGGTTGACGCCGTGGAAGACCTGGTCGTTGGTGGTGTCGGTCATGTCCCAGGGCTTGGAGGGATCAATGTGGCTGAGGGCGTAGGTGCGGGCGCAGATGGCCTGGGCCTTCAGCGCCTCCATGGGGAAGCTGTCGTTCATCTCATAGGGGACGACGCCCAGCAGGTAATCCTCCACGGGGATCGTCAGCACAGGCTGCAGCTGGCCGTTCTCCACGCTCAGGGTGAGGTCGCCCGGGTAGAGGTTGCCGTCGCGCCGGAAGCGGATGCCGCCGCTGTCCCGGCCGTCGTCCGTGCGGATGAGGCGGAGGGCACCCTCCACGCGGAGGGTGATATCGTCGGCGGTGAGCACCAGCCGGTCACCGCTGACCTGCACGGTCAGTACGGTGCCGCGGGGGTAATGGGCGGTCACGTGGTCCGCGGTGCACAGGTAAGCGCCGTCGAGGGTGAGGTCCGCCCGGTCGGTCAGCGCGAGGCGGCGGAGCTGGATGCGGACGTTCTGCACGTCGCCGGCGGCATGGGCGGCAGGGGCGGGAAGCCCGCCCAACAGCGCGCAGGCGAAAAGGAGGCATGTGAGTCCGAGAGACAACAATTTCTTCATGGCTGAACCGCCTCCTATGGTCGATTGGTTTCTTTCAGTTTACTCTGCGGGTGCGATCCATATCACCTCAGCCCCGGCGGCCTGGAGCTTCCTCACCATGGGGGGCCACCTGGGATTCTCCGCCCCGGCGGTCACCAGGTAGAGCCGCAGGGTGGGGCCGAGCCGCCTCAGCTGCAGCAGCGTCTCCACCGCGCGTTCGCTCAGGCGGGCCGTGATGACCACCACCGCGCCGGTTTGGCGCACACGGCTGAAGGCGCCCCGGATCACGCTGTCCAGCCGCTCGCGGCCGGTCATCTCGCAGCGGGCGAGGCGCTCCAGGGTCATGGGCACGGCGGACAGGCTGGCGATGTCCCCGACCTGGCCGTCGTGCAGCGGCAGGCGCAGGCGATGTTCCAGCCGCAGCTCGGTCTCGACGACGGCGGCCGCCGTGTCGCAGAGGGCGTCCCGGATGTCCGCGGACTGCCCGCCGATGGCCGCGCTGTCCAGGATGACCAGGGCCTCCTGGGGCACGGGCTCCTCAAAGCGGCGCACCATCAGCTCCTGCCTGCGGGCGGTCAGCTTCCAGTGCACCTTCTTCAGCGCGTCGCCCGGCTGCCAGGCGCGGGTGTCGGCGGGGTCGGTGATGTCCTCCGTGGCGCGGGCCATGGCGCCGGAGGCCGCCTCTGCCGGGGCGAAGCGCAGTGGCTCCACCGGGAAGGCGGCGGGCAGCACCACGGTCTCCTCCTCGGGAAGGCTGACGGGCAGCGTGCGCTCCCGCAGGCCCAGCAGATCGCTCACTGTCACCTCGACGACGCCCGGATGGCTGACCCCGACGTGGGGCGCGTCCAGGGTGAGCGTGAAGACGCGGGCGCCCCGGCGCGTGTCGTCCAGGCGCACGTCGAAGGGCTCGGTGCCCGGCAGGCCCTCCACCGTGAGCACCATGGGGGCCATCGGCAGCAGGCAGCGGTGCCGCACCTCCACCTCAAGGGTGAGGCTGTCCCCGCGCTGCAGGGCGCGCTGCGCGCCGCGGGAGACGACCTGCAGGCTGCGGCCGGCCCAGGCCGTGGTGAGGAGCGCCAGTGCCTCCGCCAGCGTCAGCAGCACGGCGGGCAGCAGAAATACGGGACTTCCCGTGGCGAGGGCGGCCACCGTCAGCACGGCGGCGACCCCCGCGATGCCCAGCGCGGCCCGCATCACAGACGAAGCGGGACGGCCACGTTCTGCCGGAGCGTCACGAGCACGGTCTCCGCGGTGATGCCCTTCATGCGGGCCTCGGGGCTGAGCACCAGGCGGTGGCAGCACACGGGCAGCAGCATCCGCTGCACGTCCTCGGGCAGGATGTAATCGCGGTTGTCCAGCAGGGCGTAGGCCTGGGCGGCCCGGGTCAGGGCGATGGCCCCGCGGGTGGACAGGCCAAGGCTCAGCGAGGGCTCGGCGCGTGTCGCGGCGGCGAGGTTCGCCACGTAGGAGCGCACCTCGGGCGAGCAGTAGACGCGGCCGACCTCGTCCTGCATGGCGAGCACGTCCTCCGCCGAACAGACGCTCTGCAGGCTCTCCATGGGCTTTTGGGTGCCGGTGTAGCGCTCCAGCACGTCCATCTCCTGCTCCGGCGTGGGATAGCCGATGCTGATGCGCAGGAAGAAGCGGTCCAGCTGCGCCTCCGGCAGGGGATAGGTGCCCATGAAGTCGCCGGGGTTCTGGGTCGCCAGCACGAGGAAGGGCTTGGGCAGCGGGTAGGTCACGCCGTCCACGGTGGTCTGGCCCTCCTCCATGGCCTCCAGCAGCGCGCTCTGGGTCTTCGGGCTGGTGCGGTTGATCTCGTCCGCCAGCACGATCTGGCTCATGATCGCGCCCTCGCGGAACTCGGTCTCACCCGTGCGCATGTTGACGAGGGTGTAGCCGGTCACGTCGGAGGGCATCAGGTCGGGCGTGAACTGGATGCGCCGGAAGGTGCAGTCCAGCGAGCGCGCCAGGGCGCTGGCCAGGGTCGTCTTGCCCACGCCCGGCACGTCCTCGATCAGCACATGGCCGCGGCAGATGAGGGCGATGAGGGCCAGCTCGACGGCGTCCTCCTTGCCGACCACGACGCGGCTGATGTTGTCGATCAGCGCCGAAACCAGGCGATTGGTCTGGGACATAGGTACCTCCTTGAAAGCCTTCCCCCCTCTGGGGGAAGGTGTCATCGAGCCCGAAGGCTCGATGACGGATGAGGGGTGTTCTCGGTAAATTATGCCATCACAGCCTTATGGAAGACCTTCTTCCCCTTGCGAATCACGACGCCATTCTTCAGGTCGTCGGCGGGGACGACCTGCTCGATGCCTTCGGCCTTCTCGCCGTCGACCAGCACGCCGCCCTGCTCGATCAGCCTGCGGATCTCGCTCTTGCTTTTGCCGAGCTTGCAGGCCAGCATCAGGTCGACCAGGTTCATGCCGTCGCCGACCTCCTCAGCCGTGAGGGTGGTGGAGGGCATGTTGGCGTCGTCGCCGTTGCCGGAGAAGAGGGCGGCGGCCACGTCGCGGGCCTTCTTCGCCTCCTCCTCGCCGTGCACCAGGGCGGTCAGGGAGTAGGCCAGGATCTCCTTCTTCTCGTTGATGCGGCTGCCGTCCCACTGCTCCATGGCCTCGATCTCCTCCAGCGGGATGAAGGTGAGCATGCGGATGCACTTCATCACGTCGGCGTCGTCGATGTTGCGCCAGTACTGGTAGAACTCGAAGGGGCTGGTCTTATTGGGATCCAGCCACACCGCGCCCTTGGCGGTCTTGCCCATCTTCTTGCCCTCGCTGTTGAGCAGCAGGGTGATGGTCATGGCGTAGGCGTCGTCGCCGGTCTTGCGGCGGATCAGGTCGGTGCCGGCCAGCATGTTGCTCCACTGGTCGTTGCCGCCGAACTGCATGTTGCAGCCGTAGTGCTCATGCAGGTAGAGGAAGTCGTAGCTCTGCATGATCATGTAGTTGAATTCCAGGAAGCTCAGGCCCTTGGCCATGCGCTGCTTGTAGCACTCGGCGCGGAGCATCTCGTTGACGGAGAAGTGGGCGCCCACCTCGCGCAGGAGGCTGATGTAATTGAGGTTCAGCAGCCAGTCGGCGTTGTTGACGCAGATGGCCTTGTCCTCGCCGAACTCGATGAACTTGCCGATCTGCTGGCGGAAGCACTCGCAGTTGTGCTCGATGGTCTCCGGGGTCAGCATGGAGCGCATGTCCGTGCGGCCGGAGGGGTCGCCGATGTAGCCGGTGCCGCCGCCCAGCAGCACCACGGGCTTGTTGCCCGCCATCTGCAGGCGCTTCATCAGGCACAGGGCCATGAAGTGGCCCACGTGCAGGGAGTCGGCGGTGGGGTCGAAGCCGATGTAGAAGCGCGCGCCGCCCTTGTTGATCAGCTCGCGGATCTCCGCTTCGTCGGTGACCTGGGCGATGAGGCCGCGGGCCTGGAGTTCTTCGTAGATGCCCATGATGGTGTTCCTCCTTTGAATCTGAACGATGGAGATGTCCTTTCTGTTCCTGCGGGGGAGTTTCGCCGCCTGCAGGAAGAAAGAAATGAAAAGCCCCTGTTCCCCATACGGGAACAGAGGACGAAAGGAGCGGTTCGTGGTACCACCTCTGCTTTGGAGACGGATGGCCGCCTCCCTCGCAAGCGCTGTATCGGGCGCGCCCGGCCCCGCCTACTGACCCGTGGGCTTTCGGAGGGCGGCTCCAGAGGGTATTCGCGCGGCTTCCCCTGCGCCCTCGCACCGACCGGACGCTCTCTGAAGGCTCCACCGCGTTACTCTGCTCTGTCATAGCCTTGTGTACGTGGGGATTATAGCAGGAGTCGAGGGGTTTTGCAAGGGGGTGTTTGCGCGGAGGGCGCAGGCTGAGTTGCATATTGACGAGCGGCCGGTCAGCCGATACAATGAAGACCGGGCGAGCGGGGATGTCCCTCGGCGCGATCGTCAAAGGCATCAGGCAGATCCGGCATGGATCAGCCTGAGCGGACGCATCGGACAAGGTCGGCTGTCCGGATAACGCAGCCATGCCTGCGGAAGGTCGGAAGCGGTTCCCGCGCCGTCCGTCTTGACAAACGCCGCGCATCTGTTATGATGGACAGCGGCGTTCCGGAAGGCGGCGCGGTGTCTGCGCGGGTGCCCCGGGGGCCGCATCACATGTGCGGCGGCGCGAGGCGCTGGCCGCGAAAGGAGGCACCTCTGTGTTCAAGAGGCTGCTCACAACCCGTTCCCTGTGCGTCAGCGCTGTGATTGCCGCGCTGTACGCCGCCCTGACCCTGCTGCTCGCGCCCATCTCCTACGGCGCGATCCAGTGCCGCGTCTCCGAGGCGCTGACCCTGCTGCCCGTGCTGCTTCCGGAAGCCATTCCCGGACTCGCGGTCGGCTGTCTCATTGCCAACCTGTTCGGCTCCGCCACGCCCTGGGATGTCGTCTTCGGCACTCTGGCCACGCTGATCGCCGCCGTGCTGTCCTACCTGCTGCGGAAAAAGACCGTCACCAAGTGGAAGCTCCCGGTGCTCTCGGCGCTGATGCCCGTGCTGGCGAACGGCATCATCGTGGGCCTGGTGCTGTCCCTGACGCTGCACCTGCCGCTGGTGATCACGATGCTGGAGGTCGCCGCGGGCGAGCTGGTCGCCTGCGCCCTGGGCCTGCTGCTGATCCACGCCCTCAAGGACGTTGACCTGGACAGACTGACAAGGAAATAAAAAAGCCTACCAGGGAGCTGCGAAGGGTTGCAAGGGGCTCGGAGCGCCCGGAAAACGCCATGTTATGGCGTTTTCAGCGGAGAGCGGGCGGCAGCCCCGGACCGATCGCAAAGCCCCTTGCCCGCGGCAGCCCCGGACCGATCGCAAAGCCCCTTGCCCGCGCCCGCAGGCGCGGAATCCCCGCTGTTCTGCAGAAAACAAAGAAACCGTGAGGCGCGCGCTTCACGGTTTCTTATTTAATCAGTAAACGTAAAAGACGGGCTGCGAAGGGGTGGAGGGGGCTCGGAGCGCCCGGAAAACGCCATGTTATGGCGTTTTCAGCGGAGAGCGGGCGGCAGCCCCGGATCGATCGCAAAGCCCCCTCCCCGCGCCCGCAGGCGCGGAATCTCTGCTGTCAGACAGCACGATCGATGTGATCCATCACACTCTGGGGCATCTTGATAGCCCCCGCGTCTGTCACCTCCGCCACGATGCCACCTCCCAGACACCTTTCCCCCTCATACAGCACAGCGCTCTGCCCGGGCGTAATCGCCCGCTGGGGCGTCACTGCAGTCAGGATCAGCCGATCCTCCTCCCAGAGGGCCTCGACCTCTTGATCCGCCTGGCGGTAGCGGTACTTGCAGGTGCAGCGGAAGGGCACGCCGCGCGGGGGCTTTTCCGCCTCCGCCTCCGCGACCCAGGTCACGTCCGTGCAGATGCAGCGCGTGGCGTAGAGCAGCGGGTGATCCTCGCCCTGGGCCACGATCAGCCGGTTCTTCTCCAGATCCTTGCCCACCACGAACCAGCTGCGCCCGTCGCCCATGCCGCCGATGCCCAGGCCGCGGCGCTGGCCGAGGGTGTAGTACATCAGCCCGTCGTGCCGCCCGACCTCGACGCCCTCCGGCGTGACCATCGCGCCGGGCTGGGCGGGCAGGAAGTCCGAGAGGAACTTCTTGAAATTGCGCTCGCCAATGAAGCACACGCCGGTGGAGTCCTTCTTGCGGCTCACGGGCAGGCCGGCGGCCTCCGCGATGGCGCGCACCTCCGCCTTGGTCATGCCGCCCACGGGGAAGAGGGCCTTTTTCAGCTGGGCGCTGTGCACCATATAGAGGAAGTAACTCTGATCCTTGTTCGGGTCGGGGCCGCGCAGCAGGTGGCCGGCGTCGTCCGTGCGGACGAAGTGGCCGGTGGCGATGCGGCTCGCGCCCAGCTCCAGAGCCAGGTCGAGGAAGGCCTTGAACTTGATCTCCCGGTTGCACAGCACGTCCGGGTTGGGGGTGCGGCCCGCTTTGTATTCTTTCAGGAAATAGGAGAAGACGCGGTCCCAGTATTCCCGGGCGAAGTTGACCGAGTAGTAGGGGATGCCGATGAGGTCACACACCGCGCGCACGTCGTTCCAGTCCTCCACGGCGGAGCACGCGCCGTTGGGGGTGGTTTCCTCCCAGTTGTTCATGAAGACGCCGACTACGTCGAAGCCCTGCCGCTTGAGCAGCAGCGCCGCCACGGAGGAGTCCACGCCCCCGGACATGCCGACGACAATCTTTTCTGCCATGTGATCGTACCTTTCGTTTGTCAAAGGCGAATCGCTTAGCCGCCAAAACAAGAACGGCGGGCGAAGGTTTCCAAAGGGCGATCGCAAAGCCCTTTGGTCGCCGCCCGCAGGCGGCGAAATCCTTGCAGCCATCAAGCAAGCAGCATGCAACGCTGTAGATCAGTCTTTGCTTCCATATTATATCAATGCGATGCGTCTTTCGCAATCCCGCAAAGGATGTTCCATTATTACGCAAATATTTTGAATATTTTAAGAATTTATCACAGAGAGGTTGACACGGGGCCTCGAATCGTTTAACATATTGAATGGCTTGGTTTCCGCGCTTTTCGCGTGGAAAAACGCAGGCCACACCCTATTCGTATCCGACATGCGCGTCGTGACGACTGTCCGCCGCGGCGGCGCATCACTGAACAACACGGAGGCTTCCGCGCTATGACTAAGCTTGTGAGAGTGAGAAGATTCCTTTCCTGCATCCTGTGCCTGACCCTGCTGCTGGGCGTCCTGCCCACGCCGGCGCTGGCTGAGTGGACGACCCTTCAGGTGGTCTTTTTCGGCCTGACCTACGGCGACGACGGCAAGCTCTCCAGCACACCGCTGGAGGGAACCTTTGGCGTCTATCAGAACGGCCAGGAACTGGGCGAGGTGACCGCTGCCGCGGACGGCAAGTCCACCTTCCTCTCGCTGAGCGAGGCGGTGGAGACCCTGCTGATCCCGCGCATGGACACCATGCCGGAGGGATACGCGGTGGTGGAGAGCGGCTATGCCGTGTCCGTCACGGCGGGCCGCCTGAACACAGCGCAGATCATGGCCTTCGCGGACCGCGGCCACTTCTCCGTGACCGGCGAGGCGAACGCGGCCTATACCGCCACCCCCATGGCGGGCGAGGGCGCGGCCATCGACGTCCAGCTGGACGCGAACGGCAGCTTCCGCACCGCTGAGAGCGTGGCGACGGGCGTCTACCTGCTGCAGGACGCCGCCACCGGCATGCCCGTGACCACCTTCGAGGTGACGCCCTATTACGGCAGCGAGGTCTCCGTGGTCGCTGTGGATCTGAACAGCGTGCTGGTGGCCAGCGCGGTGGTGACTGCCGCCCCGACCGCGGCACCCACGGCTGAGCCGACCGCCGAACCCACGGCTGAACCGACCGTTGAGCCGACTGCGGCCCCGACGGCCGAACCGACTGCGGCACCCACCGCTGAACCTACAGCCGCCCCGACTGTTGAGCCGACCGCGGCTCCGACGGCTGAACCTACGGCTGCTCCGACCGCTGAGCCGACTGCGGCTCCGACGGCTGAACCTACAGCTGCTCCGACCGCTGAGCCGACCGCCGCTCCGACTGCCGCTCCCACGGCCGAACCAACCGCGGCTCCGACAGCCGAGCCGACAGCTGTTCCCACGGCCGAACCTACTGCCGTGCCCACGGCTGAACCGACAGCTGAACCCACGGCTGTGCCGACCGAAGCGCCCGTGGTGGGCACCCTGGTGCTGATCCCCGCCGAGACCGAGGAGGAGGTCGCCTTCAGCTACAAGCTGACCCAGGGCGACCGCGTCGCGGCCCAGGCCGAGGCCACCACGGCCGGCGATATCAAGGCCAGCGTCGAGCCCGGCGCGTACCACCTGACCCTGAATCTTCCCGAGGACGCGGTGCTCTACGCCGTGGACGGCCAGGCCATGATGGTGACCGGCGTCTACGAGGCGGATGTGGAGCTGGCCGCGGACGAGGAGACCATGATTGACATCAGCCTGACCCGCGCCGCGTCGCTGCACGGCAGCTTCACGGGCGTGGCCGACGGCACCCTGGTCACCGCCGAGGGCAGCAGCTACCAGATGGCTGTGAGCCTCAACGGCGAATACACCATCCAGCCCATGCTGCCTGGCGAGTGCAAGGTGACCGTGGCCCTCATCGGCGCGGACTACAACGCCGAGGGCTGGGACGTGACGGTGGACAACGGCAACGCCACCGCCAGCAAGACCGTGACCCTGCGCGCGGGCGAACGCCTGGAGCTGCCGGTGATCGCCTCCGCCCAGTCCGCCGCCCAGAGCCAGCCCGACATGAGCCTGCTCCCGGCGACCCTGACCGACCTGGAAGCGATGATGAACGCGGAGCCTGTGCAGGTGCCGCAGCCCGAGCTGCCTGAGCTGCCGGACGTGCTGGAGGAGCTGCTCCCCGCCACGACCACCGACATGAGCGCGGAGCAAGCGGAAGCGGCTGAGACCGAGGAGGCCGTCACGGTGGAGCAGGCGGAGGCCGCTCTGCCCGCGGCGCCGGAGATCCCCGCCCTGCCCGAGCTGCCCACCCTGGCCCCCGCTGTGACGGAGGCCCCGGCGGCCACCGAGGCGCCCGTGGTGACCGATGCCCCCGCCGCGACGGAGGCCCCCGCGGCCCGCACCGCCGCCGACGCGATGCCGGACACCCTGGAGGAGCCTGTGACCCTGGCGCCCGAGGAGCTGCCCACCGCGCTGATGCCCATCCTGCCGGAGAACCTGGCGGGCGAGGCGAGCGAAAGCGCGGCCGTGAGCGACGGCATCCCCACCGTGCCCCCGGCCCTGGCGGCCCTGCTGAACCCGAACCCCACCTCCGCGCCGACCCCCGAGGTGACCGCGGCCCCCACCGAGGCGCCCGCCGCCCCGCAGCAGGCTGAGGCCCAGGCCGAAGCCCCGGCCGTGACGGAAGCAACCCTGCCCGAGGTGGAGGAGCTGCCGGAGGAAGAGGAAGAAGAGATCGAGATCGCCGAGGACATGGTGGTCTACGAGGATGAGAACGCCGAGGACGACGGCAACGACACCGAGGAGATGGTCGTCACCGCGCGCGAGCTTCCCTTTAACGGCGGCGTGAGCGGCACGGGCAGCGCCAGCGTGCGCGTGCTGGTGTTCGCCGACGGCAACAACAACGGCGAGAAGGGCGTCTACGAGAAGGGCATCGAGCGCGCGGTGGTGGAGCTGATCCTGCGCGGCGCGGAGGATGCCGTGGTGGCCTCCCTGAACACCGACAATGACGGCTATGCCCTCTTCAACGGCCTGCCCGCCGGCACCTACAGCATCCGCACCCAGCTGCCGGACGGCTATGGCTACGCCCCCCACGGCAAGCGGGAGAACAACGAAGAATCCAGCGTCATGGACGAGCAGAGCGCCGTGCTCCAGGAGAGCGCGCCCTTCACCCTGGGCGACGGCGCCGTGTGGAGCGCCGGTGTGGCCGGCGTGGCCACCTCGGTCATCTCCGGCCAGTGCTGGCTGGACGAGAACGGCGACGGCGTGCGCCAGGCGGAGGAGCACGGCATCGCGGGCGTGCTGATGGAGGTGGTCAGCACCAAGACCACCCGCACCTACCGCACCACCAGCGACGCCGAGGGCAACTACACCTTCGTGCAGATCCTGCCCGGCGCGTACAAGATCCGCTCCACGACCCCGGCCGGCATGAGCTTCACCCGCTACAGCGCCACCGGCGGCAACAACCGCTCCATTATCACCAAGGAAGGCACCCAGACGGGCGTCAAGGTGGTGGACCTGAACAAGCCCAAGACCCTGGTGGAGCAGAACGTCGGCTTCGTCTCCGGCGCGTCCGTCTCCGTCATGTGCTTCTACGACCGCAACTACAACGGCCTGATGGACGAGGACGAGAAGCCCATGCCCGGCGTGAAGCTGGAGCTGCGCAAGCAGGGCAACGACCAGGAGGTCGACACCCAGACCACCGAGGCCAGCGGCCTGGTGACCTTCAGCGGCCTGCGCGCCAACACCTACAAGCTGCGCGCCGTGCTGCCGGACTCCGGCCTGAGCTTCACCATCGTGGGCGACGGCCCCCGCGCCAACGACTTCAAGTCCCCGACCAACCGCCGCGAGAACACCATGAACAACATCCTGGTGGAGAACGGCCAGGCGGTCAACCTCTACCTGGGCTCCGTGAAGCCCGCCTCCCTCTCTGGCACGGTCTACATGGACAACAACTTCTCCGGCGCCTATGAGAACGGCGAGCCCACCGTGTCCGGCGTGACCGTGACCCTGCTGAAGGAGAACGGCATGGTGGCCAACACCGCCAAGACCGACGGCCAGGGCGGCTATGCCTTCAAGAGCATCATGCCCGGCGTGTACACCCTGACCCTCACCGCCCAGGAGGGCTACGCCTTCACCAAGGCCGGCCCCGGCAACGTGATGATCAACCGCGGCGCGGGCGCGGGCTCCACCGACCCGATCTACCTCTACATGGACGAGTCCCTGACCGGCCTCAACGCCGGCATGATCCGTCCCGGCAAGGTGACCGGCGCCTTCTACGCGGACGCCAACGACAACGGCAGCATGGACAGCGGCGAGGCCGCGATGCCCGGCGCGACCGTCGAGCTGGTGGACACCGCCACCGGCGAGGTGGCCTTCAGCGCGGAATCCACGGGCAGCTTCACCTTCGACGCGGTGATGCCCGGCGACTACGTGCTGCGCTACAGCCTCACGGCGGGCGAATTCACCGAGGTGCCCGCGGGCGCTTCGACGGATGAAAACGGCGCGGTGGTGTCCCCGGCTTTCAGCATGGCCAGCGGCGGCAGCTACAACGCCGATCCCTGCGGCGCGGTGATCCTCTCCGCCATGCGCGGCTCCTTCTTCTCCGACGACGACGCCAGCGGCGTCCAGGACGCGGGCGAGAAGGCGCTGGCCGGCGTGAACGTCAGCCTGATTCCGACCCGGGGCGACCTGGAGCCCTTCAGCGCCGTGACCGGCGAGGACGGCAGCTTCCTGTTTGAGAACATCCGCCCCGACAATTACACCTTCACCTTCACCCTGCCCGAGGGCCTGGTGCTCAGCCGCGTCGCGGAGGCGAACATGCCCTTCACCACCGGCGAGCAGACCCAGACGACGGGCCTCCCGATCTCCATGGGCATGCGCGTGGGCATGCCCGACCTGGGCGCGGTCGCGCCGGCCTCCATCTCCGGCCAGGTCTGGCTGGACGCCAACAACAACGGCGTGTGGGAGGCCGATGAGGCCACCCCGGCGGGCGAGAGTGTGACCGTGATCGACCTGACCACCGGCGAGGAGTACGCGACGCTGGTGACCGACGCCAGCGGCCGCTTCGGTACCGAGGGCATGATCCCCGGCGCCTACAGCCTGCGCTACACCCCCGACGAGAACACGATTTCCGCCCCGGCGGGCGACAGCACCTTCACCCAGAGCGGCGCCGACCTGGTGATGAACAACATCACCCTGCGCACCGGCGACAGCTATAACCAGATCGTGCTGGGCCTGGTGCGCTACGCCGCCGCCAGCGGCCGCGTGTGGGTGGACCGCGGCGGCTCCATCGACTCCCTCGAGGGCGCGAAGGTCGCCATCTACGATCGCACCGGCACCCAGAAGGGCAGCGCGGTGTCCGACGCCAACGGCCAGTTCCGCTTCACCGGCCTGCTGCCCGGCGTCTACGCCCTCACGGTGGAGATGCCCGAGGGCCAGGTGCCTGTGGACATGAACGACGAGCGCGTGACCTCCGGCCGGGCCGTGAGCGTCATCGCCTACACCTCCGGCCGCATGGGCCAGTCCGCCGCCTTCCAGGTGGTGATGGGCCAGGACAGCACGGGCCTGGATCTGGGCTCCGTGCTCCCGGGCCAGCTGGGCGATGTGGTCTGGCTGGATGAGAACGGCAACGGCCTGCAGGACAGCGGCGAGGGCGGCATCCCCAACGTGGTGGTGCACCTGTACCGCGCCGGCACGGAGGTCGCCTCCACGGTGACCGACCAGTACGGCTTCTACGCCTTCAGCGAGCTGTACCCGGCCAGCTATACCCTGCGCGCGGACGCGCCGGCCCAGGTGACCCCGACCGTGCAGACCGAGGGCTACGCCGGCATCAACTCGGTGATGACCGCCTCCGGCGAATCCGTGCCGGTGGAGGTGCTCTCCGACGCCCACAACTACAACGCCGATCTCGGCTACACGCTGGTGACCCCCGGGGTCTATCCCGCGGGCTACGGCGCGGGCGCGGCCCAGGTCTGGACGCGCTGAGCGCTGATCGGCGAATAAGCCTCCTGTCGCTCCCACGGCGGGAGGTTTTTCCCAACAATGAATGAACTGACAAGCTGACCTCAAGGAGGAACACAATCATGCGCACCCTTCGTACAAACATCCTTCGCACCCTGCTGACCGCCCTGCTGGCGCTGACCCTCATCGTCTCCTGCGCCATGGCCGAGACCGCGCCCATGAGCCAGATCGCGGGCGAGGTGGACGCCGAGAGCGGCTTCTACCTCGTGCGCATCCACACCACCCGCGAGGACGCGGCCAACTGGGCCGCCCTCATCGAGGAGGACGCCGCGGTGGCGCTGGACGGCGCCGAGGAAAATGACGAGGGCCTGACCATCCGCATCGCTCCGGTGGAGGACGGCGAGGCCGTGGTGGGCCTGGCCCACATGAAAGACGGCGTGTGCGTCGAGCTGCACGAGCTCACCCTGCCGGTGAAGGACGGCAAGATCCAGGAGCCCACCAGCGGCTCCTACACCGCCTCTCCCTCCGACGAGGAGCTGGCGGCCGTGCTGGAGGGCACATGGATCGAGGCGGAGACCCAGTTCACCGCCATGGACATCGCCCGGGCGGAGAATGGCGGCTTTGACATCACCATCGTCTCCCCGGTGACCCACGGGGCCTATGTCATCAAGGCAGTGGCCCGCTACGACTGCCAGAGCGAAGCGCTGGTCTACAGCGAGGGTCAGGTCTACGAAGCGCCCATCACCGAGGCCGAGACCAGCGACGTGGGCCCGCTGGTGTCCGAGGACGCCATGGGCACGCTGGCCTTCGAGGGCACCAGCGAGGAGGATCTCCGCATCGTGTGGACCAACGCCCAGGATCCGGTCAACTCCGTCATCTTTGAGCGCGCCGCCGCGGACGCCGAATAATCGCGCTTGAACCCCGCATCCCGACGGAGGAGTGCCTATGATACGCAAGCTTGTGCGGCAGATGCTGACCGCGCAGATCCTGTCTGCGCTGACCGTGTCCCTCTGCCTGCTGATCGACAACATCATGATCAGCCGTTACCTGGGGGAGACGGCGATGGCGGCCTACGGCCTGTCCAACCCGATCCTGCTGGCCATCGGCGCCATCGGCACCCTGCTGGCGGCGGGCATCCAGATGGCCTGCAGCAAGTCGCTGGGGCGCGGCTCCCAGGAGGAGACCAACGCGGGCTACTCCTCGGCCATCGCCCTGGCGGGCAGCATCTCGCTGGGCTTCACCGTGGTGGTGCTGCTCTTCGCCTCGCCCCTGGCCACCGTCATGGGCGCGGGCACCGAGGGCGCGCTGTTTGAGCAGACGCGGGATTACCTGATCGGCTTCAGCGCCGGCGCGCCGGGCTCCATGGGGGCGCTGGTGCTGGTGCCCTTCCTGCAGATGGCCGGCCAGAGCAACCTGCTGATCGCGGCGGTGCTGACCATGACCGTGGCCGACGTCGTCCTCGACCTGCTCAACGTGCTGGTGTGGCACGGCGGCATGCTGGGCATGGGGCTTGCCTCCGCCATCAGCTACTACGCCGCGATGATCGTGGCGGCGTTCTACTTCGTCTCCAAGCGCTGCGTGTTCCGCTTCTCCCGCCGCCTGGTGACAAAGGAGAAGATCCGGGAGCTGTTCACCGGCGGCGTGCCGGCGGGCTTTAACATGGCCGCGTCGGTCATCCTGGTGTTCATCCTCAACCGCATCCTGCAGGGCGTGGGCGGCGAGACCGCCGTGGCGGCCTACACGGTGGTGATGGCCCTCGGCAACGCGGCCAACTGCATCACCACGGGCATCGGCGGCGTGTCGCTGACGCTGGCGGGCGTGCTCTACAACGAGGAGGACCGTTCCGGCCTGCGCGAGCTGATCAGCTACCTGGTGCGCTGCAGCTTGGTGCTGGGCCTGGCCATGGGGGCCGTGCTGGTGGCGCTGGCCCCGACCTTCGTCTCCGTGTTCGTGCCCCAGGGCGGGCCGGTCAGCGAGATGGCGGTGCTGGGCCTTCGCCTGTTCGCGGCGGGCCTGATTCCCTGCTGCATCAACAACGCGCTGAAGAACATGTACCAGGCCACGGGGCGCGTGCGCCTGACCGAGATCATCTCCATGGCCGAGGGCGCCATCTTCCCGGCGCTGGCGGGCTTTGTGTTCAGCCGGCTGCTGGGCACCCAGGGCGCGTGGCTGTTCTTCGCGTGCGGCGAGGCGCTGACCCTGCTGAGCATCTGCCTGGGCGTCTTCGGACACACCCGCGAGCTGCCCTGGCGCAAGGACGCCTGCCTGCTGCTGGACAGCAGCTTCGGCGTGGGCGAGACGGATCTGCTGGAGGCCCAGCTGCACAGCATGGAGGAGGTGGCCGGCTTCGTCAAGGTGGCGGAGCAGTTCTGCCTCGACCGGGGGCAGAGCGCCAAGGGCAGCAACCACATCGCCCTGTGCATCGAGGAGATGGCCGGCAACACGATCCTCCACGGCTTCAAAGCGGACGGCAAGCCCCATCATCTGTCCGTGCGCGTGCTGCACAAGCCGGGCACCTGGGTGCTGCGCTTCCGGGACGACTGCCGCGCCTTCGACCCGGTGCACTACGTGCCAGAGGGCGATGAGGACGGCCTGGGCATCCGCCTGGTGCGCGCCATGGCCACAGAGGCGCGCTACACCTACTCCCTCAACATGAACAACCTGACCCTGACCCTGCCGGAGGTACTCTGAGACCGGCCCCGCGGCAAGGCGCGCGGAGGCTTCCACTGCACCCGGGCTGAGACAGCCCTCGCTGAAATGAAGGGAGGACATGCCATGATCAGCATTGAGCCATGCATCCGACGGGCGGATATGATCCGCTGTGCCCTGTGCGGGGACGCGCCCTGCGACGCCGCCTGCGCCGCGATTCGGCCGGCGGAGCTGCTGCGCAGCGTCTGGTTCCGCAACGAACAGACCGCGGCCCAGCGTCTGCCGGAGAAGAATCCGTGCCTGACCTGCGACGCCGCCTGCGAGCGCGCCTGCGTCCGTCCGGGCGAGGTGCCCATCCGCGACGTGATCAACCGGATGTACTACCAGGTGCTGCCGGCCTGCGAGACGCCCGTGCCGGCGGACGAGAGCCGCCTCAGGTGCGAGCTGTGCGGCATTCCGCTGGAGAACCCCTTCCTGCTGGCCTCCTCCGTGGTGGGCAGCACCTACGAGATGTGCGCCAGGGCCTTCGAGGCGGGCTGGGCCGGGGTCTCCTTCAAGACGGTGTGCTCGCTGGAGATCCACGAGGCCTCGCCGCGCTTCTCCGCCCTCACCGGGGACAACGGCGGCATCGTCGGCTTCAAGAACATCGAGCAGCTCTCCGACCACAGCGTGGCGGAGAACATGGAGATCTTTCGCCGGCTGAAGCAGAACTATCCCACCAAGGTCATCGTGGCCTCCATCATGGGGCAGAACGAGGCGGAGTGGGGCGAGCTGGCGCGGCTGTGCGAGGAGAACGGCGCGGACGCCGTGGAGCTGAACTTCTCCTGCCCGAACATGGCCGAGGGCGGCCTCGGCTCGGACATCGGCCAGGTGCCGGAGCTGGTGGAGCGCTTTACGGCCGCGGCGAAGCGGGCCTGCTCCATCCCCGTGCTGGCGAAGCTGACCCCGAACGTGGCGGCCATGAGCCCGGCAGCGGAGGCGGCCAGGCGCGGCGGCGCGGACGGCATCGCCGCCATCAACACCATCAAGTCGGTGGTGAGCGTCAACCCGCACACCTACGTCTCCGCGCCGGCAGTGCGCGGACGGGGCGCCGTGGGCGGCTACAGCGGCGGCGCCGTGAAGCCCATCGCCCTGCGCTTCATCGCGGAGCTGGGACACAACCCGGCGCTCAAGGGCATGCATCTGAGCGCCATCGGCGGCGTGGAGACCTGGCAGGACGCGCTGGAGTTCATCCTGATGGGCGGCGGCTCCATCCAGGTGGCCACGGCAGTGATGCAGTACGGCTACCGGATCATCGACGACCTGAAGGCCGGGCTGAACCTGTACCTGGCGGAGAAGGGCTTTGCCACCGTGCGGGAGGCCATCGGCCTCGGCCTGCCCTCCCTGGACGCGACGACGGACGCCCTGGAGCGCGATACGAAGATCTTCCCGCGCTTCGACCCGGTGCGGTGCATCGGCTGCGGGCGCTGCGCCATCTCCTGCGCGGACGGCGGCCACCAGGCCATCCGGCTGAACGAGAAGCGCCGCCCGGTGCTGGACGGCAAAAAGTGCGTGGGCTGCCACCTGTGCATCCTGGTGTGCCCGCAGCAGGCCATCAGCCCGGGCTCCAAGCGCGTGGGCGGACGGGCGTGAGACGCCTGTACAAAAAACCGGCGGCCAGGCAGGAAAAAGGCCTGGAGCGGTGAATTGTTTCAATCGGGCATTTTTGCCTGAAAACGACAGAGCGAACAGCGCAGGCTGCGCTTCAAACGACGAGGAGGAAAAACCATGACCATCACCAAGCATATGAACGGCGCGAATCTCGAGCTGGCCCTGGAGGGCCGGCTGGACACCATGACCGCCCCCGAGCTGGAGGCCGAGCTGAACCAGGATATCGCCGGCGCCGAGACCCTGACCTTTGATTTCTCCAAGCTCGCGTACATCTCTTCCGCCGGACTGCGCGTGCTGCTGTCCGCCCACAAGGCCATGGCGGCCAAGGGCGGCATGAAGGTGACCAACGTGAACGAGATCGTGCAGGAAGTGTTTGATGTCACCGGCTTTGCCGACATCCTGACCATCGAGTGAGAAAGGGTACGCAAGATGAAAACCGATGTGATTCGTGTTTCCAGCCAGGGCGACGAGCTCGAGGCCGCGCTGGAGCAGGTGGAAAAGGTTGCCGCCTATAAGGGCCTCTCGTCCAAGCAGAGCCTGCAGCTGCGCCTGCTGACCGAGGAAATGATGGGCATGATGCGCTCCCTGACCGGTGAAGCGCAGGGCAAATTCTGGATTGAGGACGAGGATGGCGAGTACCGCCTGCACCTGTGGGTGCTGACCCGCATGACCTCCGTGAAGCGCGAGGAGCTGCTGGCCGCCTCCACCTCCGGCAAGAACGCCGCGGTGAAGGGCCTGATGAGCCGCCTGCGCGACTTCTTCGACCGCGGCGCGGATCAGGACGTGTCCTACGCCAACCCGCTGATGCTGGCCGGCATGTACGAGCAGTCGACGCCCTCCATGAACCTGGAGTGGTCGATGACCCGCTACCAGAGCCTGCTGCTCAGCCAGGTGGAGAACCGCGCCGACGGCGCCCGCGAGGCCTGGGACGAGCTGGAGAAATCCGTGGTCGCCCACGTGGCCGACGACGTGAGAGTCGCCATCAACGGCGGCGAGGTCGAGATGACCATCGTCAAGAAGATGGCCTAAGTCTCACTAACAGCTGCCAAAACAAAAGCGGCTCGCGCAGGGGCGGCGAAGGTTTCCAAAGGGCGATCGCAAAGCCCTTTGGTCGCCGCCCGCAGGCGGCGAAATTCCCTGAAGGCTACAGATCGCGAGGACAACCCCTCAGTCATCGCTGCGCGATGACAGCTTAGGCCGCTACCGCTTACGACTCACTGAAAACAGTCCACTGGACTGTTTTCCGGGCGTTCGTCGCCCTCATAGGGGAGCCAAGGCCCTCATCCGTCAGCCCTGCGGGCTGACACCATCCAGGGCTGCCGCCCGTTCTTCGCTGAAAACAGCCCACTGGGCTGTTTTCCGGGCGCTCAGAACCCCCCAGAGGGGGAAGGCTTGACGCCTGCACCCGCAGGCAGCGAACTTCCCTGCAAAAGCAAGAACGAATATGAGGGTTCACAGATGCAAAACACATCTCTGCCCATGGTGCAGGTCAATGGCATTGACCTGCATTATTTCGCTGCCGGTGAAGGCAGCCCCGTGATCCTCCTCCACGGCAACGGCGAGGACCATACCCTCTTTGAGACCCAGATCCGCCAGCTGACCGAGGCCGGCTGCCGCGTCTACGCCCCGGACTCCCGCGGCCACGGGGCCAACGCGCCTCAGACGGAATTCCACTACGCGGAGATGGCGGAGGATATCTTTCAGTTCATTCAAGTGCTGGGGCTGGAGCGCCCGGCCCTCTACGGCCACAGCGACGGCGGCATCCTCGCCCTCCTGCTGGCGCTGAACCATCCCGGCGCCCTGGGGCTGATGGCCATCAGCGGCACCAACCTCTCGCCGCAGGGCCTGCAGCCCGGCTTCCTGGCGGAGTGCGAGGCGGAAAACGCGAAGGCAGTGAACCCGCTTATCACCCTGATGCTGAACGAGCCCCACATCGACCCCGCCGATCTGCGGCGCATCGACATCCCGGTGCTGGTGACGGTGGGCGAGCACGACCTGATCCTCCCGGAGGAGACCGCGCGCATCGCCGCGAACCTGCCCCACGCCGAGACGGTGACCGTGCCCGGGGCTGATCACGGGAGCTACATCGTCGGCAGCCCGGTGATGGGGGAGCTGCTGCTGGACTTCCTGCGCAGGCACGGATACGCTGCCAACCGATGACCGAATCTCAGCTGTCAAAACACGTGAGCACACGCCGCTGTGCTCCGTGTTTTTTGTGTACAGATAGTTGTATATGCCAACTATATATGTTATGATGCTCCCTGCCGCGAGCTGCGGCCATCAACGGAACCGAGGTGATCCCGATGAACCCTTACCGGGAGCTGAGCCTGCTGCTGCGCATCAGCCACCTGTTCGATATCTACCGCCGCCAGCAGATGCGCAAGACCGATCTGTACCCGGCGCTGCTGACCTGCGTGGGCCACGTGTGCCGCAACCCCGGCAGCAGCCAGAAGGACATCGCCCAGTCGGTCTGCGTGGACAAGACCACCATGGCGCACCACATGGCGAAGCTGGAGGAGAAGGGCTACATCGAGCGCCGCCCCTCGCCGGAGGACAGGCGCATCTCGCTGATCTATCCCACGGAGAAGGCGCTGGCCCTGGAGCCGATGCTGCACGAGACCTACGTGGCCTTCTATGAGAACCTCCTGCGCGACTTCTCCCCGGAGGAGCGCGCCCAGATCGGTCCCCTGGCCGAGCGCCTCTTCCTCGCCGCCCGGCGGAGTGTGGAGGAAGACACAACGTTGAAATGAAACAGTTTACGCAGGTTGAGCGAAGGTTTGCAAAGGGCTCAGAGCGCCCGGAAAACTCCATGTTATGGAGTTTTCAGCGGAGAGCGGGCGGCAGCCCCGGACCGATCGCAAAGCCCTTTGGTCGCCGCCGTGAGGCGGCGAAACTCTGCTGCGAAGCAGAGACGTACCGCATAAAGAAGCTGCGCGAAGGGGTGCAGGGGGCGACCGCAAAGCCCCCTGCAAGCGCTTGCGGGCGGCGAAGAAGGGAAACAATCCATGAAGCTGATATTCCGGGCTATCGGAAAATACAAAAACGCCGTCATCCTGGCGATCGTGATCAAGCTCTTCGCCACCATGACCGAGCTGCTGCTGCCCTACATCCTCGAGCACATGATCGACGTGGTGGTGCCCACCAAACAGCTGGCCAGCGTCATCCTTTGGGGCCTGGGCATGTTCGCCGCCGCCCTGCTCTGCCGCCAGCTCAACGTGGCGGCCAACCGCAAGGCCATCGACAACGCCCACCGGGTCAGCTACGACCTGCGCCAGGCCCTGTTCGAGCGCACGGCCAACCTTTCCGGCCCGCAGTTCGACGCGTTCGGCTTGCCGAGCCTCATCAGCCGCATGACCAGCGACAGCTACAATGTGCAGAGCGCGGTGCAGCAGATCCAGACCCTGTGCGTGCGCGCGCCGATGATGCTGCTGGGCGGCCTGAGCATGACGCTGATGATGGACGCGAGCCTGGCGCTGATCCTGGTGGTGATGCTGCCCTTCCTGCTGGGCATCGTGCTGTTCGTCTCCTCCCACGGCATCCCGCTCTACAGCGTGGTGCAGCAGCGGCTGGACGCGGTGGTGCGCATCATGCGGGAGAACATCACCGGCATCCGCGTGGTGAAGGCGCTGAGCAAGACCGAGTATGAGAAGGCCCGCTTCGGCGAGGCCAACCGCGCCATGGCGGAGAGCGACATCCGCGCCAGCACGGTGATGGCGATCCCCGGCCCCTTCATGCAGATGAGCCTGAACGTGGGCCTGGTGCTAGTCATCCTGATCGGCGCGCGGCGCGTCAATGCCGGCGTGATGCAGCCGGGCGTGATCCTCGCCTTCCTGACCTATTTCAACATGATCACCATGGGCGTGATGGGCATCAACCGCATCTTCATGAGCCTGAGCCGCGCCAGCGCCAGCGCCAACCGCATGGAAGCGGTGATGCAGTCCGAGACCGATCAGCCGGTGCTGAGCGAAGAGGAGGCCCCGCCCTGCCCGGATCCCGAGGCCTTCATCCGCTTCGACCACGTCAGCTTCACCTACAAGCGGGCGGAGAGCCGCGAGGGCTTCGCCGGCGAGGAGCAGGAGCAGGCGCTGGAGGACATCGACTTCACCCTGCGGCGCGGGGAGAGCCTGGGCATCATCGGCCCCACGGGCTGCGGCAAGACGACCATCGTCAACCTGCTCATGCGCTTCTACGACGTGGAGCAGGGGCATGTGTACGTGGACGGCCGCGACGTGCGCACCTGCGGCAAGGATGAGCTGCGGCGGCGCTTCGGCGTGGTGTTCCAGAACGACATGATCTTCCAGGACACCCTGCGGGAGAACATCGACTTCGGCCGCGGGCTGACCGAGCAGGAGCTGCGCAGCGCGGTGGAGGACGCCATGGCCGCGGAGTACATTGACAAGCTGGGCGTCGGCCTGGACTACGAGGCCTCCATCAAGGGAGCGAACCTCTCCGGTGGGCAGAAGCAGCGCCTGCTGGTGGCCCGGGCCCTGGCCGGGAAGCCGGACATTCTCGTGCTGGACGACAGCTCCAGCGCCCTGGATTACAAGACGGACGCCGCCATGCGCCGCGCGATTGAGGAGCACCACGCGGACAGCACGCTGATCCTGATCGCCCAGCGCGTGTCCAGCGTGATGGGGATGGATCACATCATGATGCTGGACAACGGCAGGTGCATCGGCTACGGCACCCATGAGGAGCTGCTGGACGCCTGCCCGGCGTACAGGGAGATTTATGAGATCCAAATGGGCGCTATGACCGCGTAAAGGGTTCCGCGCAAAAAGTGCGGCCCGAAGAGTCCAGAGGCGATCGGAAAGCCTCTGGTCGCCGCCCGCAGGCGGCGAAACTCCCTGCGTAGAGATTCCGCGCCTGCGGGCGCGGGCAGGGTGCTTTGCGATCGCCCCCTGCACCCCTTCGCGTCGCCTTACCGTAAAGAGTTCTAAGATCAATAAAAGATACGAAGGCACTTTGCCTTCAGACAAGGAGGCCCTATGCCAGGCCCCGGAGACCGCGGCGGCGTCAAACGCAAACCCAAAGACGCTCGCGGCGCGCTGCGCCGCATCCTGCGCTACCTCATGCAGTACCGCTGGATCACCCTGCTGATGCTCCTGTGCACCCTGCTGAGCAACCTCGGCAACCTGATGGGCCCGAACTTCGCGGGCAAGGCCATCGACGCGGTGAGCGCCGGCGAGGGCCAGGTGGATCTGCAGGCGGTGACGCGCTACGCCCTGCTGATGCTGCTGTTCTATGTCGGCGGCAACCTGCTCAACTTCGTCGTCACCATCGGCATGATGCGGGTGGGCCGCGGCGTGGCGCGGAACATGCGGCGCGATGTGTTCAACAAGCTGATGACCCTGCCGGTGAGCTACTTCGACCGGCACCAGGCGGGCGACATCATCAGCCGCGTGTCCTACGACATCGACGTGGTGACCACCTCCCTCTCGGCGGATCTCGTGCACATCGTCACCAGCCTGGTCACGGTGGTGGGCAGCTTCATCATGATGTGCACCATCTCCCTGCCGCTGGTGCTGTGCATGGCCTTCACCATCCCGGTGTCCATCCTCTTCACCCGGCGGATGAGCCGCAAGACCCGCCCGCTCTACGCCAAGCGCAGCGCGGCCTACGGCGTGATGAACGGCTTCACCGAGGAGATGTTCTCCGGGCAGAAGACAATCCTCGCCTACGCCCACGAGGATCAGGTCTGCGGCAAGTTCAGCGAGATCAACCGCAACGCCGCGGAGGCCTACCGCAACGCGGACTCCATGGGCATGACCATGGGCCCGACCATCGGCATGATCTCCAACATCGGCCTGAGCGCCATCGGCCTGGGCGGCGCGGTGCTGTACATGCTGGGCGTGGTGTCGCTGGGACAGATCTCCAGCTTTGTGCTCTACAGCCGCAAGTTCTCCGGCCCGATCACCGAGATCGCCAACATCATCAACGAGATCTTCAGCGCCCTGGCCGCGGCGGAGCGCGTCTTCCAGCTGCTGGACGAGCCCAACGAGGCGGCGGACATCGACGGCGCGGCGACCCTGGAGAACTGCGCGGGCGACGTGGAGGCGAAGCACGTGGCCTTCGGCTATGTGCCGGGCAAGACCATCCTGCGCGACCTGAACCTGCGGGCGAGGCCGGGCCAAACCATCGCCATCGTCGGCCCCACCGGCGCGGGCAAGACCACCATCATCAACCTGCTGATGCGCTTTTATGACGTGGACAGCGGCGAGATCCACGTGGACGGCCGGGAGAGCCGCGAATACACCATGGACAGCCTGCGCCGCAGCTACGCCATGGTGCTGCAGGACACCTGGGTCTTTGCCGGCACGATCTTCGACAACATCGCCTACGGCAAGGAGAACGCCACGATGGAGGAGGTGGTGGCCGCGGCCAAGGCGGCTCGCATCCACAACTACATCATGCGCCTGCCGGAGGGCTACAACACGCGCATCAGCGAGGACGGCGGCAACATCAGCAAGGGGCAGAAGCAACTGCTGACCATCGCCCGGGCGATGCTGTACAACACGCACATGCTGATCCTGGACGAGGCCACCAGCAATGTGGACACCAGCACCGAGCGGCAGGTGCAGAAGGCGATGCGCAGCCTCATGAAGGGCCGGACATGCTTTGTGATCGCGCATCGGCTCTCGACGATTCAGAATGCGGACAGCATTCTGGTGGTGGATCATGGGGATGTGGTGGAGCAGGGCACCCATGAGGAGCTGATGGCGAGGAAGGGCTTCTACTACAAGCTCTATGCCAGTCAGTTTGAATGAGAAAAAAGCGGGCATGCAGGTCGATGTCAGACTTGCATGTCCGCTTTTTATTCTTGAGGATTCCGCGCCTGCGGGCGCGGGGAGGGGGCTTTGCGATCGGTCCGGGGCTGCCGCCCGTTCTCCGCTGAAAACTCCATAACATGGCGTTTTCCGGGCGCTCCGAACCCCCTGCACCCCTTCGCCTCGCCTTTTTAGGAAGCTAATCGCAATGGTAGCTGATTACTTCTATACGAAAGCTGGCGCATGGTACCAAAAGCGTGTGCGGGGGGTCCGGGGGACACACGTCGCAACGTGTCCCCCGGTGTCCTTTGCTACTTTCCCACATGGGAAAGTAGAGCGACGGAAAGGGGTATTCCTCTATCAAACATAGAAAAGCTCTATGTTAGCAGAGGGTTTCGCCGCCTGCGGGCGGCGACCAAAGGGCTTTCCGATCGCCCTTTGGAAACCTTCGGGGCAGCCGTTCTTGTTTAGGTAACTATTGTGCAGGTGACAGATAGGGCCCATTCTCCCAATACCTGCAATCCTGCTCCGCCTCATCCATCAGCTGATCCATATACCTCGCAAAGGATGCGACCTCCGTGAGCCGCTTCCAGGCGGCGTAGCCGGGGGAGGCCATCAGCGCCTCGCGCTCCTCCCGCAGGGTGCCGGCAAAGAACGCCGCGTTGAAATCCCCGGCGAAGTCGAGCAGCTTTTCCTCCTCCTCGGCGCTCACGCCGAAGGCGGCTGTCTGGGGCCTGTCCTTGTCGATGGTGATGCTCCGGAACCACTGGCGGCTCATGGCCTGAAAGCCCTCGGGCAGGTGGGCGTCGCATAGGGGCTGGGCGCTGTAGGTAACCTCGCCGTCCGGGTCGACCGTGACCATGGCGTAGAGGTGCGGGCTGACGGACAGCGCGCCGGTGGCCGCGTCGGTCAGGCCGTCCTGCGTCACGATGTGCTGGGCGTGGATGTGGCCGCTCAGGTTCAGCCGGGCGGAGGCCGGGCTCTCTCTCAGCAGCTGGTGCAGCACGCCGGGGTACCACACGCCGAAGGACTCCGGGTTGAAGCTGGTCTGATCCAGCAGGTTCTGGTGCGTGCAGGTCACCACCAGCGCGCCGGCCTCCTCCGCCTCCGCCAACGTCTGCTGAAGGAAGCGGTTGTGGGCCTCCCGGCACACGCCGAAGGGGATGGAGGCGTCCTTGGTGTAGACGCCCACGTCCAGCAGGGCGACCCAGGCGCGCTCGTTGGCCCTCAGCACGGTGGAATAGCCCGCGTCCGGCGTCGCGCCCACCAGGCCCGCGTAGATCTCGCCGAACTCGGCCTCCGTGATGGTGGCTGTGCCGGCCCAGCCGCCCTGGAAGAAGGCGTGGGCGTCGGCGATGAGGATATCGTGGTTGCCGGGGATCACCCGCACGGGGATGCCGGTCTCCTCGGCGAAGGCGCGGAGGGCGGCCGCCAGCTCCAGGTGGCTCTGCTTCTCGCCGTTGAAGGTGAGATCTCCGGTGAGGATCAGGGCGTCGGGCTGCTGGTGGCGCACCTCATCCAGCAGGGCCTGCAGGAGCACGTCGCTGTGCTGGGTCAGCTTGCCGTCGCCCCGCCGCAGGGCCGCGAGAAACACGTCGCTGCCCTGGTAGAGGGAAGGAGAGAGATAGTGCAGGTCGGTCGCGGCCATGATCCGCGCCATCCCGACCTCCGCCGCGCGGCCGCCGCCGGGTACCAGACCCAGCAGCCCCGCCAGACAGAGGAGGATCGCCATCCGTCGGTTCATGCGCTGACCCCCGGCGCTCATTTCAAGTACCTGTGCGTGACCTTCGGCGTGTGCCGCGCGGCACGGCGGCGCTTCTTCCGGCGGGCGCGGAGCAGCTTCACCAGGCCGTACATCCCCACGAAGGGCAGGGCGGCATAGACGCCCATCTCCACCGTGGGCTTCGGGAAGGGATTCGGGTCGCTGTAGGTCTCGGCGACGATCTCCTCCAGGGTCTTAGGCGCGTTGGCCCGGCGCGCGACGCTGCGGGAGGCCACCAGGTTGTAGACGATGGCCTCGCCGTTGGTATCAAAGTAGGTCATGGTGCCGATGACCTCGCCGGCGGCGATGGGCGCGGTGAAGTCCCGGGTGTACTGGAAGTACATGGTGTTTTTGAGGTTGGCCGCGATGTTGTTGATCTCTTCCTTGGTGGCGACGATGTGCACGCCCGAGGCCTTCTTGTTGTCCTGGGCCACGGCGTTGAGCCGCAGCTTGCCCAGGGCAGCGTCGTCGGTGGCGTAGCCGCTGGTCTCGATGGTGGTGGGCCGCATGTTGTACAGATCCACCGGAGTCACGGACACATACTGGGAAAAGCCGTAGTTCATCAGCTTGATGGTGTCCGCCCAGCGGGCGCGCTTGCCCGTGTACATGACGACCGAGATCAGCTCCACGTCGTCCTGCAGGGCGGCGCCCACAAAGCAGTACTGGGCGGGGGAGGTGAAGCCGGTCTTGATGCCGATGGAGGCCGGGTAGTAATACTTGTTCGGCTTCTCCTCGCTGCCGGGGTTGTACAGCTCGTTGGTGTTGGTCACCGTGCGGGCGCGGTGCATGTTGGTCCTGGCCAGGGTGTAGCTGGTGGAGCTGACGATATCCCGGAAGAGGTCGTTGCGCATGGCCTCGCGGGCGATGATCGCCATGTCGCGGGGCGTGGTGTAGTGCATGGGATCGTGCAGGCCGTGGGGGTTGGCGAAGTGGGTGTTCGTGCAGCCCAGCAGCTGGGCGTACTGGTTCATCAGATCCACAAAGTTCTCGATGGAGCCGGACACCACCTCGGCGATGACGTTGGCGCCGTCGTTGGCGGAGGCCAGCATGGTGCCGTAGAGCAGGTCGGTGAAGTTGATCTCCTCGCCGGGCTGCAGATCCAGGGACGAGATGTCGTCGTCGGTGTTGTTGACCGCCGCGGCCACCTCGCTGACGGTGACGGTCTGGTCGAGGTCCTCCACGAAGTGCAGGGCCAGCAGGGCGGTCATGATCTTGGTGGTGGAGGCCGGGTAGCGGATGTCGTCGGCGCTCTTCTCAAAGATGACCTTGCCGCTCTCCGCCTCGATGAGCACCGCCGACCAGGCGTAGAGCTGATCCGCGTTCAGCTCGTCGGGTTTCTCCGCGTCGTAGGTCGGGGCGTCCGGGGCGAGGGTGGCCTCGGGGTAGGGGCTGGGCGTGGCGGTGACCTTCGGCTTGGCCGCCAGCGCGCTCCCGGCGAGAAGGCACAGCGCCAGCGCCAGGGCCAACACGCGATGGATCATCCGGGACAAGGCTGCGCCTCCTTCCTTCAGCATAGACATAAAGAATTACACGAGAAATCTTGCGGCCGCGTCCTCCGGCAGATAGCGGCCCACCACGGCCACGCTCTCCCGCAGGGCCTCCACGGTCTTGATCTCCAGCAGCACGCGGGCGTTTCGCCGCATGGCCCAGCCCAGCCGCTGCCGTAGATCCACGCGGCCCCGTCCCAGGGGCTGGTGGTCGCGCTTGCCCTCGGCGTCGTGGGCGTGCATGTGCCAGAGCTTGTTGTCGTGGGCCTCGAAGAAGGGGATGTCGGCGTCGCCGGTGGCCTCGCTGTGGCCGATGTCCAGCGTCAGCCCGATGACCGGCGAGGGCAGCAGGCGCTCGATGGCCTCCCGCTCGAAGGGCAGCCAGCCATTGGTGTTCTCCACGCAAACGACGGTGCCGCTGCCCGCCAGACGCTCCTCGCAGAAGGCGCGGAAGCCGTCCACCATGCCGTGGAAGTCGTCGGCGTACTTTTCGCACATGAAGACCTTGCCGCTGGGCAGGGTGATCCACACCCCCCGCGGCATGTGCATGTTGATGACGGGGATGCCTGCCTCCGCGCACAGGTCGAAGGTGCGGCGGAAGGTTTCCAGCCAGGCCTGACGCACCATGGGGTTGAAGGCGAAGGGCTGGGCCTCCTCGTCCATGTGCAGGGTGAAGTACAGGCCGTACCGCTCCCGCAGGGCGTTGAGGGAGGCCGCGCTCAGCCGGTCGATGCCGCAGGCGGGAAAGGAGATGTTCAGCTCCACAAAGTCCAGCTTCAGCTCGGCGCACAGCTCGGCGCAGCGCTCGGGGCTGTTGCACTCCAGCAGGAAGGGCATGCCGAAGTCACTTGTTTTCATGCTGCGTATCCTCTGCGTAGATGATGTCGCTGCGCAGACGGTAGAGGGTGGCCCCGCGCTTCTTGACGCAGAAGGCTTCCGCCCACCAGGTCACGGGCTTCACCTCGTCGAACTGCACGATGCCGTAGCGAATGCCGTCGACCTTCTTGCCGCGCATGTTGCTGTCCATCCAGTGGATGGTGTCCTCGTCCGGGTCGTAGCCCAGCATGATGGCGCTGTGGGCGCCCACGCCGTAGTCGTAATCCGCGGACATCTGGAAGAAGTCGCCGCGCTGAGCCTGGCGCATGAAGTCGCAGGCCAGCTCCATGTTCTCCTCGTGGCTCAGCTCACTGTTGTAGGTGAACTGGGCCGCCACCTCGAAGGGGTTGCCCTTCTCGGCCGGCACATCCTCCCAGAAGATGCCGTAGGCGTAGGGCTTGCACTGCCTGGCGGGCAGGTTGTTGGGGATGACCAGCTGGGTGTCCGGGAATTCCTTCATCCGGAAATCGTCGCGGTTCTGCCGGAAGAGGTAGACCGTGAAGTTCTTGCAGACGTAGATATCCCCGGCGTAGTGGGCGCGCTGGGCCTTGCCGCCGGATTTGTGGTAGAGCTTTTCGCCCAGGGCGATGATGCGGTTGATAAAGTCCTCCCGCGCGGTGGGCGGCAGCGCGCCGTCCGGGTCGGGGGACTCGGAGCCGTCGTCGTTGAGAAGGACGGCCTCCTCCATGTGAAGATCCTCCTCGGCCAGGGCGGCCGGCGGAGCGAGCAGGCTGAGGCAGAGGCTGCACAGCAGCACCGCGCACAGCAGGGTACGGCATAAAGAACGCATAAGCAATCAACCTCGACGGGACTGAGCCCGGTCCGTTCGGGCAGATAAGCGGCCGATGGGGTTTCACCTCATGTATAAAGATACGGCGAAAACACCCGCTCCCTCAGGGGAGCATTCCCATCATACCACGATTTGGGCTTCCCCGCAACCTTTTGGCGGTTCGCGCTGTCCATCAGACCGACAGAACAGCAAAGACCGCCCGCTGAAATTCTGCGGACGGTCTTATCATAACGGAGAAGGGCGAAGGGGTGCAGGGGGCTCGGAGCGCCCGGAAAACTCCATGTTATGGAGTTTTCAGCGGAGAGCGGGCGGCAGCCCCGGACCGATCGCAAAGCCCCATCGCAAAGCCCCCTGCCCGCGCCCGCAGGCGCGGAATCCCTGCTACCATCTGTGAGCCAATGGGAGAAAAAGATTACCTGTTTTCTGAAACTCCCGACACCGCCGCCGCGGGCTTCTTCGCCGGAATCAGCAGATAGGCCATCGCCACGAAGAAGGGCAGCAGCTGAATCCCGAAGGACACCAGCACCATCGCCTCCGCGCCGAAGGCCTCCAGCAGCACGCCGCTCATGGCCATGGCCATCACGCCCGTGAGGCTGCCGTAGCTCACGTCGATCACGCTGTGGGCGGTGGTGCGCAGGGCCGCGGGCACGCAGTCCTCGGTGATCTCGCGCATGGCGGGGTAGAAGATGCCGAAGGAGATGTTCTGGCAGATGGTGGCGATGATGATCGTCCCCGGCGCGGCGGCGACGTAGACCAGCAGCGCGTAGAGCAGGGGCATCACCGTGCTGATGACCAGCCTCAGCTTGCGGCTCGCGCGGCGCAGCTGCGAGGCATAGAAGAGGAAAGGCGCCTGCACCATGCAGCCGATGAAGGAGTCCAGGCCGAGGGTGGTGGTGTCGCCGCCCACGCGCTCGAGCAGCACGGCCTTCAGGTTGTTGATGGGCGCGATGGACAGGCCGGTGAAGAAGACCATCACCAGCAGGAGCATCCACTCGCGGTGCTTCAGCAGCTCCTTCAGGTCCTTCGCGGAGACGCTGCGGCCCGAGGGCGCCATGCCCGCGGTGCCGGCTGCCCTGGGCGTCTGGATGGCCGTGATGGCGCAGACGCCGAGCATCCCGATCATGATGACCAGCATGATGATGTAGCCCACGCGGCCGATCAGCACGCCGGTGGCCAGCATGATGACCGCGTAGCTCAGGGTGGCGAAGGTGCGCGCCCGGCTGCCGAGGCTGCTGTCCCCCGGGAAGGAGGCCAGCACCCAGCTGTCCAGGCAGGTCGCGCCGAAGCCGACCAGGAAGCCGTGGGCCGCGTAGAGCAGGGCCAGCACGATGGGATAGCTGCCCATGGGGTAGATGGCCATGCTGAGCACGAAGAAGCACGCGATGCCCATCAGGAAATGGCCGCGGTGGTTCTGGGTGATGTCAATCCTGCGGCCCCAGAAGAGGGAGCCCAGGAAGGAGCACAGCAGGTTGGCGGCGAGGATCAGGCTGATGCTCGAGGCCGCGACCCCGCGGGAGAGCATGAAGGCGCTGATGTAGCCCGGCACGGCGGCCATCGCGCCCCACCAGGTGGCCTGCAGGACGCAGAACCTGGCGAAGAGAGATTGATTCATACACAATCCTCGAAAGGTTGGGTGGTGAAGAAGAGGAGGTGCAGGGGGCGTGTCCCCCTGCACGCTATGCCATCAGCGTCCGACGGGCTGACGGATGATGATGCCGCCGACGCAGACAAGAATCTGATTCATGGAAAGAACCTCCTTCTGTTCCTGTGAAAGGAACGAGGGGAGTATAGCACGATTCCCGATTTTGTAAATAACCTTTTTGCAGAAAATCGGCCCATTTCGCAAGAAAATTTGTGAAAACTGGTATTTTGGTTTCAAAAAGAAATCTGACAGTTTTTCCAGGAAATCCGCCCTTGTTCAGTCCATCCAGGAGATGACCAGATCGGACATCCGCTGTCCGCGCGCCAGCGGCCCATAGAAAACCGCTATGCGACTTGCTTTTTCTCCCTCCATTTGCTACAATAATCCGACGTGCGGAGGTGACACTATGGCTAAAACGACGCTGAACGCCCTGGGCGAGCGTCTTCCCCTGATCAGCATCATCATGCCTGTGTATAATTCGGAGAAGTTTATCCGGCACACGCTGGAGTCCGTGCGCAGGCAGACCTACCGGAACCTGGAGGTGCTGATGATCGACGACGGCAGCACGGACGGCACAGCCCGCATCCTGTCGGAGTACGTCGAGCTGGATCGCCGCTTCCACATGATCCAGGTGCAAAACGGCGGGGCGTCCGCCGCGCGGAACGTCGGCCTGGAGGCGGCCACCGGCGAGTGGCTCGGCTTTGCGGACAGCGACGACGAGCTGCCGCCCAAGGCCATCGAGACCCTCTACCTCACCGCCCACAAGCATCACACCGCCATCGCCATGGGGGCCTACAACGAGTGCCACAAGGGCACCCACGGCACCATGGAGCGGCGCGTCGGCGCGCACCCGGCGGTGCTGCGCACGGCGGAGGCGGCCCAGCGCTACTTCCTCACCCACGGGGTCAACTTGAACCACATGTGGACGAAGCTGTTCCGCCGCGACGTGTTCGAGCATGTGCGCTTCCCGGTGGGCGTCATCTACGAGGACATCTACGTGATGCCCTACCTGCTGGAGGCTGCCGGCTCCTGCGCCGTGGTCAACCGCGTTGTCTACCACTACATGGTGCGCTCTGGCTCCCTGTCCACGAGCCTCAACATCCGCACGCACATGGACGGCATCCGCGTGCGGCTGAACACCGCGCAGTTCATGCGCGAGCATTACCCGGATCTGGTGGGCCTGGCCAACGACTCGGTGCTGCCCCTGGCCTGCAACGTGCTGGGGAAGATTGAGCACATCGGCCGGGACAAGGCCCCGGAGGAGTGGAACGAGACCATTGAGCTGGTGAAGAAGGTGCTGCCCGAGTGCAGTCTGCAGAACCCCCTCTACAAGGTGGGCGCGTGGACGTTCCAGCAGGATCCAACCTTGATATCGAAGATCAGCCACTTCACGCTGATGGCGGATAAGATGATCTGAGAATCGTCACGGTTTTTGTAATAGCTGCCAAAGCAAACACAGCTGCCCCGAAGAGTCCAGAGGCGATCGGAAAGCCTCTGGTCGCCGCCCGCAGGCGGCGAAATCCTCTGCTGCCTGGAGCCCTCTCCGTCAGCGCTTCGCGCTGCCACCTCTCCCAAAGGGAGAGGCAAGGTATATCGCCTGCCCTGTCTCGATTGACGGGACAGGCTTTTTTATGCTATCATGACCCCATAGCGGAAGCGCACACTCAAGAAGAAAGAATGGCTCCGCTCCGGCATCAGAAAGGACACTCCATGAAGGATGAATGGTATACCGTGATTGCCCTGGGCATGCGCTACTGGTTCGCCCTGCTCGGGGTGCTCATCGTGTGGCGAGCCTTCCACTGGCTGCGCAGGGATCGGCGGGAGAAGCACAGGCGGCTCCGGCAGCTGCCGGACGCCGGCATGGTGGGGGAGTTCGTCTCCCTCAACGACGCGGGGGACATGACCGTGGACGACACCCTGCCCGTGCCCCGGGAGGGCGTGCTCGGCCGGCTGTACAGCTGCGACGTGCCGGTGCTCAGCCCCGGCGTGGCGAAGGATCACCTGGATTTTGTGTTTGAGGATGGCCTCGGCCTGCGCGTGCGGCCCCGCCACGGCCAAACCTGCCGCATCAACGGCGAGGAGCTGACCCGCCGGGACGCCGCCGAGCGCGGCGTGTTGGTGCACGGGGACGTGCTGCAGGTGGGCGAGGCGGCCCTGAGGCTGCGCCTGTTCTCCGGCCTCAAGTTCCGGCGGCCGGCCCGCAAGGCCCCCACGGAGGAGAGGAAGGCGAAGGCCCCCAAGGCCGCGCCCGGCAAAGGCGGTGAGCGCGGATGACGAAGCATGCCCCCAGCCGCCGCCTGAGGCGCGCCGCCACCCGGCTCTCCTCGGTGGTGATGCTGTTCTATTTCAGCGCCTTTGTGCTGCTGGGCCTCAAGGACTACGCCTGGCAGGCCTTCGCGCTGGCGCTGGCGGTGCCGGCCATGATCTGGCTGGGCACCAACTTCCTGCCCCGGCTCTTCCCGGCGGACACCCTGCTGCTATCGCTGACCAACTTCCTGTGCGCCCTGGGCGTGCTGGTGCTCTACGACACGAACCCGGTCTACGCCTACCACCAGGCGGCCTACTACGCGGTGAGCCTATTGGCCATGATCTGCTGCGTGTGGGCGGTGCGCGCCGTGCGCCACTGGGGTGCGGCGGCCTGGGTGCTGATCCCGGTGTCCCTGGCCCTGCTGGCCGTGCCGCTGATCTGGGGCAAGGAGACCTACGGCGCCACCAACTGGATCTACATCGGCAGCGTGTCCGTGCAGCCCAGCGAGCTGGTCAAGGTGTCGCTGATCCTCATCGTCAGCTACTTCATGAGCCGCCGGCGCTTCCTGCCCTGGCTGCTGTTCGCGGTGGCCTGCCTCGGCGCGCTGATGCTCCAGCGCGATCTCGGCACCGCCCTGCTCTACTACGGCGTGACGCTGCTGCTCTTCTTCGCCTCCTCCGGCAACGTGCCGCTGACGGGCCTGGGCGTGCTGGGCGGCGCGGGCGCGGCGGTGCTCGGCTACCGGATGTTTGCCCACGTGAAGAAGCGCGTCGCCATCTGGCGCAATCCCTGGGCGGACTATGAGAACGCGGGCTTCCAGATCGTGCAGAGCCTGATGGCCCTGGCCAGCGGCGGCCTCATCGGCATGGGTCTGGGGCTCGGCTCTCCGCGCACGATCCCGGTCTACCACACGGACTTCATCTTTGCGGTCATCTGCGAGCAGTTCGGGCTGATCTTTGGCCTGTGCGTGCTGGCGATGTACCTGGCCATCCTCTGGCGCGGGGCGACCATCGCCATGGCGGCACGCCACGCCTTCCATGGCCTGGTGGCCATGGGCGCGACCCTGATGATCGGCCTGCAGACCTTCGTCATCATCGGCGGGGTGATCAAGCTGATTCCCCTCACGGGCGTCACCATGCCCTTCGTGAGCTACGGCGGCTCCTCGCTCTTGTCCTCCCTGGTGCTCATCGGGCTGATCCAGGGCGTCGCCTCCCTCAACGAGGACGACCTGCACGAGGATATGCTGCTGGCCACAGGCGGAGAGGAGGAGGGCGTATGAAGCGGCAGCGGCTGCATTTCAAGCTGCTCTTTCTGCTCATGGCGGGGCTGTTCGCCCTGCTGGCGGCCTATGGCGCCTACTCGGTGCTGACCTACGGCAACCGCTGGTTCGCCTCCAACCGCAACCCGCGGGTGCGCGCGCAGAAGGAGAGCGTCATCGCCGGGGACATCCTCGACCGCCAGGGCACCGTGCTGGCCACCACCGCGGCGGACGGCACCCGCACCTACCAGGCCCGCGAGGCTGCCCGGCGCGCCGTGGTGCACATGGTGGGCGATCCCCAGGGCCAGGTGTCCACCGGCGTGGAGACCTTTCAGACCAGCTACCTCTACGGCTTCCGGGCCTCCTTCACGGAGCTGGTGCGCGCGCTGACCTCCGGTGAGGCGCGGCGCGGCGACAACGTGACCCTGACCGCCGACAGCAGGCTGTGCACGGCCATCGTCTCCTCCTTTGACGGGCACAGCGCTTCCTACTGCAAGCGCGGGGCGGCGGTGGTGCTCAACTACCGCACGGGCGAGGTGCTGGCCGAGGTCAGCCTGCCGAACTTCGACCCCGCCCACATCAGCGAAACCCTGAAGGACGACGCGGGACGCCCCTTCTGGAACCGCGTGACCCAGTCCATCTACCCGCCCGGCTCCACCTTCAAGACCGTCACCGAGGCCGCGGCCCTGCGCAGCCTGGAGGACATCGGCTCTTTCAGCTACGACTGCGCGGAGACGCCGCTGACGGTGGGCACCCACGAGATCAGCGACTACGGCGGCGGCTCCCACGGAACGCTCGACCTGTCGACGGCCTTCGCCCGCAGCTGCAACAAAGCCTTCGCCGAGCTGGCCCTGCGCCTCGGCCAGCGCCGCCTGCTGCAGACCGCCGAGGAGGCCGGCTTCAACGACAACTTCCTCTTCCGCGACCTGGTGGTGGAGAACAGCCGCTTTCCGCTCACCGCGGCCGACGACTGGGAGCTGGCGGCCAGCGGCTTCGGGCAGAGCAGCGTCGCCGCGAGCCCGCTGCACATGTGCATGATCGCGGGCGCGGTGGCTAATGATGGCGTGATGATGGAGCCGAGGCTGCTGCGCCAGGTGACCAGCCCCGCGGGCCGCGTCCGGCTGGCCTTCACCAGCCAGGTGTACCGCCGGGCCTTCACCCCGGAGGTGGCGGAGCGGCTGCGCGGCGACATGCGCCTGGTGGTGACCGGCGGCACGGGCCGCGCGGCGGCGGTGAACGGCGTCACGGTCTGCGGCAAGACCGGCACCGCGGACTCCACCGAGGACGGGAAGCCCATCTCCTACGGCTGGTTCATCGGCTTTGCGCAGGATGACGACCTGCCCTTCGCCTGCGCGGTGCTGGTGGAGGACATCGGGGAGAAGACCTCCGGCGGCGCGGCGGCCGCGCCCATCGCGGCGGATATCTTCCTGTGGCTGCGGCAGCACCAGCGGGAGATCGTGGACGCGCCCGCCCAGCCCTGAGACTCGTCTCAGTGAAAGAGGCTCCTTTTGCAAAGGGGTTTCGGCCTGCGGGCCGACCCGAGGGCTTTGCGATCGATCCAGGGCTGCCGCCCGCTCTTCGCTGAAAACAGTCCACTGGACTGTTTTCCGGGCGCTTCGAGCCCCCGGGACCCCTTCGCTGGCTGCGTTTAGATGAATCAGTTTTATTTGAGAAAAGTATTAATCAATGTAAACCGGTCGGATGATTGACTTTCCTTTTCTTCCTATGTTATACTGTGAAGGCTGAACGATGCGGCCAGCTTTTTACGTGTCCGCACAGGAGGTGAAACGATGTCATCAGAGACGATGCACAGGAGGCACGTCCTGAGCGCGGTCGCCGCCGTGGTGGTGGTCGTGCTCGCCGTGGCGGGCTATCTCATTGGCAGCCGGATTGAATCCCTGCAGTACCGGGAGAAGCGCGCGGAGCTGCCCGAGAACTTCAGCCTGACCCCGACCATCGAGGTGAACGGCCAGATCTGGGCGCAGCGGCCGAACATCACACCCATCCTGCTGATCGGCTACGACAAGACGGACGGCAGCACCCGCACCGGCTACCGCAGCGGCGGCCAGAGCGACTTTCTCCTGCTGCTGGTGATCGACCATGAGGCGAACACCGTGCGCCAGCTGCAGATCGACCGCGACACCATGGCGGCGGTCTCGGTGCTGGGCGTCACGGGCCATCCGGCCGGCACCCGCACGATGCAGATCTGCCTCAGCCACGCCTTCGGCAAGACCATCGAACAGAACGACGCCTCCACGCTGGAGGCCGTGACCAACCTGCTCGAGGGCGTTCCGGTGGAGTATACCATCTCCATGAACATCACCTCCATCGGCCGCATGAACCGGCTGCTGGGCGGCGTGACGGTGACCATCCAGGACGACTTCTCCGCGGTGGATCCGGCCATGGTGCCCGGAAGGACCCTCAAGCTGACCGACGAGCAGGCGGAGACCTTCGTGCGCAGCCGCATGCAGATCGCCGACGGCACCAACGAGGCGCGCATGACGCGCCAGAAGACCTACATGCTGGCCGCTATGGACCTGATGATGGACCGCCTGCGCGAGGACAGCGGCTATGCCAACACCCTGCTGAACGGCATCACCGAGTTCACCAACACCAACATGACGCGCGGACGCATGCTCAACGAGATAAAGAGCGCCAGCGGCTACGAGATTCGCCCGGTGGAGTACATCGAGGGCGAGCATGTGGAGCGCGGCGGCTTCATGCAGTTTGACGCGAACGAGGAGAGCATCATCCGCTGGGTGCTGGATGCCTTCTATCATCCGCTGAAATCGTAAGCGGCACCCCCACAGAACGAAAGAGTGAGGAATCGGGATGGACAATATCAATGCCGAGAAGAACCTGGCGCTGGAGCCGGAGAAGGGCGAAATCGAAATCGACCTGATCGAGCTGCTCTACCGCCTGCTGGAAAAGATCAAGTGGCTGATCCTCTTTGCGATCGTCGGCGCACTGCTCTCCGGCGTGTACACCTTCCGCTTTGCCACGCCCATGTACCAGGCCACCTCCAAGCTGTTCATTCTCAACAGCAAGGACTCGGTGCTGAACCTGAGCGACCTGCAGATCGGCTCCCAGCTGGCCAACGACTACATCGAGGTCTTCTCCAACTGGCACGTGCATGAGCTGGTGCTCCAGCGCCTGGGGCTCACCGACATGACCTACACGCAGCTGCAGAAGATGATCTCCGTCAGAAATCCCTCCAGCACGCGTATCATTTACATCACCGTCAACTCCAGCGACCCGCAGAAGGCGATGGACATCGCCAACACCTACGCGGACGTGGCGCGGGAGTTCATCGCGGCGCGCATGGGCATCGAGATGCCCACCATCTTTGAGGAGGCCCGCATCCCTGACCGGCCCTATTCGCCCAACAAGACGCGCAACATCCTCATCGGCTTCCTGCTGGGCGGCATCCTGGCGGCGGCTGTCGTCGTGATCCAGTTCATCGCGGATGACCGCATCCACACCGGCGAGATGATCGAGAAGCGCCTCGGCCTGGCCACCCTGGGCATGATGCCCGAGGAGGGCACCTCCGGCGGCGGCAAGAAGAGCAGCGGAAAGCGCCGCGGCGGAAAGGGGAAGAAGGCATGAGACAGGCTATCGTCAATCAGCTCAGCCCGCTGGATTATGCCGGCACGGAAGCGCTGAACACCATCTGCACCAACCTCACCTTCGCCGGGCGCGACCTGAAGAAGATCGTCTTCACCAGCAACACCCAGAGCGAGGGCAAGAGCTACATGGTCATGCACATCCTGGAGAATCTCGCCCGGCGCGGCCGGCGCGTGGTGCTCGTGGACTGCGACATGCGCCGCTCCTTCCTGGTCAAGCGCCACCGCATCGAGACCGACGGCGAGATGCTGGGCCTCGCGCACTACCTGGTGGGCCAGTGCGGCCTGGGCGACTGCGTGTATGAGACCAACCTGCACGGCGCGTGCATGATCCCCGCGGGCCGCGACGTGTCCAACCCAATGGGTCTGATCGACTCCGTCTACTTCTCCGAGATGCTGGACGAGCTGGCGCGCAACTTCGACATGGTGCTGGTGGACGCCCCGCCCATCGGCATGGTCATCGACGCGGCGGAGATCGCCCAGAGCTGCGACGGCTCCGTGTTCGTGGTGGAGTACAACAAGACCCACCTGCGCGACCTGAGCCAGTGCAAGTGGCAGATGGAGCGCTCCGGCAAGCCGATCCTCGGCTGCATCGTGAACAAGGTGAAGTTCGACACCCTGTCCTCGAAGAAGTATTACAACAAGGGCTACTATAACCACTACACCAGCGGTTACTACAAAAAGTCCGAGAGCGAGAGCAAGTAACTCTCTATCGCATCAGCCTGATGTTTTGCTCAACATAAGGCGGCGGGCGAAGGTTTCCAAAGGGCGATCGCAAAGCCCTTTGGTCGCCGCCGCAGGCGGCGAAATTCCCAACATAAAAGACGATGCCTGTCTCCCAATTGTGGGAGATAAGGGATCGTCTTTTTCATTCCTTCTGATTCTGCCTGATACCCAGCGCATGCTTCACGCGCCCGATCAGCGTCCGGGACTTGCGCTGCGCCACCAGAGCGTCCAGCGCACCGCGCCGGTACTCCACCTTGTTGGGGTCCATCCGCACGGCCTCCCGGAAGGACTGCTCGGCGGAGGCGAACTGCTCCATCTCCATCAGGATGGTGCCCTGGGCGTAGTACCAGTCCGCCGAGCGCGTCATGGCGCGCAGCAGCTGGCGCAGGGCGCTCTCCGGGCTGCCGCGCTCCAGCATGCGGAAGGCCAGCTTGACGGCCTCCTCGCAGGGCATCATCTCCCGGAAGGGCGCTTTGGCGCGGGAGGCGGCCAGCTTCAGCGCGGCCTCGTAGGCCTCGTTCATCACGATCATACGCTGGGTCGCGGCCTCGCGCTGGGCTTCATCCTGGAACTGATCCGGATGATACTTTTTGGCGCAGGCATGATAGGCCCTGCGCACGGCCTCTTCATCGCTGGTGGGCTCGATGCCCAGCACGGCGAAGGGATCGTTCAAATGCATCACCTCCTGGCCGGAAGCAGGCCTCCGGCATGAGATGCGACAATAACCAAATGTTCACAATAACGTGGCTGCCCGAAGGGGTCAAGGGGGCGATCGGAAAGCCCCCTTGCCGCGCCCGCAGGCGCGGAATCTCCGCTGCTGCCGAAGACAAATCATGGCAACCGCGATCCCGTTGGGATTATTCAATCGTTTCCCGCCAGATCTCCGCGCCCATCGCGCGGAGCTTTTCTTCGATATGCTCATACCCGCGGTCGATGTGCTCCGGCTCGTAGATCTCCGTGATGCCGTTGGCCATCAGGCCGGCCACCAGCAGGGCCGCGCCGGCGCGCAGGTCGGTGGTGGTCACGGGCGCGCCGTAGAGCTGCGGCACCCCCTCGATGATGGCGGTGCGATCCACCACGCGCACGCGCGCGCCCATGCGGGCCATCTCATCCAGGTGGCGGAAGCGCTGCTCGAAGATCGTCTCGGTCACCATGGAGGTGCCGTGGGCGGTGGTCAGCAGGGCGGACATGGGCTGCTGCAGGTCCGTGGGGAAGCCCGGGTAGACCTGGGTCTTGAGGTTTACGGCCCGGTGCGCGCCGGTGGTGCGCACGCGGATGGCGTCGTCGTTGTCCGTCACCTTGACGCCCATCTCCAGCAGCTTGGCCGTGAGGGCCTCCATGTGCTGGGGGATGCAGCCGCGGATCGCCACGTCGCCGTGGGTGGCGGCGGCGGCGATCATCAGCGTGCCGGTCTCGATCTGGTCGGGGATCACGGCGTAGGTGGTGCCGTGAAGGTAGCTCTGGCCCTTGATGCGGATCACGTCGGTGCCCGCGCCCTTGACCTTCGCGCCCATGCTGTTGAGGAAGTTCGCCAGGTCCACGATGTGGGGCTCCTTGGCGGCGTTGTAGATGATGGTGGTGCCGCGGGCCTTGGCCGCCGCGAGCATGACGTTGATGGTGCCGCCCACGGTGACCATGTCGAAGAAGACGTCGTTGCCGATCATCTCGCCCTCGGCGTTGATGACGCCGCCCTGATCCCGCACCACCGCGCCCAGGGACTGGAAGCCCTTCAGGTGCTGGTCGATGGGACGAGAGCCGATCTTGCAGCCGCCGGGGAAGGCGACCTCCGCCTTGCCCTGACGGCCCAGCAGCGCGCCGATCATATAATAGCTGGCGCGCAGGCGCTGGGCGTCGCGGTAGCCGACCTGGCAGCCGTGGGCCGGCCGCGGATCGACGCGCATGAAGGCATCCGGCGCGTAGTCGACCTCCGCGCCCAGGGAGCGCAGGATGTCCACCAGGGCGTGGATGTCCTCGATGTCGGGCAGGTTTTCGATGACGCAGGGTTCATCGGCAAGCAGGGTCGCCGGAATCACGGCGACGGCTGTGTTCTTGCCGCCGGAGACGCGCACCTCGCCCTCGAGGGCGTGGCCGCCGGTGATCATCAGTCGCTCTTTCTTAGCCATGGGTATGCCTCCATGAGGGGGTTCCGCGCCTGCGGGCGCGGGGAGGGGGCTTTGCGATCGCCCCCTCCACCCCTTCGCTCTTCGCCAGAACAGGGGGTATTAGATAAGTCTCAATCTAAGAGATTCGGACCGAAGGTCCAGGGCGATCGGAAAGCCCTGGTCGCCGCCCGCAGGCGGCGAAATCTTGTTCTTACTGGAACTGCACCGTGCCCACCAGGTCGGAGGTGCCCACGGCCAGGATCTCCGAGGTGGGGCGCACCTTGCCGGTCTTGTCGGTCAGCTTCGGAATCTGGTTCAGAGGCTGACCCATGAAGCACATGATGCAGGTCTGGCCGCCGTCCAGGTTGATGGCCATGGAGCAGCCGCGCTCCTGCATCATCTGGGCAATCTGCTGCATCTGCACGCCCTTGGAGCGCTTGATGCGGCCCTCGCAGAGGATGGCGACATAGTGCCCCGGCTCCACCATGCCGATGGCATAGCGGGGGTTCATCGCCTTGTTGGAGTTGAGGGCGCGCTCGGTCAGCTCGCCATTCTTGACGAGGCAGGGGCCGAAGGAATAGACGTTGTACGCGCCCTCGTCGATGTAGGTCTGGGCGTCCTTCTCGTAGCTGAACCAGCTGGCCAGCGTGCCGTCCGGGTAGAAGGCCAGGGTGTCGAGGTTCGGGAAGTTGGTGGTCTCCTTGGTATAGCGCTTGTCGTAGAGAATCTGGCCGTCGCGGATCACGACGCCGAGGGGGCGTCCGTTCTTCACGCCGACGCGGTAGGTGTAATAGTCCGTGTTGGTGGCGAAGACGCTCTTGTACTGCAGGGCGGTCTCGTTGGCCCGCTGACGGGCCTTGCCCATCTTCTCCGGGTCGACCTGCAGGGTCTCGAGGCGGGTGCCGGCGGCGATGTCGCACCAGATCTCGGCGTCGAACCAGACGAGGGGATTGTTGTCGCCATTGACGCCGGTCTTGCGCTGGATGATGACCTTCAGGGTCGGGTTGATGTAGACGTAGAGGCCGTTGGTCTCGTCCGCGATGACGAACTCGCCCTCGTCCAGGTAGCCGCGCGCATTGAGCGCGGGCAGGCGGGAGGAGACCTCGACGGGCAGGTTGGTGGTCACGGCGCTGTAGGCGCTGGCGACGGGGCCGGCCGCCGCGGCGGTCTGCGCAGCTGCGGGCGCCTCGGCCACGGGGGCTTCGGCGACGGTCTCGGCGACGTCAGCCGTCTCGGCGCTGCCCTCCTCAGCGAGCAGGCCGGTTTCGCCCTCCTCGGCGATCAGACCGGTCTCGCCCTCCTCGGGCGCGAGGGGTTCTGCGCCGCCGATGAGGTTCGGGATCTCCGCGGGCTGGGCGGTCACGGCGGGCGCTGCAGTCACAGCCGGCGCTTCCTGCACGGGCACGGGCGTCGGCAGCGCTTCCGCGGGCACAGGGGTCGGCAGGGCGGCCGCGGGCGCGGCGGTGGCGGGCACGGGGGTGCCAATCAGCAGGGGCATCGTGAACTCGCCGTCGCCCAGCATCAGGGGTGGCATGCTGTCGGCCGGCGCGGCTTCCGCCACGGGGGCCGGCGCGGGAGCGGCTGCCGCCTCGACGACGGGCGAGCCCTCCTCGGCGATCAGCGCGCCTTCCTCGGCAATGAGGCCGCCGTCTTCTTCCATCAGCGCGCCTTCCTCGGCGATGAGGCTGCCCTCTTCGGCGAGCAGCTCACCTTCCTCGATGATCAGGTCGCCCTCCTCCGCCACGAGGATGGCGGTGGGGGCGTCCGCGCCGCCGATGATGGCTTCGGTCTGGGCAGGTTCCTCGGCGGTCTCATCCTCACCGTTGTCGAACACGGGGATCAGCTCGGCGCTCACAGGCTCCGCGGCGGGGACGCCGATGTTCTCCAGGAAGTCGCCGCCCACCCGGTCGACGCCCACGCTGGTGCGGGCCAGACCGAAGATGTGGTTGTCGTACTTCTTGCCGGTCTCGGTCACGGACATGCCGCTGGCGCGCTGGGTGATGTGGTAGGTGCGGTAGGCCTCGTCCGCCAGCTCCAGGCCGGTCTTGCCGCCGAAGGCCTCCAGCGGGGTCTCCCAGTTCATGGTGATGCGGTTCTCCGCCCACAGGTGCAGGTAGAGCTTCTGGGGCTGCCAGGCGCCGTAGAGGGCGGCGGAATCCGGGTAGACGGCCGGATCGCCCGCCACGTCCCAGGCGTTGAGCACGGCGGCGGCGGCGGCCCGGTGCATGCGGTGGCCGTACTCGCCGTCGATGTCCTGGGTTACCACCACGGCGGGCTTGTACTTGCGCATCAGCTCCACGGCCCAGGCGTTGACCTTGTTCTCGCCGCCCAGGGCCTCGTACTGCGCGTTCAGATCCTTCTGGTAGCTGTCGCGGAAGGTGCCGATGTCGGGGTAGGTGCGCACACCCAGGTACCACAGGCCGTTGAGTAGCTCGGAGCGGCGGGTCGTGTTGGAATAGCTCATGTAGGCCACGACCACGTTCTTCTTCAGCTCGCCCGCGTAGGTGGGAATGCCGCCGGCAAAGAAGATCAACTCGTCGTCGGGATGGGTGGAGACGAACAGGATGTCCGCCTCACCCTCGAAGGGCTCCCAGCGCTGCACCCAGTCCGGCACGTCGCCGGGTCCGAAGGCAAAAATCTCGTTGATGTACAGGGCGAAGGCCTTCTCATTCTTCACATAGACGCGCACGCCGGCAGCGCCCTCGGGGATGGGTTGCCACACGTGGTAGAACCGGGTGTCGCCCTCGGCGTAGGTCACCCAGTTTTCGCCCTTGAGCACCTGAAACTCGTAGCTGTCGGGCATGGTGGCGAAGCAGACGTACACGCCGTAGATGGGCGAGCCGCTGGGCGCGGTCAGCGACACATAGGCGTTCTTCACCTTGTTGCCCTTCCAGACGGAGGTGTACTTGCCGTCCGTCATCTGGCCCACCTTGAACTTGGAGGAAGACGCCTTGATCTTGCACTGATCGGTGATATTCGCCGCCTCGTCCGCCAGGGCCGGCGCACAGAGCACGGCCAGAGCCAGCGTCAGCAGCAGGGCGATAAGTCCCTTTCTCATGCCTGAAAAACCTCACTTCATCGTTTGCGGGCCCGGAGGGGCTCGCAGTTTTCCGCACAGCCAAAAACCGATTCCGCGGAATCGGTTTATTGTACCATAGGCAGGCCTGTGTGTCAAACAGCGGATGACAAATCAGGGGTGCACCACGGTGCCCATGGGGTCGCCCTGGAGCACCTTCACCAGGTTGCGGGGGTCGTCCAGGCCGAATACGCGCACCACGGGCACGGCGTTTTCGGCGCACAGAGCGAAGGCCGCGGCGTCCATCACCTTGAGGCCCTGCTTCAGGGCTTCGGCGTAGGTGATGTCGGGGATCAGGCGCGCGGTGGGATCCAGGCGCGGGTCGGCGGTGTAGACGCCGTCGATGTTCTTGGCCATGAGCACCGCGTCCACCTGCATCTCGATGGCGCGCAGGGCGACCGCGGTGTCGGTGGAAAAGAAGGGGTTGCCGCTGCCCGCCGCGAAGAGCACCACGCGGCCCTCGGAGAGGTGGCGGCGCGCGGCCATGGCGTTGAAGGGCTCGGCGAAGCGGTTCATGTCCACGGCGGACTGCACCACCGCGTCCATGCTGGCCTGCCGCAGGGCGTCCGCCATGCAGATGCAGTTGATGACGGTGCCCAGCATGCCCATCTGGTCGGCGGAGACCGCGTCCATGTGGGCGGAGGGGCCCTGGCGGCCGCGCCAGATGTTGCCCGCGCCGATCACGATGCCGATCTCGGCGCCCAGGGCGTGCATTTCGCCGATGGTCTCGGCGGCCGTGCGCACCTTGTCGAAGTCAAAGATACCGTCCGCGCCGCCCAGGGCCTCGCCGCTGAGCTTGAGCAGTACGCGCTTGTAGGGGATGGTGGACATGGTGGGGACCTCCTTGTTATTCTTTGCTGGTTTCTTCAAGTGCTTCCCTTGTCTTTTGCAGATAGGCGTATCCGTAATAGGTGTCTGGCTCGACATGCGCAGATTCTGCCCATTCGTTCCATGCGTTGATGAAGATATACTGTTCGTCCTGTCTGTGGTTCTCTCTTGTCCAGACAATCAGGTCTTTCAGCCATGCCTTATAATCATCCGGTGTATTCTGAAGGATGGTGGCGCCTCGGTCATAGCGTCGCGGTGAATTGTCCCAGTTTGTAAACAATCCGGCATAAAGATTGGCTTTGGTTTGAATCAGATACCGCTTGTTGGCCACGTATTCATGGATGTCATATACATGCGACTTGCAGTTTGGATCGGCGAATACAGTCTTTGTTTCGTTGAACTGTCTGCCAAAGGCTGATGAAAACTGTGTGATGGCGTCCAGGTGGTATTCTCTCTGGTACTCATCAAGCTTCTCGACATCCATCCATTCTTCAATGATACCTGAGATATGAAGCCCGGGAAGCCCTTCCCGCAAAGCAATTTCCCGGATTTCGTCTACAAATGCAAGGAATTGTTCCTTGGGTGATTTTGTGAGTTTGTAGATGATGAGCGCCGGCTTATCCTTGATGCGGATGTAACGCTGATCCTTCATGTAGGGCAGGATATCGTGCATGAATTTTTCCGCATCATCTTCTTTGATCTCGCTTTTATACAAGGTCTCCCGGTCATTGCCGTCTCCCCATAAACGTGTCCAATCCTCATTCGCCCAGAAGAAGAAGAAGGGAAAATCAATGCTCGGGTCTTCCAAAAGACGGCGCATCGGCTGCTCCATAAGCTTTTGACCTGAGAACCAATAATAGTAAACACAAAAGCCGTAGATGCCGTATTTCTTCGCTAATTCGGCCTGCCGTCTCATGACATGGGTTGTGCTGAGATTATAGTACCCCACATCAATGGGAACTTGCGGCTGATTATGCCCGATAAACTGCGGCACAGTCTGAGATGTATTGGTCCACTCGGAAAAGCCTTTTCCAAACCATTTGACATTCTCGGGGAAATCATGGAATTGAGAGAGGTAGAAGGCGATCAGTTTGGGCATGTCCTGGTGAATGGTGAGACTGTCCTGGCTCTCTTTGATAAAGTGGCTTTTGTCACTGCGGTGCGAGAACAGGAAATGCAAAAACTCCTGACTGCTTCTGTCCTGAACAATCACCGTTGTTGGCGCCTGATCTGTGGGGGCAGAGGATGACTGCTGAGGCTGAAGGTCTGAGGTGGCGAACTGTGCAAAGATGTCATACAGATACTTGGGGTCTTGCCGTGCAAGAATGATGCCTTTCTCATACTTTTTTACTTGCTCGGCCTGCCCGCCTATGTCAAAGCACGCAACAGGAAGCCCGATTGCGATGGCTTCTCCTGCGGTATAGCAAAATGTCTCAGGGCAAACGGATGCAATGAAGATGATATTGATCCGGTCCTTGTGCAGCAAGGCCGGCAAATCGTTTCTTTTATATGTGCCGCGTTCGTGCAGATACGGAGAATGAATCTTGCATTCATTGTTGCCATAGAGGTAGATTTCAATATCATCCTTATGCCATTCTTCACAATAGGAACAGAGAGCCTGGATGACTTTGGCGCCTTTATGAACAGGCAGATGGCCAATCACGGCAATGCGCACCGCGGCAAATGAGGAAATCGTGTGCGGCTGAACCGTAAGCTTCTTGCTGATTTCAGGATATGCCTTGAGTATAATCTCTTGTTCGGCTTGCGAGAAAGCAGTCGCCTGGTCGACGGATTGATCCAAAAACCCACGCCACATGGCGCGCCAGGCATCCATTGTATACTGTCCGCGGCGGTATTCCTCATTGATGGAATTGACCCCTTTGCCCATCACGCACTGATCGCAGGCAGTTGCGTCACAGCGTGCGCCGCAAAAGTTGTCATCCTGATCCAATAAGGTATAAACCGGGCAGATCGGGAAGTAATCATGGAAGAGCATTTCGACAGAAGTGCCTGAATGCCCGGTTTTGTACTGCGAGATAAACTTCAATATGCTGTCAACGTAAATCCAAGTCGCTATATTATCGACGATGATCTTCTCGAACTTCAGATTGGATAAGGCCTGAAGAAAGTGATGCGTGTCATAGTATGCGTTCTTCTCCGTCTCATCGCCGTGAGTATACACGGTGGAATAGACGGTGTGGGATTCACCCTGATTGACAGCGTAGATGACGGTTTGGTTTGTGTAGCGGCTCAATAAGGTGTGGTGATCATAGTAGGCTGTGCCTCCGTTGGAAACACTGAGGATCAATACAGCATCGCCCGTGATATGGAACGGCTTCACCGTATGAATGATGCGGTGCCAATCCTGACTGACTGACTGGCCTGATGGCCGGATGGATGATTGCAAGAAGAGCTTCATCTCAGGCGAAGGAAGACGCCCTTCTTTCCATCCGTACTGTAGAAAATGCAATAGCGGATTCATTCCGCTCTCAGCCACATCGGGGTTTTGCTTTAAATACCAGGACGTATCAAATATCGGAGACGGATTTCTCTCTTCCTTCCATCCTGTCTGCATATAATGCAGGAGCGGATTGACACCTGTTTTTTCTATATCCGGGTAATGCTCGCAATACCACTTGGTCTGAAAGAAGAGGCAGGGATCTTTTCCTTCCTTCCAGCCTGTCGTAAAAAAATGCTCTGCGGCTGTCATATTGGCCGGCATCTCATTTTTGTACAGATCATGATAATACGCTTCATCAACGATGGCATTGTATTCGTTCGTCGGTTCGTGGACCGTGTTTTGCTGGTGCGCGCCGAACAACCGCTTCACGTATGCTTTCATGGGATATCTGACTCCTCCTTGTGGGGAAAGGTGAATGAAAAGCTCAATTGTCAGCACATGCATCCGAAAGCAATCAACGAAGCTGACAAATCCATTCTGACACCGCAGATGATTTCTTTGACGGAAGGCCGTTGACCGCCCTACCTCCCCCCAAACCTCCGGTCCCTTTGCGCGTAGGCCTTGAGGGCCTCGTCGTAGTCCTGGACGGAGAAGTCGGGCCAGAGGACCTTGGGGAAGAGGAACTCGGCGTAGGCGCACTGCCAGAGCAGGAAGTTGCTCAGGCGCATCTCGCCGCTGGTGCGGATGAGGAGGTCGACGTCCGGCTGGCCGCGGGTGTAGAGGCGGTCGGCGATGGACTGCTTGGTGATCTCCTCCGGGCGGATGCTGCCGGAGGCGGCCAGCAGGGCCAGCTCGCGGGCGGCGTGCACCAGCTCGTCGCGCCCGCCGTAGTTGATGGCGATGTTGAGCCGGAGGCCGGTGTTGCCGCCGGTGCGCTCCTCGGCGGCGATGAGGGTGTCGCGCTGCTTGGGCGGCATGGCGCTCTTGTCGCCGAGGATGAGGATGCGCACGTTCTTGGCGTCCAGCTCGTCGATCTCGGAGGCGAAGAAGTCGAGGATCAGCTGCATCAGCGCCTCGACCTCCTCCTTCGGCCTGCGCCAGTTTTCGGTGGAGAAGGCGTAGATGGTCAGGGCCTGGATGCCCAGGTCGTCCGTGTGGCGGATGATCTCGCGCAGGCTCTCGGTGCCCTGGCGGTGGCCGCGGGCGATCTCCAGCTTGTGCTTTTTCGCCCAGCGGCCGTTGCCGTCCATGATGATGGCGACGTGGCTGGGCAGGCGCTCGAACTGGTCAGGGGTCATGGGCTTGGGCTTTTTGACAGCGACGGCCATGGAGATCCTCCTCTGCTATGACAGCAGGGTTCCGCGCCTGCGGGCGCGGGCAAGGGGCTTTGCGATCGCCCCTTGCAACCCTTCGCGCGCCAAACCCTGTTGTTTGTCCATCGTAACAAAGATTGGTGACATAGGGCGAGGGCTGGGGGATAGTCCCTCAGCCCTCATGATGATCCCGCGTGACAGGCGCGCCGTCGCGAAACAGGCTGACGGTCAGCTCGCTGCCGCGCACCCGCACCACACGCGGTGTGCCCGTCTCCCGAGCGCCCCGGGGGTCATCCGTCCGGCGTACGTCCGGCTCTATGCCGGCCTCCCGGCATAGGGCCAGCGCCGCGTCCAGCGGCATACCCAGCAGTGCTTCCGGGATCAAATCTCCATGATCTCCTTTTCCTTGGCGGCGGTCACCGCGTCCACTTCCTTGATGGCGTTGTCGGTCAGCTTCTGGGCCTTGTCCTCGGCCTCGTGCTGATCGTCCTCGGTGATCTCGCTGGCCTTCTTCAGCTTCTTGATCTGCTCGATGGCGTCGCGGCGGATGGAGCGCACGGCGACCTTGGCGTCCTCACCGCCCTTGCGCGCGACCTTCACCAGCTCCTTGCGGCGCTCCTCGTTGGGCGCGGGGAACACCAGGCGGATCACCTTGCCGTCATCCACGGGGTTGATGCCCAGATCGCTGGCCTGGATGGCCTTCTCCACGGGCTTGAGCAGCTTGGCGTCCCAGGGGGAGAGCACCAGCAGGCGCGCCTCGGGGGAGGAGATGCCGCAGACCTGGTTGATGGGCGTGGGGGTGCCATAATAGTCCACCGTGATGCGGTCGAGCACCTGCGGATTGGCCCGGCCTGCCCGCAGCGCCTGCATTTCCTTTTCATACACCGAGACCGATTTGCTCATCTTGTCCTTGGCGGTATCGAGAATCTCTTTCACAGTCATGGGTGCGACCTCCTTGCAAGTCCGCGGCGCTGCCGCGGTGAATTTTCTGCTGCGTCTATTGTAATCTTTTTTGGCGATGTTGGCAAGAGCTTTTCATATTTCAAAAGGAGCCGCCCCATTCCCGAGTGATCCGCCCTTGTCAAGTAGACACAGGAAATATCCAAAGTAACTTTACGGCACCTTGCCCCATGGAGCAGGGTGCTTTTGCGATCCAGAGGCTGAAC